>NZ_CP058990.1:3445158-3803948 GCF_019021925.1 Cellulophaga sp. HaHaR_3_176
TTTTTTGAGCAGATAGACCAAGAATTATACCTGCAACACCTGCGGATGCAAATATACTTACACCAATTTCACGGATGCTTTCAAAACTCATTAAGCTAATACCAGTAGCTAAAATAATAATGATGAAAATCACGATTCTTTCTAAAATATTAAATTGTGTGTAGACTTTACGAGCACGTAAGTTGTTGGCTGCTGTTACATCATAATTAGCGATAACTTTTCTTTTAATAATTTTTAAAATTGAAATTAAAAGCCATGTAATTGCAATTATAATAATGATTGTGCTTGTTTTTTTTAATGCATACGATAATTCATTAATACCTAAATTTGTATGTATCAATTTAACACGAGTCAAAATTCCAATAAGCAACAAAAAAACCGGCCTACTAACATCTTTAACGCCTTGTTTATCTATTATGTAATCAGATTTTTTTCCATATCTACGAAGAATCTGAACAGTAATAAATTGAAGTATTAATACAATTACAATTCCGACTGCTAAATACAGTAATGCGCTAGGGTTCATTGTTAAGTTTTTTAGCATTATTTCCGTTTTAATCTATTAATTATGCAACTTAATAAAAAGTGTTTATTCTACTGTTAATTGCTTGTGAAAATTGAATATAACTATAGTGTTATAAATAAACTAATTAATAGAATTAAGGTTTATAAATTGTCATGTATTATTTTTGCAGCAGATAAAGGAAATTCGATAAGCTATGAAAGGAGTTTTACTAGTTAATTTAGGGTCACCAGAAAGCCCTACAGCAAAAGACGTTAAGCCATATTTAGATGAGTTTTTAATGGATGAGCGTGTTATTGATGTAAATAAAGTTTTAAGAAACATTATTGTTCGAGGAATTATATTACAAACACGACCAAAAAAATCAGCAGAAGCGTATTCTAAAATTTGGTGGAAAGAAGGTTCTCCTTTAGTAGTTATCTCTGAAAGATTTACTGAAAAAGTCCGTAAACATACTAAAATGCCTGTGGCATTAGGTATGCGTTATGGTAAAATGACTATTAAAAATGCTTTGCAAGAATTAAAAGATAAAGGTGTTGATGAAGTTCTTTTAGTGCCTTTATACCCTCATTACGCAATGTCTTCTTTTGAAACTGTAGTTGTAAAAGCTATGGAAGTAAAAGATGAATTTTTTCCAAACATTAAAATAACCACACTACCTGCGTTTTATAAAAATCCAGCGTACGTAAAAGTTTTATCAGAGAGTATAGCAGATGGTTTAAAAGGTTTTGATTACGATCATATTCTTTTTTCTTATCACGGAATTCCTGAAAGACATATTAAAAAATCAGATCCAACAAAATTTCACTGTAAAATAGATGGTAGTTGTTGCAAAACAAACTCTGTTGCTCATAATACGTGTTACCGTCACCAATGTTATGATATGACTGAAAGTGTTAAAGCATATTTAAACTTGCCAGAAGATAAGGTAAGCATGTCATTCCAATCTAGATTACCAAACGACCCTTGGCTTAAGCCTTATACTGATTTTGAGTTTGAACGTTTTCCGAAAGAAGGAAAGAAAAAACTAGTCGTTATTACTCCTGCATTTGTTGCTGATTGTTTAGAAACTTTGGAAGAAATTGCAATGGAAGGTAAAGAGCAGTTTCAAGAAGCAGGAGGAGGAGATTATAAGCATATTCCTTGTTTAAACGATAGCGATGATTGGGTAGAAGTAATGTCAAAATGGGTTAATGATTGGGAAGAAAACGGTAAGCTTCCCGCATAATGCCGAGTGTATCTGCTAATCAATTAGGGTCAGAGTCAATAGGTAAATTACTTGTTAAACAAGCCGTACCAGCATCTATTGGTATTTTGGTGATGTCTCTTAATGTATTAGTAGATTCTATTTTTGTAGGTAATTGGATTGGTTCTATAGCGATAGCAGCAATTAATGTAGTGTTACCTGTTTCATTTTTTATTGCAGCGCTTGGTATGTCTGTGGGTATTGGTGGGGCTAGTATTATTTCTAGAGCTTTAGGAGGTAATAATAAAGAAAAGGCTTTAAAAACATTTGGGAATCAAATAGCATTAACACTTTTTATAACCATCGGTATGGTTATCTTAGGGTTAAGCTATGTTGATGCTATTATTCCAGCGTTTGGCGGTAAAGGCCGCATATTTGAGCCAGCAAAAATCTATTATACTATTGTTTTGTATGGAGTTCCTTTTTTGGCACTTTGTATGATGGGGAATACGGTTATTAGAGCAGAGGGAAAGCCTAAATTTGCTATGATTGCTATGATTATTCCATCTATAGGAAACTTAGTGATGGATTATGTTTTCATTTACATTTTTGATTGGGGAATGGCTGGTGCCGCTTGGGCTACAACTATTGGGTATCTACTCTGTTTTTCTTATGTTTTTTACTTCTTCGTTTCAAAAAATTCTGAACTTAAAATAGGGTGGCATCACTTAAAATTTGATTTTCCAGTTCTAAAAGAAATTAGTTCTTTAGGCTTTGTAACCTTGGCAAGGCAAGCTACAACAAGTGTTGTGTATTTATTAATGAATAATATACTGTTCGGTTTAGGAGGAGAAGCTATGGTGGCAGTTTACGCTATCATTGGTCGTATGTTAATGTTTGCACTCTTTCCTGTGTTTGGTGTTACACAAGGCTTTTTACCTATTGCGGGGTTCAATTATGGTGCAAAAAAATACCAAAGGGTACGAGAAAGTATTATTACAGCAATTAAATATGCCGCGATTATGGCAACCGTTGTCTTTATTGGTTTAATGTTGTTTCCAGGAGAAATTGCATCATTGTTTTTGAGTTCTAAAGAAGGTATTCCAGCAAGTGAATTAGCTGTTAAT
Organism: Cellulophaga sp. HaHaR_3_176; assembly: GCF_019021925.1. Taxonomy (NCBI): domain Bacteria; kingdom Pseudomonadati; phylum Bacteroidota; class Flavobacteriia; order Flavobacteriales; family Flavobacteriaceae; genus Cellulophaga; species Cellulophaga sp. HaHaR_3_176. The sequence continues at coordinate 3,447,995 of NZ_CP058990.1, forward strand.
GCTTATGTTTTAAAGCACACACCAACGGCAATGCGTTTAGTTTTTGCAGCAACTCCTATAATTGCATTACAATTAATTGGCGCAGCATATTTTCAAGCTATAGGAAAAGCGGTTCCTGCTCTTTTATTAACATTAACAAGGCAAGGTTTCTTTTTTATACCGTTAATTATAATTCTACCTAAGTATTTTGGCGAATTAGGGGTTTGGTTGGCGTTTCCTATTGCAGATGTATTAGCTACAATTATAACAGGGTATTACCTTAGAAAAGAAATGAAACGAGAATTAAGCTAATACTTAGTGTATTGTAATTTGCTCATAAGATTTTCTAATAAGTTCTTCTCCGTAGTTGCGTTCTAATTTTCTAATAGCAAAATGAGCGTGAGCCATTCGCTGAAAATGATGAATGAATGCTAAGTTTATAGCACCACCACCTGCCGCACCTAGTATAGGAATGGCTTGTGCAACAAATTTTTCAGATACTTGTACACTAAACCGCGAGGCAATAGCTCCTAAAATTTGTAGAAACGGGTTAGAACTTCCTTTTAACATGCCGGCAGCTAATTTTCCAGCACCAGTTGTGGCTCCTTTAACGGTAGAATTTAGTGTGATTCTTGTAGCATAATAACCAGTTTCGAGGTTGTCATCATGTTTACTTTTTCCACCCAAGGCAAAAACTTGTAAACAGGCAAGTTGTGTGTCCAATGCAGTAAGGTCTTCGCCTTCGCTACGAGCAATATCCATAATAGAACGCATCATAAACTTTGTAGCTACAGCTAAATCAGCTGAGAAAGCAATGACACCAAAAGTACCTCCTAAAATTCCAGAGGAAGTAACCAATGCTTTGTATGTATTGTTTAAGGGAGTTGTAACTAGTTTATTGGTTTTCATTGATAGTAAATTGGTTTTTACTACTTTTTGCAATACATTATAACTCACTTCTTGTAGCCATTTTTGTTGCTTTTGTGGTAACAACTCTACTTTATTCTGAATAATATTTCCAACACTATTTAATCCCTTCATAGCCCAACCAATTTCTTCCATTTGCTGTTTAGCGTTGGTTAAAATCTTTAAATCACTTTCGGTTAATTTTGCAGTTGATATGAGTTTTGACATAAATTCAATAATTTGTTAATGTAGCATATAGGTAGTGAAAATTACACAATTGTTACATCTTTTAAGAGGTTTACTAGTTAAAAACGAATTGATTGCTGAAATAAAAACACAATTAAGTACTTTTGATATACTGATAAGGGGTAATTTAATCAGCTAAAACTTAATTATTTATTTGTAGAGGAATAATGACAGAATTATACGGTTATATAAAAGCATTGCATTTAATTTTTGTAATCACATGGTTTGCTGGACTTTTTTACGTTCCTAGGCTGTTTATTAACCAAATAGAGGCCTCATTAAGACCTTCTCCAGAAAAGGAAATCTTAACAAAAGAATTTAAGTTAATGACCAAAAGGTTGTGGTATATTATTACTTGGCCATCTGCAATTTTAGCAGTATTGTTTGCTGTTTGGTTACTGGTATTGTTTCCTAATTGGTTGCAACAATCTTGGATGCATGTAAAACTAGGGTTTGTGCTATTACTTATTTTTTATCATATTAAAAATCATCAAATCTTCAAACAATTGCAACGAGATGAAATTAAATACACCTCTAAATTTATGCGTATTTGGAATGAAGGCGCGACTATTATTTTGTTTGCAGTTGTGTTTTTGGTCGTTTTAAAAAGTGCTTTTAGTTGGGTTTACGGAGTAGTAGGTATAATACTACTTGGTATATTGTTAATGTTAGGTATTAAGCTTTATAAGAAAATAAGAGATAAAAACCCTGATGCTTAATAGTGCTTCTATTATTTTTAATGGGTCAAAAAATATTTTGGTTCAATTATTGTTATATTTAAAAATCAAATTATAATTATTGTTCAATAAAGTTTCTCTTAGGTCTCGAATATTTTTTGCTATGATTTTGCTGGTGCTGTTAGCGTCGGTATTAATAGCAGGAGTTACTATTTACCAATATGGAGAACAAGCGAAAGATTATCACGAAGATCGTTTAGAGCGTAAAGAGGAGCAAATAAAAGAAAATATTAGGTATACGTTACAAAGGACGACCTATGTTGCTACTACAGAAAATTTGCATCTAATTTTTAAAGATGAAATTTATCAAATAGCAGATGTGCTAAATGTAAATTTCAATATCTATAATTTAGAAGGAGGATTAATTAAAAGCTCTAGGCCAAAATTTGGCAACGATTCTATCTCAATGTGCTTAACTCCCATTGTTTTAAATAATTTAGAAAGGAGTGTAGACTCTAGATATTTAGAAGAAAAAGCAACTGCTGGTGATAAGTATCAAGCATCATATACCTATATTACAGATAATAGATTTAAACCAATTGGTATATTAAATTTACCTTATTTTGAAGATAACTCATTTAACAATAAAGAGTTGAAGGAGTTTTTACTTCGTTTAGGTGGTGTGTATATATTTATGTTGTTAATAGCTATTTGGTTGGCTTATTTTATATCAAAATACATAACAAGATCACTGCAAACAATTTCTGATAAAATGAATACTACATTTTTGACGAAACAAAATCAAAAAATCATTGTAGGTAACCCATCAGAAGAGATAGGGAAGCTTATAAATGCATATAACGCAATGATTGACGAGTTAGAGATAAGTGCTGTTAAATTAGCTAAAAGCGAACGAGAGCAGGCTTGGCGAGAAATGGCAAAGCAAGTGGCGCATGAAATTAAAAATCCGCTTACGCCAATGCGTTTAACCGTGCAGAGCTTTGAACGTAAATTTGATCCTGAAGATCCTGAGGTTAAAAATAAATTAAAAGAATATTCAAAAACATTAATCCAGCAAATAGATACCATGAGTAGTATTGCGGGTGCATTTTCTAATTTTGCCGAAATGCCTGCGCAGCAAAATGAAACTCTTAATGTGGTGAAAATTGTGAAGCTAGGCTTAGATATATTTAATGAAAATTATATTCATTTTATTGCCGATGAAGAAGAAATTATCGCAAAACTAGACCGTACACAATTAATTAGAGTGCTTACTAATTTGGTTAAAAATGCAATCCAAGCAGTGCCGGAAGTGGAATTTCCAAGAATATTGGTAACCGTATCTTCAGAAGGTAATTATGTAAAAATTGCGGTAGCAGATAATGGAATTGGAATTGAAGATGAGTTTAAGGAAAAAATATTTGAACCAAAATTTACGACTAAATCAAGCGGAATGGGTCTTGGTTTAGGGATGGTTAAAACAATTGTTGAAACCTATAATGGGTCTATTGATCTTACCTCGCAACCCGGCAAAGGAACCGTTTTTACAGTGAAGTTTCCTAGAGTGGTGTAATTTATACCTAAGTATATATGAAGCTGCTTAATTTTTCTATTCACTATAAAATATAAATTAATGAGCAGTTTTTGGAAAGCAGCACCCGAAGAAAAGGTCATCCGCCACAATATAGAGTATCATCAAGTAAAGGAAGAGCAAATTAAACCAGGAAAAAGATTAAATATACAAGAGGCAAATGACCTATTTTTTGTTAGGAATGTATCGGTAAGCTTAACCCATTTTTGGACATCTATACATATGGTGTTATTATTTTTAACTTTTTTTTTTTTTAACAAGCGAATATGTTGATTTTAAAGGATTCCTAATAATTTTACCTTTTGTAGTGGTTACATTAATTTTTCTAATGATTCATGTAATGGCACCAGTTAAGGAAATAGTGTTAGATCGTTTAAATGGTAAAATTACATACCCAAAAACGTTTATTGATAAAGAACATAGAACTATTGATTTTGATTCTTTACATGTATATAGAACCTTAACTACCTCTGGTGATTTTGCTATAACAGGTGAAAAAATATATATTAAAGACAGAAAATACAACTATACTTGGACTTTAGAAACTAATGAATGTTTAGAATACTGGAGTTTATATGTGTGGTATATGGAAAAAAACCGCCCTTTACCACCTGATACTGCTTTTGATGAATACCGCGAGAAAGATTTTGAAAGACGTAAAACAGAAGGTTTCCCTAAGCCTTTATATCCAAGCAATATACCTACACCTGAAGCTACAAAAGAACAACAAGCAGTACGCAGGAAAATTGGTGGGTGGTAGCTAAGCCAATCATGAGCAAGTCCTTATGTTTTAGGACAAGAATAGCTGTTAGTTGCCAATCATACTCTTTTAAGGTAGTTATAAACCCGATAGAGCAAGTAGCGGTGTCATCATTTTGTAATTTTAATATTCATAAATTAAAATAGGAACAGATGACTACAGATAATAAAAATGAATATAGGGATAAGGATTACGGTGGACTAGATAATACAGTGCAACAAAATCATGGTTTAGAGGAAGACGCTCAAAATACAGAATCAAGTAGGGAACCTGTTAATAACGGAGGTGTAGAGACATCAAACTTTGACTTAGAGTTAGAAGAGCAATGGTTAGCGGTACGTGATGAATACCTTGCACATTACCCTTATGTGTTAGACTCTGATACAAAATATGAAAAAGGAAGTTTTTATATTATAATTGAGAATTTAGCAAAAAGAACACAGCGTTCTCCTGAAGAAATTCACAATGAAATTTTGAATTGGAACTCCGATAAATAATAAAAGACTTCTAAAAAGAATAAGAGAAAGATTTTTTGGGTTCGAATAGAAGGTTTTGTTAAGAAAATCATTTTATCAATACCTATATTTGAACTCTATTATTTGTTTTCATGAGTCATTTTGAAGAAACATTAAAAAACCCTGTATGGTACTCGCTTAGCGAAACACATAAAAATTTTGTGGTAAACTATAATGGAGTTAAATTTTACGATCCGAAAGTTTGTCCTTTTGGAGCTTTTGTTGATGCCTTTACTACTGAAGAGGCTCTTGATGCTTACGCTATGGCATGTGATAGTTTTTTTTTAGTTTCCGAAACAGGTGTGCCCACTTTCAATAGTAATCGTGTTATTTTAGACCGTAAAATTGAAGGTTGCCAAATGGTGCTTAATTCGTTAATTGAAACTGTAATTTCAGAAACCATAGTACGGCTAACAACAGAGCATATTGATGATATTTATGATTTGGTATGGCTTGTAATGCCAGGCTATTATCGAAAAAGAACCTTTGAAATGGGTGAGTATTATGGAATATTTAAAGATGGAAAATTAGTTTCAGTTGCAGGGCAACGTATGCAAACTGATAATTTTATTGAAGTAAGTGCTGTAGTTACACACCCAGATTATATGCGAAAAGGATTAGCCAAACAATTGGTTTGCTACGTAACTCAGCAAATTTTAAAAAATAATAAGAAGCCCATTTTACACACTACAAAAGGAAATGCAGCAATACCAATGTATGAAAAACTTGGTTATAGTATAACCAGGGATATGAATTGGTGGTTTTTTCATAGAAAGTAAATTTTGACATATATAAATAAAAAGGAGTACATGTTTGTTATGAATATGCACTCCTCGTAATATATTTAAATTTAAAACCTACTACCGTCTGAAAATTTAATGAGTGTACCAAACATTCATACTCTCAAAATTATCACCGATTAGCGTATTTTTAAACAGGGTTCCTCCAAAAATAAAACCATGTTTACTAAATGTAATATTTAAGCCATATGAGGTGGCTCTAACGAAGGAGTATATGGTTTTAAAACCTCTTTTATTACTGTTTTGTTTGATTTCTTGAAGAATATAATACGACAAGTTTTGCCCTCTATAATTGGGGTGTGTAGCAAAATCTACTATTTCTATATTTGATTCGTTTTCATATATTTTTAAAATAGCAGAAACAATTAGTTTTCCTTCGTTAAAAAGGCCGTAGTATTCATGATTTTGTTCTGCTAATTCTAAAAGATATTTCTCGTCTTGTATAGGAAAAGAATATGTTTTAAATGATTTTTGATGCAACTCAGCAAGCATAGGTAAATCATTATTGCTTAACTTTCTTACACTAAAATTAGCAGGCAAATTCATATAGCCTTCTTCAGAAGAGCTTTTGGCTGCTTGAGCAATAGATTTTACTGTAGCAATAGTTTTTAATGCCTTTTCATCATTTTCTGAACGTTGCTTATTCAAGTATTCTGCTAAAAAATAACCAGATGTTTTGCCATTATATAAACCTGGTATTTTTGCCTCAACTTGGTAACCATTAGATTTAAATGTTTCTATAGCTTGTTCGGGAACTCTACTTAAAATTTTATCATATTTTTTATCATGAGCGATATGTTTCATTTTAGAAATAAGAGAATCCCAATTCGTTTCCTTCGACTCGGTCAAATAAATACGATTATGTGTTTCGCCATGGTGCAGAACGGCACCTTCTATTTTTTCTATGGTATCTAACATATTAATTTTATTTAGAATTTGAATTTATTCTCGAATTTGCCCATCACCAAAAACATAATATTTGTTGGTAACTAATTCATTTAAACCAAGCGGCCCTCTGTGGTGTAATTTATCTGTACTTATGGCTAATTCGGCACCAACACCCATTTGGCCACCATCAGTAAATCTAGTTGATGCATTCTGGTATACCGCAGCACAATCTACCTGTTCCATAAAAGTTTGTGCTTTCTCGTGGCTTTGAGTCATTATTGTTGCAGAATGACCTCCTGAGTTTTCGTTGATTTTAGCAATGGCATCATCAAGTGAGTTTACAGAGCCAATACAGCATTTCATGGCTAGAAATTCCTCTTTCCAAATAGAGTCATCACTGATTACAGGAGCATTTTTCAAAATATTTTTCACTTCAGAATCAACTAATATGGATACGCCGTTGTCCTTTAAGATAGCTTCTAAATCTTTCAATTTATCAGAATAATTATCAACCTCTGAGCTTATTAATATCTTATCAAGTGCGTTACATGCCGATATTTTATCAGTTTTAGCATTTAGGATTACTTTAATGCTTTTTTGCCAATCAGCATTTTTGTCAATAAATAAAAAATTATTTCCACGACCACTTACTAATACAGCACATTTTGCATGCTCTTTTACAAAAGCAATTAATTTATCACCACCTCTAGGTACAATTAAATCTAACTTTTGGGTAGGGTTTTTAAGAAACTCTTGCGTTTCTTGCCTGTTCATAGTTAGCAATTGAATATAGTCGGCTGATAAGTTGTGTTTTTCAAGAGCTCGGTGCCAAAATTGTACAAGCATTTTATTACTGTATAGGGCCTCTTTACCTCCTTTTAATAATATTTTATTATTGGCTTTAAAAGCAAGTACAGCAGCTTCAATTGTAACATCTGGTCGTGACTCATAAATAATCATTATTGTGCCAAAAGGAGCTGTTTTATTTATGATTTTCAATCCGTTTTGCAGCACTTCTTTCGAAATTTCTTTACTGACAGGGTCGTCTTGAGATTTTACTTTTGTTACGGCCAAAATCATCTCATCGATCTTTTTTTGATCAATAATAAGACGATCATACATCGCTTGGTCATTTTTATTAAATAGCTCTAAATCTTTTTTATTAGCTTCAAGTAATTGATCTCGATTCTCATCTAAAATTTGAATCATTGATGCTAATACATTGTTTTTTATATCTGTTGCTAATAACTTCATATTAATGTTTTATTTCTTCAAGGGCTACACGTGTCCCTACTTTTTTTCCTTCAATAATATCAATAATAGTGTGGTCTTTTTTTCCGTTGGCAATAAATGTCGGAATGTTTTTGGCTGCAGATTGTTGGGCATATTCTAATTTAGACCCCATTCCACCTCTTCCTTCAGCTTCTCCTTTTGCGTTATCTTGAATATATTTATTCAAGTTCTCATCAGGGTTTACATGATCAACAAGGTTACTGTTTTTAGCATCAGGATGTCCGTTGTAAAGGCCGTCAATGTCAGTTAGTATAATAAGTTTATCGGCATTTACTAATTCGGCAATAAGGCTGGCGAGTTCGTCATTATCAGAAAACATAGACATGGTTACAGATACGGCATCATCTTCATTTGCGATAGGAATTACACCTTCGGTAAGTAAACCTTCGTAACAATTTATCATGTTTTGACGGTGAACTCCAGGACTGAAATCTCTTTTAGTAGGGAGAACCTGGGCGCATTTCATACCATAATCACGAAAAATGTTATAATACAAACGCATCATTCTCGGTTGCCCAATCGCAGAATATACTTGTCTTTTTTGAGTTTTGTCTTTAATTTTAGATTTCCCTAAAACTTCCATCCCTGCAATTACAGAACCTGATGAGACTAGAATTGTAATAATACCTCTTTCATAAAGTTCAGCAATTTGTTTTACTAAATTTTTAAGAACAGGTCTAACAATCCTATTATCTTTGTTGGTCATTACGTTTGTACCGACCTTTATAACAATCTTTTGTTTATACATGTTGTTTTTCTTTACCAAGTTCAACGGCACGTTCAAAAGCAGCAAAAGCAGCTTCTTTTATTAATTCACCTACATTATTATCGTCCATCGAATTTAATGCGGCACGCGTGGTACCACCTTTACTCGCTACTTTTTCCATCCAAGAGTTTGGTGATAAAGTATTTTGATTAAAAAGTTCTATTGCTCCTGTAAACGTTTGAGCTACTAAAACTTTTGAAACATTTGCACTAAAACCCATTTGTAATGCAGCCTCCATCATACTTTGCATAAAGTAAAATACATAAGCCGGACCACTACCAGAGATACCTGTAGATGCATCAATGAAGTTTTCATCTTTCACCAAAATAGATTTACCAGTTGTATCTAATAAACTTTCAATGGTTAGTAATTCTATTCTTGAAACTTCAGGAGAAGCTACGTAAGATGTTAAGCCTTTACCAATTTGTGCTGGTAGATTAGGCATAGCACGTATAATTTTATCTAGGCCAGTTGTTTCTTTAATTGTACCGATTGTTACCCCAGCCATTATTGAAATCAATAATTGCCCTGGTTTTACCAAAGGATTTAATTTTTTAAATAAATCTTCTGCATGGTATGGTTTAACTGCGATAAATATAATATCAGCTTCAGGTACACAATCAACTAAGTTTCTGTAGGCATCAAAGTTTATCATTTGATTTACTTCCTCCATTTTTTCTTCAGAAGTATCAAGAACCATTATGTTCTCTTTTTTTAGAAGTTTTGATTTAGACATTCCTTTTGCGTAGGTAAGCCCCATATTTCCGGCTCCTATTACGAGTACTTTCATAATTTTTTTCTTAAGTAAAATATTTTAATGTTAAATAAAAAGCATACAATCTTCACAATCTTTAACCTCTCCATAATAAGTCTCTCTATATTTATGAAGTGTTTTAATTGGAAGACCTAAAAAGTATTGTTTTACATAGGTTACTTTAGTGTCAAGTCTCCCCATTTTTTGTGAATATCTTTGTTCTGTTTTTGTCTTTCTTTTGATGTATAATAACCTCATTTTTAATGTATTTTAATAGGGTAACATAAAAATTTATAACATTAAGACAAATTAGAGTTGTTAATGTTTTGTTATCGTAAGCTAAGGTGTTTTAGGGGTTGTTTGGTTGGCTTTATTTATATGTAGTGTTGGGGTTTATACTATTTTTAAGCTTGTAAGGACTTGTTAATAGGCTGCAGCGTGGATTAGAAAAATGTTTGGATAATTTTGTTGTTATACCACATAAAGATTTATAATTTTAAAAGAAATAAAAAAGAGTCTTATGAAATTTGAAACTATACTAGTAAAGCAGGTTGGTAATTTAGCAACCATAACAATAAATCGCCCAACTAAATTAAATGCTTTAAATAAAGCTACCATTAGTGAATTGCATGATGCTTTTAAGAATTTAAATAAAGATGAAACAGTAAAAGTTATTATTATTACGGGTAGTGGAGAAAAAGCATTTGTTGCAGGAGCTGATATTGCTGAGTTTTCTGATTTTTCAGAAAAAGAAGGAGGCAAGCTTGCTGCAAAAGGACAGAAAAAATTGTTTGATTATATCGAAAATTTATCGAAACCAGTAATTGCTGCAGTTAATGGTTTTGCACTGGGCGGTGGTTTAGAGCTAGCAATGGCATGCCATTTTAGAGTTGCCAGTGATAATGCGAAAATGGGTTTACCAGAAGTTTCATTAGGTGTTATACCTGGTTATGGAGGTACACAGCGTTTGCCACAGTTAATAGGTAAGGGTAGGGCAAATGAGATGATTATGACAGCGGGTATGATTGATGCTTCAAAAGCATTGTCTTACGGGTTGGTTAATTATTTGGTTCCGCAAGAAGAACTAATCCCTCTTTGTGAAAAATTAGCAGGTAAGATATCGAATAATTCATCAACAGCGATAAGTAATGCAATAAAAGCGGTAAATGCGGGTTTTAAAACTAATACAGATGGTTATAAAGAAGAAATTAAAGCCTTCGGTGATTGCTTTGGAACTCCACACTTTATTGAAGGATCAACAGCATTCTTAGAAAAAAGAAAGGCCGATTTTAAATAACTAGCTGTACGTAATAATAACCAAAAACCTACTTTACCATGCGCTACAGAAACATTTTACTTTTGTTTTTTTTCGCTTTCATTTCTTTTGTAAAAGCACAAGAAATACCTGTTTCTTATACTTTCGGCGAAAAATATAACGATAAGTATAAATATTCAAACCTACTAACGACCGCATCTGATGGCAATGGAGGCAGTATTTTAATACGGTCATATTTTACAGGCATCATTTTAAAACCAAGAGGGTATTATATAGAGCATTATAACTCTGATTTAGAATTGATTTCTGAATATAATTATAAACTAAGAGACTCAAATTATGTTGATGCTTTTGTTGTAAACGGAATTGTAAATCTGTTGTTTTTAGAATACAGTTACAGAACAAATTCATATGAATATGTTGTTCATAAGAGCCCTTTTGCTAATTTTAATTTTACAAAAGAAAAGATTTTATCAATAGAGTCAGATGCAGTAGAGCAACCATTAGATAGAAATTATTTCAATAGAAACTTTTCATCAGGATTTACAACAACAGTCCTTTTCAATAAAAAAAGAACGGCTTTTGCTATAAGCTCTCATCATAAAAAAAGAAGCGATAACAAGCATTTTATTTATGTTTTTAATACTTCTCTTGAAAAATTAATGGAGTTTGATTTTTCTAGTGAAATAGAAACAAAAAATTATGCTTTTGAAAACATGGAGACTTCTAATGATTTAAAAGAAGTGTATTTAACAGCAAAAGCATATTTTAAAAAGAAACGTTTTGCCGCAACAGAACGAAAATTTCAATATGAATTAGTACAGGTTACTAGTGATGGTGGTAAAGTGCAAGCTTTTAATGATCCGGGTAAGTTTCCTGAAGCTTTAAGCCCAATTGTAGTCGGTGATAAGTTAGTTTGTGTGGGTTTTTATGCAAATAGAAAAGATAATAGATATAATGGCATTGCTTACTTCGATGTAAATAAGAACACCATGGAAATAAATGATAAAAAGTATCATGCATTTTCAAACCAATTCATGCTAGATAAGTTTGGTAGAGATGAAAATAATGTAATAAAAAATTTAGTTTTTAAAGGTGTTGAGGTAACAAAAGACAAAAACATACTTTTTAATGCGGAAGAATATTTTGTAACATCTAGTATACAAAGAGACCCTACAGGTTCTAGTGTTAAAATAAGCAGGTATCATTATAATGATATTGTGAGTGTAAAATTGAATGCAGAAGGTGACATGGAATGGGCTCGAAACATTAATAAGTCAGAGGTTACTCAAGGAGACCCCGCATACACATCATACTGTTCATATACGAAAGGCTCTGATACTTTCTTTTTTATAAGTACGGCAAGTGAAAACCCTCAGCAATTGAGTGATGAGCGTATTATGTTTAAACAAGGTTTAGGTAGAAATAGAAATATTTTTGTTATAAAACTAGATGCTGAAGGCCGTATGAAATATGAAAAAGTAATAGATAATCAAGAAGCTAGACTACCACTTATGGTATCTATGCCTTTAATTGATACTGTTAATGATAAACTTGTTTTTTACGCAAAAAGAGGGGGTAAGAAGCAATTAGTAAAGGTGAAGTTTGATTAATTTCTTTATACGCATCTTTTAACATTAGTGAATAATTTAAATAGGATTTATTCCATATTTTTGGAATAAATCCAAAAATTGAATATAAACAAATTTATTAAAGGTAGAGGTGCTCAAGAAAATTTAACCAATAAATTTTCAGAGTTTAGGTATGAAACGCGAGATGATTTTTTAGAGTTTTGCCGTTTAGAAGGTGAAGATGCCGATAAAAATAAAACGCAATATCTACCCATTTTTCCTAAAACTATTATTAATAAGGTTGCCAGCCCTGATATCGGTATGGCATTTTCGATGAATCCTTATCAAGGTTGCGAACATGGTTGTATTTATTGTTATGCTCGCAATACTCACGAATTTTGGGGTTATAGTGCGGGGTTAGATTTTGAAAGAAAAATTCTGGTTAAAAAAGATGCTCCTAAACTTTTAGAAGAAAAACTTAAAAGTAAAAGGTGGCAAGCACAAACTATTGTGCTTTCAGGTAATACAGATTGTTACCAACCTGCTGAAAAAAAGTTTGAAATTACAAGAGCTTGTTTAAAACTTTTTTTAAAGTATAAACACCCAGTTGCAATTATTACTAAAAACAGCCTGATTTTACGTGATTTAGACATCTTATCTGAATTGGCGAAAGATAATTTAATAGGTGTAAATATATCTATAACATCTCTCTCTGAAGAAACTCGAAGAATTTTAGAACCTCGGACAGCTAGTATTAAAAAACGATTACAAACCATAAAAATACTTACAGAACATAATATTCCTGTAAATGCGATGCTGGCTCCAATCATACCAGGTATTAATAGTCATGAAATTATGAATTTAGCTAAGGCTGTGTCTGATAACGGAGCTCTATCTTTTGGTTTTACAGTAGTAAGGTTAAACGGCGCAATTGGACAAATATTTACGGATTGGATTAGAAAGTCTTTACCTGACAAGGCTGATAAGGTCTTACATCAAATTGAAGAGTGCCATAGCGGAAAGCTAAATGATAGTAGGTTTGGAACTAGAACCAGAGGGGATGGTAAAATAGCGACGCAAATTCATGATTTGGTTGCTTTAGCTAAAAGAATTCATTTTAAAAATAAAAGCTTTCCTAAATTAAATACAGGGTTACATGAGCAATTTAGAGATGGTCAGATAAAACTGTTTTGAATCTTAATAAAATTTAGTTTGTAAGGTTGTTTTGTTAATTACGTCTATATATACAGAAAACAAAATCGAAAATTATGCAAATAAGTATTTGGTCAGATATAAGATGCCCTTTTTGCTATATCGGAAAAAGGAAATTTGAGGCTGCTCTTGCAAAGTTTCCATATAAAGATGAAATCACGGTAGCGTGGAAAAGTTTCGAGTTAGACCCTAATATGCAAACTAGAACAGATATAAGTTCTATTGAGCAATTTATGGAATCGAAAGGTGTAGATCGTGATTCAGCAGAAGGAATGTTTGAGAACGTTACAACTATGGCAGCTGAAGTTGGATTAAAATTTCAAATAGATAAAATAGTTCCTGCGAATTCATTAAATGCACATCGCTTACTTCATTTTGCTAAAAAGCAAGGTGTAGTTGATACGTTTAAAGAAGCTTTATTACAAGCTCATTTAGAGCAAGGTAAAAATATAGATGACACTAATTTTTTAATTGAAATAGCAACAATTAATGGATTAGATGGTAACGCAGTAAAAGAAATGCTTGCATCTGATGATTATACATATGATGTTCGTCAAGATGAGATGGAGGCTAGAAATTTAGGTGTGAATGGAGTTCCATTTTTTGTGTTAGATAAAAAATATGGAATATCTGGAGCACAACCAGTAGAGGTGTTTTCAGAAGCTTTAGAAAAAGCTTGGGAAAAACATAATAAAGAAAAGTTAACCGTATTAAAAACTAGTAATGCAGGTGGATCATGTGACGTTAATGGTAATTGTGACTAATTATTTCTTAACTTGAATTAGAGAAAAAGGCTTGGTAATTTTACTAAGCCTTTTTTGTTTTTAAAACTATTTTAATTATAAAATTGATATTATTAAATATGTTTTAAGGGTTCCACTCTTTATAAAATTGCTCTAAATAAGCAATCATAAAATCATGTCTTTCTTGAGCCAACTTTTTTCCAGTAGTAGTATTCATCTTATCTTTTAAAAGCAATAATTTTTCATAAAAATGATTTATAGTTGGAGCCGAAGATTTTTTGTACTCTTCTTTATTCATCTTTAAATTAGGTGCAATATCAGGGTTGTATAATTCCCTATTTTTAAAACCACCGTAATTAAATGCACGTGCTATACCTATAGCACCAATAGCATCTAAACGATCAGCATCTTGTATTATTTGTAATTCTTTAGAATTGAATTTCTCTTCAGAAAGCTCTAGACTTTTATTAAAAGATATGTTTTCAATAATTTTAATTACATGTTTGATTATTGTAATGTCAATTTCTAATGATGATAGAAAATCAGACGCTACTTTCGGACCGATAGTTTCATCTCCATCATGAAATTTTGAATCAGCAATATCGTGTAATAAAGCGCCTAAGCTGACAACCAAAACATCAATATCTTTTTCATCTTTAGCTATAAAAAGCGAACTTTTAAAAACACGCTGAATATGAAACCAGTCGTGACCTCCTTCTGCTCCATGTAATGTTTCTTTTACAAATGCAATTGTTTCTTCTACAATAGTTGTGTTGGTCATTTAAATATATACTCCGTTGGTTATTACTTTTTCTATTTGAACGATTAGTTCATCAATATCACCTCTGTTTTCTATAGGTTGATGCACATCTAAGGTAATATGGCTCCCTAATCCATTAGGGAATTTCCCGTAGCGAAGGGTTTTCCAAGAATTATTAATGCTAATAGGAACGATTAATGCGGAAGGTGCATTTTTCATTAACAACTTTAATCCTGTAGTTTGAAAAGGCTTAGGTTGCCCTGTTCTACTTCTTGTCCCTTCAGGAAAAATTACAGCACTCCTTTGATGGGTTTCTATATACTTACCAAGTTTTATTATCTGGCTAAGTGCTTGCTTACTATCTTTACGATCTATTAAAACAGAACCTCCATGTACAAGGTTGTAAGAAACGCTAGGAATACCTTTTCCTAGTTCTATTTTACTAACAAATTTTGGATGATTTTTGCGCATCCACCAGATTATAGGCGGAATGTCTAACATACTCTGATGATTTGCTACAATTATCAAAGGACGATTTGTGGGCAACGTGTATGAATTATTAAAACTAAATCTAGTACCAATAATATGAGAGCATCTCATTAAAGTTAAGTTCAGGATACTCACTACTCTTTTTAGCGCAGGATAACCAAATAGGTTATTAGCGAGCCACTGTATAGGATGAAAAAATAAAAGTGTTAACCCAAAACAAATAAGGTAGAATGCACTTAAAGGATATGCTATTAATTTCTGCATTCTACAAAAGTAAAAAACCGCTCTTTTTAAAGGAGCGGTTTTATTAATTATTTTTTACTTCTATTTCTAGAAGCTGAAATGGTGAATTTTAATTAACAAAATTCATCATAAGCAGACATTAAATTTTCAGCAATAATTTCAGCTGGTCTACCTTCAATATGGTGTCTTTCAATCATATGAACTAACTCTCCGTTTTTAAACAAAGCCATACTTGGCGATGATGGAGGAAAAGGAACCATTAAACTTCTTGCTTTATCAACAGCTTCAAAATCAACGCCAGCAAAAACAGTAACAATATGATCTGGTTTTTTACTGTTTGTTAAGCTAAACTTAGCAGCAGGTCTTGCATTTGCGGCAGCACAGCCACAAACAGAGTTTACAACTACTAAAGTTGTTCCGTCGGCGCTTACTGCTTTTTCAACTGCTTCAGCTGTATGTAATTCTTCAAACCCAGCAGATGCTAGGTCTTCTCTCATCGGTTTTACTAATTCTGCAGGATACATAATTTTATTTTTTTAGATGTGTAATTTATTATAGTTTCTCAAAGGTAACCAATTTGTCGTAGTTCTTTTCTAACCCTTAACTTTTCATTAGAGTATTTTTTTGAATTTGATTATTATATCTTTGACAAAAATATTTTTTAAATGATTAAATGGGGTGCGGCTATATTGGGATTTTATCTTTTTCGTTTTCCTGGGGCGATTTTAGGATTTATAGTTGGTAGTTTTATTGATAACCTTAGTAGTAAATCTGGGGGTTTTAAATCTGCTTTTGATGATGCAAGAAGACAATCAGTTTCTCCTGCAGATTTTGAGCTAAATTTATTATCACTTTGCTCTTTAGTTATCAAAGCAGATGGTAAGGTAAGTCAAAGTGAAATGGACTATGTACAACGCTATTTTGTCGGTACATATGGTAAGGAAAAAGCAAATGCTATTTTTAGAACTTTTAATGAAGTTATAAAAAAACAAGAGGTGTCAGCTCAGCGTATTTGTGAATATATGAACCAGCGAACTAGACCAGAAGTTCGTTTACAGTTAATACATTTTTTATTCGGAATTGCTCAAGCAGATGGATCAGTAAGTGCTGCTGAAATTAATAAAATTGAAGAAATTGCTAGATATCTTAAAATAGGGCGTAGTGCATTTGAAAGTGTAAAAGCAATGTTTATTAAATCAGCAGATAACGCATATAAAATTCTAGAAATAGAAAAGTCTGTAAGTAATGATGAACTTAAAAAAGCGTACAGAACAATGGCTAAAAAATACCATCCAGATAGAGTAAATACAGAAAACGAAGCTATTAAAAAAGGGGCTGAAGAAAAGTTCAAAGAGGTGCAAATAGCTTACGAAACTATACAGAAAGAACGTGGTATAAACTAACATGAGACTTCTTTTTTGTAGTTTAGTTTAAACCAGCTTAATGTTCATGTTATAGATATGTTTCTGATGATTAAACAAGCTTATTAAGTTATGAAATAAATTATTTTAGATAGGCCTCCAAAAATTTCACCTACATGTATAGATATAATCGTTCTTCCAATTTTCATTAAGTATATTTTCAGATATATCATTACCAAAATATCAACAGCAACTTTAAAATAATTTGTGTTATCGTTTTTTAAAGGCTAAACAAGTGTTGTTTTGGCAGAATATTAGGTGTTAACGATGTAGGTTATATATAATATATAGACTGCTTTATAGCTATTAAATTTTAGATGAAAGCGATAAAAGTATGCTTTTTGTAATCTTTTTGTAATTGAATATTTATTGTAATTTTGTGATCTTTATAATTAACGGTATGTCAGATTTTTGGTTTTATGTTAAGCTTGGTCTAAATCATGTTTTAGATTTATCTGCTTATGATCATATTTTATTTTTAGCGGTATTAGCTATTCCTTTTACTTTTAAATCATGGAAAAAAATAGTTTTACTTGCAACTGTTTTTACCATCGCACATTGTACTTCTCTTGCCTTGTCTACTTATAATTTAATTGTTTTAAATGTTACGTATATCGAATTTTTAATTCCGGTTACAATATTAATTACAGCTATTTTTAACATTGTATACGCTCAGTCTAAAATTGAAGATAAAAGCTTGGTTGTGCATACCATTGCCACTGTGTTTTTTGGTTTGATACACGGTTTTGGTTTTTCAAACTATTTTAAAATGCTAATGTCTGAAGAGACAAATAAAATAGGCCCTTTATTTGGTTTTGCGACAGGTATAGAGTTATCTCAAGTAACTATTATTTTATTAGTGTTGTGCATTGCCTACATACTTCAGGCTATTTTAAAAGTTAAGCAAAAGCTATTTATAACAATTACATCAATTGTCGTGCTTTTAATTACAATACCTATACTTATTGATACTTTTCCATTTTAATTACAACTAAAAATTAACTGATTACGGTTGTTGGTCCATTTAAAAGCAGGTATCTTAGTGGCTTACTTTTTAAACCTCATAACTATCTGATAGTTAGGTTTAAGAAATTTAATGTATGAGAGATTTAAAACAAGAAAAATACGATAAGGCCTATTTAAGAATGGCTAGCGAATGGGGTAAGTTATCTTTTTGTGAAAGAAAGCAAGTCGGTGCAATTATTGTTAAAGATAGAATGATAATATCTGACGGATATAATGGTACACCTACTGGTTTTGAAAACCATTGCGAAGATGAAGATGGGTATACAAAATGGTATGTTTTACATGCTGAAGCTAATGCGATATCTAAAGTAGCATCTTCTACACAGTCTTGTAATGAAGCAACGTTATATATAACTTTATCACCATGTAAAGAGTGTAGCAAGTTAATACACCAGTCTGGGATAAAACGCGTTGTATATCAAAATGCATATAAAGATGACTCCGGGCTTAAATTTTTAGAAAAAGCTGGTGTGGAACTTATTCACCTTTCTAAAATCGAAGTCAATTCTTAATTGATATAAATCTAAATGAAGAAAAAACAACAGTATTTATGGCCAATCGTATTCGCTTTTGCAATGGCATTAGGTGTTTTTATTGGTGGTAAGCTTCATTTTAATGATACTCCAGAAAAACTTTTTTCTACAAATTCAAAGAAAGATAAACTTAATCGGTTGATTGATTATATCGATTATGAGTATGTAGATGATATAAATACAGATAGTATTGTTGATGTAGCGGTAAACAATATTTTAGATAAATTAGATCCTCATTCTGTTTATATTCCTAAAAAAGATATGGCAAAAGTCTCTGAAAGTATGAAGGGTGATTTTGTCGGTATAGGAATTAGTTTTTTTATGAAAAATGATACTATATCTGTTGTTAGAACAATAGAAGATGGCCCTAGTTTTAATAAAGGTATAAAGGGTGGTGATCGTATTTTAATGGCTGATAAGGATACGTTATTTGGTAAAAACATGCCAAATACGGTAATTATAGATAAACTTAAAGGTAAAAAGGGAACCCCTATAAAGCTTAAAGTGTATAGAAAACAAGATAGTACCTTTTTTTCTGTAACAATTAAAAGAGATAAAATACCATTAAAAAGCGTAGAAGCAGCATATATGTTGACAGCTGTAATGGGCTATATAAAAGTAAATAGATTTGCAGAGTCTACATTTGATGAGTTTAAAACGGCACTAACTACACTGCAAAAACAAGGAGCTAAAAAGTTAACATTAGATTTAAGAGATAACCCAGGTGGCTACCTAGGAATTGCTGAGAAAATGGCAGATGAATTTTTGCAAGATGGAAAATTAATATTATTTACAAAAAACAAAAAAGGCCAGATAGATAAAGCTTTTGCTACAAAAAAAGGGTCTTTTGAAGATAAACCTATTTATGTTTTAATTAATGAAAGGTCAGCATCTGCAAGTGAAATTATTGCAGGAGCTTTACAAGATAATGATATAGGAACTATTGTAGGTAGGCGATCTTTTGGTAAAGGCTTGGTGCAGAGAGAAATGGAATTGGGAGACGGTTCTGCTGTTCGTTTAACAATATCTCGATACTACACACCAACTGGGCGGTCTATTCAAAAAGATTATACGAAGGGAAATAAAGATTATTATCAAAAATATACTGATAGGTATGCTAGTGGGGAGTTGGTTTCTGTAGACAGTATTAAAGTGGCAGATTCTTTAAAGTTTACAACGCCTAAGGGTAAAGTGGTATATGGCGGTGGCGGTATAATACCAGATGTTTTTGTGCCTATTGGCGATTATGAAGAGGAGGCTATAAGCTCTTTAGAGAGTGGAGGTATAATGTCTAGATTTGCTTTTAACCACTTGGAAGAAGATAGAAATAGATATGTGGATTATATTGAAAAAGATTTCATCAATAATTTTAGAGTAGATGATGTTTTGTTTGAAAAATTCATCAACTATATGGAAGATTTTGAAAACCAGGGCTTAGCCAATCTTCGATATTATAAATATGAAGACAAGATAAAGATTTATATAAAAGCTTCAATAGCTGAACAATTGTTTAGTCCAAATATATATGCCCTTATAAAAGGTAAAGATGATGCTGTAATTTTAAAAGTTTTAGAATTAGACAACTTAACATCTGATAAAAAAGTACTAAAAGAAAACGTTGAAAACGATTAACTAGTTGTCTTTAATTTTTTGCTGAATTTTTTTAGAAAGCATAAATAAAACTAAAAGAACAATAGCACATAAAGATGCTACAATGCCTATTAAGGCAATAATACTATCACCTTCAAATAAATTATCAATATTTAAGTGGGTAGTGTTGTAAGCAATCAAAGCAACCGCAATCAATATTAATACACTTGTTATAACTTTATTCATATTTTGTATTTTTTTATATTAAAAAAGCTGATTAATGTTTGCTGCAAATAACTTAACAGCAATGGCTAATAAAATTACACCAAAAACTTTTCTAATTACATTAAGGCCACCTTGACCAAGTATTTTTTCTATTTGTTTTGATGATATTAGAACCACATAAACAAATATAATATTGATAATTATGGCTATTATTATGTTTTCTACTCTGTATTCTGCTCGTAAAGATAGTAAAGAAGTCATTGTTCCTGCGCCAGCAATTAAAGGAAAGGCAATTGGAACAACTGAAGCACTTTCAGGGGCATCGTCTTTATAAAGGGTAATGCCTAATATCATTTCTATAGCTAAGAAAAATATAATAAAAGCACCTGCTACTGCAAATGAATTAACATCAATACCAATTAAGTTAAGTATTTCATCACCAACAAACAAAAAAGCAACCATTATAACAGCAGCAACAATCGATGCTTTTTCTGATTGAATATGTCCTACTTTATTTCGTAAACCAATAATAATCGGGATACTTCCTAAAATATCTATTACAGCAAAAAGAACCATAGTTGCTGTGGCAATTTCCTTAAAATTAAATTGTAAATCCATATTGAAAAAAATTCAGTGCAAATTTACGTTTTAATTCAGTTTTGTGAAGTTTTAGTGAAAAATAAAATTTTGATTATCACTAGATAGGGTATCTTTGCGATAATTTTATAGTATATGTTTCAGATTGGAAAAACGCTTATCTCAGAAGAGATTATTGAAAATGATTTTGTTTGTAATTTAACTGCGTGTAAAGGTGCATGTTGCGTAGATGGCGATGCTGGAGCTCCGTTAGATGATAGAGAAACAGAAATTTTAGTAGATATTTATAATGATGTTAAGCCTTTTTTGCGAGCAGAAGGAATTAAAGTAATAGAAGAAGAAGGTGCATTTGTAAAAGGAGAAGATGGTGAGTGGGAAACTCCTTTGGTAAATGGTAGTGAATGTGCATATGTTACTTTTTCTGACAAAGGAATTACTAAATGTGGTTTAGAAGAAGCATATAATGCGGGAGCTACTAAATGGAAAAAACCAGTTTCATGCCATATGTATCCAGTGCGTATTAGAGAGTATTCTGAGTTTACTGCGGTTAACTATCATAAGTGGGAAATATGCGATGCAGCTTGTTCTTTAGGAGAAGAATTAAAAGTACCAGTTTATAAATTTGTAAAAGAAGCGCTGATCCGTAAATTCGGAGAAGAATGGTATGTAGAACTAGAAAAAGTGGCTGAAAATTTGCCTAAATAGTAGGTATCGTAATTAAAACCTTTGTTCCGATAGGTTTTTTTTCTGCATCAAATAAATCAATCATTTTAACTTCAAAAGTATTTTGATAGTCTTTAGAGAAGTTCTCTAATCGTTCTTTTGTAATATCTATTCCAATCGATTTTCTTTTTAAGACCTTATTTTTCTTTATAACTTCAGAAGCATCTCTCCCTATTCCATTATCGGTTATGCAAATGGTGTTGAAGTAATCATTCTTTTTTAAAATATCTATTTTTATACTTTTATTGTCTTTTTTAGATGATAAGCCATGCCAAATAGCATTTTCTAAAAAAGGTTGTAAAATTAGAGAAGGAATTTTGATGGCATGTATATCTAAACCTTCTTCAATATTTATTTCAAAATCTATTTCGTTTGAAAAACGTATGTTTTCAATATTCATATATAATTCAACCGTTTCTAATTCTTCGGCTAGCGATATTTCTTTTAATGAAGATGCTTCTAATATTTTGCGCACTAGTTTTGAGAATTTGTTGAGGTAGTAAACCGCATTCTTTTTTTCGTTATTTATAATGTATAATTTGATTGAGTTTAATGAGTTGAATAAAAAATGTGGATTCATTTGACTTCTAAGCATACTCTGCTCCAGAGTTAATAATTTTTTTTCACTCTTTAATTGAAACTGACGATACAAGATGTAAAGTATTAAAGCTAGTAATGATAATAATAATGCCCCAATAAGTATGGTGTTTTCATTTCTTTTAAGCTTTATTCTTACCAGTTCATTTTCTTTCGCAAGTATCGCTATCTGATTGTTTTTTTTCTCAGTGTCATATTTAAAAAGAATGTCATTAACATATCTAATATTTGTTTCGTTAGCTAAATTTTCTTCTATATTTTTCGATTCTTTAAAGTAAAATAATGATTTTTCGTACTCTTTTTTTTTGGAATATAATTCAGATAATAATTTATAACCTATAGCCTGGGTTCCTTGTAGTTTATGTTTAGACGCTAATTGAACTCCTTCAAATAAATTTGCTTCTGATTGTTCATATTGCTGTAAATCCATTAAAGTCCAGCCAGTATTTATGAGTACAATAGAGGTTAAATAGTTATCACCTAATTTTTTTGCCTTTTTTAATGTTGGTATAAGTATATTATAAGCTTGTGTATTTTTCTTTTGCTTTATGTATACTTGGGCTATACTGTTATGGCATATAATCCGCCCCATTTCATTATCCATCTCTTCATTAAGTGCTAATGATTTTCTATAATAATTTAGAGCTAGATCTAAATTGTTTAATTCTTCATAACATTCGCCAACATTTTGGTTGTTAATGGCTAGGCCAAGTCTGTTATGAAGATTGTTTTCTGAATTAAGTGATTTGTTGAATTTTTCAATTGCTAAATCATATTGTTTTAAACTTTGATATATATTTCCAATACCATTAAGAGAAATGTTTATACTTCTTTGTAATCCGATTGATGGGTTTTTTTCGGTTTCAGCTAGTTCTAATGCTTCTTGGGCGTAATCTAGTGCTGTTTTAATAGCATCCATCCTTCTGTAAACAACACTAAGCATGTTTAAGCTAAATACTTTTAGTTCTAGGTTGTTTGCTTCGTCAGCTTTTTCTAAAGCTAATTTATGGTATTTAATAGCTTTGTTGTATCGTGATATATTACGATATTTAGTACCTAATTGGTTTAGTGCATAGCATTGTCCTGAGAGGTATTTTTTGAGTGCAGCGACATCAGAAAAATACTTCATTAAAATAGTATCTGATTTTGAAGATCCCATCACAGAATTTATACCGATGTATGTTTCTGGTTTGTTATGTATTATGCTATCTACCTTTTTTTTGAAGCTATTAGAGATTTCTTGAGAGCTAATAAAATTAAAAGAAAATAAAAAAACCAATAAATATAATCGAAGTTGTATAATGTATCGTTTACTTGGTTGATGCATGTTTTTTGTTGTCTAGATTAGGTCTAAAAAGTCAGATTTCTTCTGTCGTGATACAGGAATTTTGTGGTTAGACTCTAAAATTACATAACCATCAGTTTTTAAAAATTCTTTTACCTTATTTAGGTTTATAATATAAGAGTTGTGAATTCTAAAAAAAGTTTTTGAGGGTAGCATTTCATTTACCTCTTTTAGTTTTTTAGTGAGTACTATTTTTTGATTGTCTATTAAAAATAGGGTACTATAATTTCCATCAGATTCTATGTATATGATTTCATTACTTTCTAAAAAGACTAACTTACCATCAGTATTTATTATTATTTTTTTTTGAACAGAATTGGAATGAAAATTAAGGAGTATTTTTTCTAATTTTTCGGCAGTATATGTTTTTGAATTGAATTTTCTAACTTTAATTAATGTATCCTCTAAATCATCTGAATCTATAGGTTTTAATAGATAGTCAATAGCTTCATTTTTTAAGGCCTTTATTGCGTATTGGTTATATGCTGTAGTTATAACTATTGGGAAATTTTTATTTTTTAATTTTTGAATAAATTGAAATCCATCCATAGTAGGCATTTCAATGTCTAGAAATAAACAATCAGGAGTATTTTTACTATCATCTAAATAAGCTAAAGCTTCTGAGGGGTTTGTGAAAGATGCGACTACTTTAATTTCATCGCTAAAATTTGTTAGTTCCCAAGTTAAACTTTGAAGAGCTTTTATTTCATCATCTACAATTACTGCTTCTAGCATAAAAATTTAAATATCTAATTAAAAATAATAGTTAATTTTTTCTATTAAATATCATTTGTATCAATGGTTCGTTTTTAAGTGCAATTGGACTTTTTTTAATCTTTTGCTCTTTTTTTTAATGAAAAACAACTCATTGTAAGTTATTAAAAAAAAATAATTTTTTTTCTTGTACCATTCACACAGTTTTTATCACCATTGATACAAATACAAAATGCAAGATGTTCTATTCTAGTAATTTAGTCATGCTAAATTTTTAATTCAATTAAAATATTGAATTTGTTGTGCTTCATTAAAGGTAACATTTGTGTTGTACAAAACTAACTTAGATTAAAAAAATGGGTCATGCAAAAATCAGTAGTCTTATTTTTTATTTTGATTATCGTAATAGCAATAGCAACATTAACGGAGGATAAAAGCGAATTGCAAAACACAGATTATTTAGTTTCAGTTTCTGAATTTAGAGACTAAATAAAGGAAGATTAATTTTATGCAAAAAAAGTATAACCGTCACGGAATTTATATAGGCTTTTATTGTGTTATAATACTTGTGTTATTAACATCATTTGCTCCTAATATATTTTTAGATGATACTGATGCTAATAAATATGTTTTTTACGTTTCAGGAAACATTACTGCTAAAATAAATGGGCAGATGTGTTTCGATACTAATATGGAAGTTGATAATCGTGGACAAAATAGGACGACTTTAGAGTTTACTTTGGCCGATACTAAAAAACACGTTTTTGTGCTTGAACTTATCGAATATGAAGAGGTAGAGCCTTTTGGAGAAAAAATATATATAATTAAAAATAATACTGAAAAACTAAATGAAGATGATGCTTTTGGATATTTAAATATGATCAATTCTGATGAATTGCCATATTATACAGAGCGTGGAGAAGTAAGAATTACAAGCTTTAATGCTTTAGAATGCAAAGGTCATTTAAATCTAGTTTTAAAAAATTTTAAAGGAAAACAAATACGGCTTTCAGGTGATTTTACTGCCGGTAGCTTAAGATGAAAACATTTACATATAAACTGTCAAATCAAAAAAACTTTTCTAACGCACGCTTAATTATAAGATTGTACTTCGTTAATTCATTAACAAGTTGATAATAACAATTTTTGAGCATTTGGATTTTTTCAAATGTTGAATGTGGTTTTTAGGTTTCGGGGGGAACTTCCTAAGCCAACAAGTTCTTAGATTAAAAATTCTAAACATTATCGGTTAGAAAAGTAAGGTTTGACAGTGTTGTAAATTTTAAATTTTTTTCAATTTCAGAATAGACCAAAGAGTATGTTTTTTATATACTTTTTGGTCTATTTTTTGTTACTGTTTTTTAACATATGTAATTCAAAAAGTTTTAATAAAGCTAATACCTATGCGAGGTCAATAAACATCACTTGTAAGGTTAGATTTCAACATTGTGTGTTAAAAACTTTGTGTCGAAAAACATAAAAAAGCCTTTATAAAACCGCGATTATTTCCAATCTTTGTTAACCCGTCTCACAAATATTTTATTTGTGAATGATTAATGAGGAAATACCCAAAAAATATGTCAGCAGTAGAGCCAATCCTAAAAGAAAATAAAGATAGATTCGTAATCTTTCCAATTCAACATAATGATTTGTGGGAATGGTACAAAAAACAAGAGGCTTGTATTTGGACTGCGGAAGAAATTGATTTAAGTGAAGATGCTAATGATTGGAATAACAAATTAAACGATGATGAGCGTTATTTTATAAAGCATATTTTAGCTTTTTTCGCTGCTTCTGATGGTATTGTTAATGAGAATTTGGCAGAAAATTTTGTTAATGAAGTTCAATATTCTGAAGCTAAATTTTTCTATGGTTTTCAGATAATGATGGAAAATATTCACTCTGAAACATATTCATTATTAATTGACACGTATGTAAAAGATGAAAAAGAAAAAACAATTCTTTTTCAAGCAATAGAAAACTTTCCTGCAATTAAGAAAAAAGCAGATTGGGCTTTAAAGTGGATAGACTCTCCGAGCTTTGCAGAGCGTTTAATTGCTTTTGCAGCTGTAGAAGGTATATTCTTTTCAGGGTCGTTCTGTTCAATTTTTTGGTTGAAGAAAAGAGGTTTAATGCCAGGTTTAACTTTCTCAAATGAATTAATTTCAAGAGATGAAGGTATGCATTGTGACTTTGCTGTTCACTTGCACCAAAATCATATCATAAATAAAGTAACGAAAGAACGTATCACAGAAATAATTGTAGATGCACTTAATATAGAAAGAGAGTTCATTACAGAATCATTGCCAGCTAGTCTTATTGGTATGAATTCTAAATTAATGACGGAATACTTAGAGTTTGTAACTGATAGATTATTAGTTGAGTTGGGTTGTGAAAAAGTATATAACTCATCAAACCCTTTCGATTTTATGGATATGATCGGAATGGAAGGAAAGACTAATTTCTTTGAAAAAAGAGTTTCTGAATACCAAAAAGCAGGTGTTTTAAATAACGATAAAGATGGAGATTCTGGGAAAATTAGTTTCGACGCAGATTTCTAAAACATCTTAAAAACCCTTTGATAATTAAGGGGTCATAAAACAATAATCAAACCAATTTGTTGTGTCTTTTAATAGACACGACCAGACCAACGTATCACTAATAATAAATGTAGCCCATGTTTGTACTAAAAAGAGACGGAAGAAAAGAACCAATAATGTTTGACAAAATTACGGCAAGAGTTCGTAAGCTTTGTTACGGACTTAACCCACTTGTTGACCCAATAAAGGTTTCAATGAGGGTTATTGAAGGTTTATATGATGGAGTAACAACTTCTGAATTAGATAATTTAGCTGCAGAAATTGCTGCTACAATGACTACTACACATCCGGATTTTGCGAAATTGGCTGCACGTATATCTGTTTCTAACCTGCATAAGAATACCAAAAAATCTTTTGCAGAAACAATGGGAGATTTATATGAGTATGTAAATCCTAGAAATTCAAAAAAATCACCTCTTATTTCTGACGAAGTAATGAAGGTAATTAATGATAATGCCGACTTTTTAGACTCTACAATTATTTATAACCGAGATTTTGGCTACGATTATTTTGGTTTTAAAACATTAGAACGTTCTTACTTATTAAAAATAAATGGTCAAATAGCTGAACGTCCACAGCATATGTTAATGCGTGTTGCTGTTGGTATTCACTTAAATGATTTAGAATCGGCTGTAGAAACGTATGAGTTAATGTCTAAAAAGTACTTTACACATGCAACTCCAACATTATTTAATGCAGGTACACCTAAGCCTCAAATGTCTTCTTGTTTTCTTTTAGCAATGAAAGACGATAGTATTGATGGTATTTATGACACGCTTAAACAAACGGCAAAAATATCTCAATCTGCTGGTGGTATAGGTCTTTCTATTCATAATGTAAGGGCAACAGGTTCATATATTGCAGGTACAAATGGAACATCAAATGGTATTGTGCCAATGCTACAAGTATTTAACGATACAGCTAGATACGTAGATCAAGGTGGAGGAAAACGTAAAGGTAGTTTTGCAATTTATGTAGAGCCATGGCATGCTGATATTTATGACTTTTTAGATCTTAAGAAAAACCATGGTAAAGAAGAAATGCGTGCTAGAGATTTATTCTATGCAATGTGGATTCCAGATTTATTCATGAGAAGAGTAGAGGCAAATGAGGAGTGGACTTTGATGTGCCCGAACGAATGCCCAGATTTATTTGATAATCATAGTGAAGTTTTTGAAGCTATGTATTTAAAATATGAGTCAGAAAATAAAGGAAGAAAAACAGTTAAGGCTAGAGAGTTGTGGGAGAAAATTCTAGAATCTCAAATCGAAACTGGTACACCTTACATGCTGTATAAAGATGCCGCAAACCGTAAGAGTAATCAGAAAAATTTAGGAACGATACGTTCGTCTAATTTATGTACTGAAATCATGGAGTATACTTCTCCTGATGAGGTTGCAGTATGTAACTTGGCATCAATAGCATTGCCTATGTTTGTTAAAAATGGCGCTTTTGATCATAAAGAGTTATTTAAAGTAACAAAACGTGTAACAAGAAATTTAAATACGGTAATTGATAGGAATTACTACCCAGTAAAAGAGGCTGAAAACTCAAATATGCGCCACAGGCCAATAGGTTTAGGTGTTCAAGGTTTAGCTGATGCATTTATTATGATGCGTTTACCTTTTACAAGTGATGAGGCAAAAGCACTTAATCAAGAAATTTTTGAAACATTATACTTTGCAGCAGTTACAGCTTCAATGGAAATGGCTAAAGAAGAAGGAGTATATTCTTCTTATGAAGGATCTCCAATGTCTGAAGGAGAGTTTCAGTTTAACCTTTGGGGTATAAAAGATGAAGAGCTATCTGGACGATGGGACTGGGGAAAACTTAGAAAAGACGTTAAGAAAAATGGTGTTCGTAACTCATTGTTAGTTGCTCCTATGCCAACGGCTTCTACATCGCAAATACTTGGTAATAACGAATGTTTTGAGCCTTATACATCTAACATTTATACTAGAAGAGTATTGTCTGGTGAGTTTATCGTTGTAAACAAACATTTATTAGAAGATTTAGTATCGCTAGGTCTTTGGAATGAGAACTTGAAGCAAGAATTAATGCGTGCTAATGGCTCTATCCAACATATTGATATTATTCCTCAAGATATTAAGGAATTGTATAAAACAGTTTGGGAATTAAGTATGAAAGACATTATAGACATGTCTAGACAAAGAGGGTACTTTATTGATCAAAGTCAATCTCTTAACTTATTTATGGAAGGTGCTAATTATTCTAAATTGACATCTATGCATTTTTACGCTTGGAAAAGTGGTTTAAAGACAGGAATGTATTATTTACGTACTAAGTCGGCGGTAGATGCTATTAAATTTACGTTAGACAACTCTCAAAAGCAAGCAGCGCCTGTAAGCGTGACTCCGGAAGTAGAAGTACTTGCGGCAGCTGCACCAATTGCTGTTAAAGCAGAAGCAGTTTCGGCGTCACAACAACAAGTTGACATACAGCCAATGACAGCGGAGGAGATGAAGGAAATGATAGCTAAAGCTAAAGAAGGTCAGGCAGATGATGATTGTTTGATGTGTGGCTCTTAATTAGCTGAGAAATTGTATAAATATAAAAAGCCCTGAAGAAATATTTCTTCAGGGCTTTTTTATGCTTTACATCTAAGATAAGAAGCAATGCTATTTTTTATAAAAGGGCTCAATAATATAGCGCCAAAATAATAATATAATTTTGCATGAGTACATTACTTTAACTGTTTTAGTATTTACGTAGATATATTTATGTTTAGATGTTAAATAAGAGTGTAATATAAAGTAAAAGCCGTTAAATCATTTTAATGATTTAACGGCTTAGGTATTAAGTTGAGAATTTACTATTTATACTTTATATAGACCAAGCTTTGCCTTTAGTTAACTCTTGTAAATCTCCACAGCCAACATATTCTCCAGGAATAGGTAAGTACGCCAATACATTTTCACCAACGTATTCAGATGATTTGTAACCCCATATAGTCATTCCTCTGAGGTTATTTGCAAAAGCAAATCTAGAAATAGCATCATCTAATTCAGCTGTTTCACCATTTTTAATAGCTTCATTATAAGTGTTAATTGATTTAAAGTTAGCTACTTCATCATCTTTACTTACTTTTAATGCTGCTGCCAATACTGGTTCTAAGTCTTCAGTAGTTAAATCTTCAGCTTTTTCTTTACCAGCATCCTTTAAAGCCTTGTTTATAAATTTACTCATAGACATTTTCAAGAAGTTTTGTTGCTCAACTTCCATAATTTCATTTGTAAACTTATCGATAAACACATGTACATTAACTTCAGAAGCTGAAGGGGTATCTGTTTTGGGTAAAATTATGTCTACTAATTTAAGAAGGACATTGCCTTCTCCTTTAGTTAAAAAATCAGGAGTCCAATCTACAACATTTGTGTCGTTACAACTTTGAACAATACTTAATAAGGTTGGAGTAGCTACTATGTAACCAAGTGATAAACCTATGTTTTTGAGTGCAATTCTTCTATCCATTATATATTTCCTTTTTTAAGTTCTTGAGCAGCATGATTAGCGGCTCTTGCTGTAAAAGCCATATAAGTTAATGATGGGTTAACGCAACTAGCAGAGGTCATAAAAGCACCATCAGTAACGTAAACATTAGGTACTGCATGTACTTGATTATTTCCGTTCAATACAGATGTTTTAGGGTCTCTACCCATACGAGCAGTTCCCATTTCGTGTATTCCTAAACCTAAAGCTCCAGGGTTGTCATAAGGCTTAACATCTCTAACACCTGCTTTTTCTAACATTTCAACAGCTTGCTGCTTCATGTCTTCTCTCATTTTCCACTCGTTTTCTTTAAACTCAGCATCAAATGTAACTGTTGGTAAGCCCCAAAAATCTAAATTATCATAATCAAGAGTCATTCTATTTTCTTCGTAAGGTAAAACCTCACCGAATCCCATTATACCCATAGACCAAGCACCTGGCTTAAGGATAGATTCTTTTAAATCTTTACCAAAAGAGGTTTCTGCGATACTTTCTTCCCAATTGCCTCTACTAGCACCACCTTGGTAACCATAACCACGAATGTAATTTTTCTGCTCTGTATCTCCACCAATATTTCTAAAACGAGGAATGTAAACTCCGTTAGGCTTACGACCTTTATAGTACTTATCATCAAAACCATCAAAAATACCATTAGCACCAACACCTAATTGGTGGTCCATGATGTTTCTTCCTAATTGGTCAGAATCATTACCTAATCCGTTCGGAAAACGATCAGATTTAGATTGCATTAATATTTGAGTAGAAGCCATAGAAGAAGCGCACAAGAATATAACTTTTGCTTTAAATTCTAAAACCTCTTTTGTTAATCTATCAATAACTTTAACACCAGTTGCTTTTTTAGTTTTAGGGTCGTAAATAACTTCAGAAACAATAGAGTCAGGTCTTAATGTTAAATTACCAGTTGCTTCTGCTGCAGGTAAAGTTGAGGAGTTACTACTGAAGTAGGCTCCAAAAGGACATCCTCTTATGCATCGGTTTCTAAATTGACATTTAGTTCTACCATTAAACTTTTTATCACCAGTAATATGGGCAACTCTACCTGCCGTAACAACTCTACCGTCAAAATTTTCAGAAACTTTTTCTCTGAAAGTTTGTTCAACACAATTTAAATCCATCATTGGCGTAAATTGCCCATCAGGTAATTGTTCAAGACCTAAGTTTTCACCACTAACACCTATGTATGATTCAACTTTATCGTACCAAGGTGCAATATCTTTATAGCGAACAGGCCAATCAACTGCGATACCATCTTTTTTATTTGCTTCAAAATCAATGTCACTCCATCTGTAGCTATGACGTCCCCACATAATAGATCTACCTCCTACGTGGTACCCACGAATCCAGTCAAATCTTTTTGTTTCATTATAAGGGTGTTCTAAATCATTAACAAACCAGAAATTTTGCGGAGCTTTAATAGTATATCCTGTTCTTGCTTGTTTAAGCTGTTTGTCGCGTTCTTCTTTTGGTAATTCACCATTGTTCGGAAAATCCCAATCATCTTTATTAGCGGTTGGGTAGTCTTTAATGTGTGTAACCATTTTTCCGCGTTCTAAAACTAACGTTTTAACACCGTTTTCACATAATTCCTTTGCAGCCCATCCACCACTTATTCCTGTCCCAACAACAATCGCGTCATAGGATTCTTGCTCATCATTATAAAAAAATTTGCTCATGCAGTAAAATTGTTTGTTTCGTAAATTTATTAAATATAAAATTAATTTTTTACATTTAAACGCTTAAAATATGATGATATGATACTATAACGTTGTAGTTGGTGCTTATTTAATAATTAAAGGTTGTGTAATTTATGAAAAAGATAGTTTTTATCAAAAAAGCCTTACTATTTGGCTTTATTATTTTGTTTTTAGGAAATATTTCTTGTAAGGATAAAGTAGCAAAAATAGAAGAAGAAAAGGTTGAGAAAATTGATGATTCTTCAAAAGAACCATTTTTTAAATTGTCTTTGGCGCAATGGTCCATGCATAAAATGATTTTAGAGAAAAATGAAGACCCTTATACTTTTGCAGAACATGCAAAAAAATGGGGTTTTACAGGTTTGGAATATGTTAGCGGGTTGTATAATAAAGAATTAGAGAAAGAAAATTTTTCTGAAGAAGCAATGGCGGCATTTGTAAAGAAGTGTAATGAAGAAAGTGAAAAACACGGAATGCAAAATGTTTTAATTATGATTGATGGCCAAGGAGATTTGGCTATATCAGATGCTGATGAACGTAAAAAAGCTGTAGAAAATCACTATAAATGGGTTGATGCAGCTTCGCAAATGGGGTGTAGTTCTATAAGAGTAAATTTATCAGGTAGTAATGATGAAAAGGAATGGCTTGAGAATTCGGTTGATGGTTTAACGCAATTAGCAACTTACGCAAAAAATAAAAATATTAATGTGATTGTTGAAAACCATGGTGGTTTTTCTTCTAATGGGAAAAAACTAGCAGAGGTAATGACAATTGTAAATATGGACAATTGTGGTACGTTACCTGATTTTGGAAATTTTTGTGTGATTAGAAAAGATGGCTCAATATATAATGGAGAATGTGCAGAGGAATATGATATGTATAAAGGTGTTGAAGAATTGATGCCTTCTGCTAAAGGAGTTAGTGCAAAATCATATAATTTTGATGAACATGGAAATGAAACAAAAATAGATTTTTATAAAATGCTTCAGATTGTTAAAAATGCTAATTATAGTGGTTTTATTGGGGTAGAATATGAAGGCGATGAGCTTGGTGAGGAAGAAGGAATTTTAAAAACTAAAGAGTTGTTGTTAAAGGCATCAAAGGATCTTAAGTAGTTCAAAGCAAGATTTATGGATACATTTTTCAATCCGTTATTCGATTATAACTTTTACTGTAATAAGAAGTTAATTGAGCAATTTGTAGATGCAGATATTCAGCTTACAGACAAGCATGTAGTTTGGTTTAGTCATATTTTAAATACGCATCATATTTGGAATGCTAGAATTTTAGGATTAAAGTCAAAATATGAGGTTTTTCAAAAACAGCAGAAAGAAGATTTTTTTGATATTCATTATGATAACCAAAGAAGCTCTTTTGAAATAATTACAAATACAAAAAATTTTGATACCGGTATATCGTATGAGAACTCTCAAGGCAAACATTTTGTGAATACAATTCATGATATTTTATTTCATATCATAAATCATTCAACATATCACCGAGGGCAAATAGCAACAGAATCAAGAGCAAATGGAATTGAACCATTACCTTTAGATTATATACAGTACAAAAGATAATTAAACAACCTAAAATAATAAATAGAAGTATGGAGCAAGTAAATAAGAGTAAGATTTTTTTGGCAGCTTGTATGGCGCTAATTGTAACTTCTATGACTTTTGCGATTAGAGCAGGAATCTTAACGCAATTAGGAGTAGATTTTGAGATTAGCAATAAAGAATTGGGTTGGATAAACAGTATGGCTTTTCTTGGTTTTCCTTTAGCAATGTTAGTGGGTGGCCTACTTTACAATGTTTTAGGAGCTAAAAAATTATTAACTATAGCATTTGTTTGCCACTTATTAGGGCTAGTTCTAACAATATATGCAGGTGGTTTTTGGACATTAATAATTTCTACTTTCTTTATTGGTTTTGCAAACGGTTCGGTTGAGGCAGCATGTAACCCGATGATTGCAGATATGTATACCAATAATAGAACGGCAATGCTAAATAAGTTTCATGTTTGGTTTCCTGGAGGTTTAGTTATTGGTGCCTTAGTATCAAAATTTATGACCGATGGGGGTATCGGTTGGCAGTTGCAAATTGCAACGATGTTAATACCAACATTAATTTATGGTTTTTTAGTGTTTACACAGAAATTTCCTGAAAATGAAAATATAGAATCTAACACATCTTCAAATATAAAAGCATTAGCAAATCCTTTATTTTTATTTATGATGGTTTGTATGACGCTAACAGCAACTTCTGAATTTATACCACAACAGTGGATAGAAACTATTTTAGGTAGTTCAGGAGCAAGTCCAATGTTGGTTTTGGCTTTAGTTACAGGTATAATGGCACTTGGTCGTTTTTTTGCAGGTCCAATTATCCATAAGTTAAACCCAGTTGGCGTTTTATTGATGTCATCAATTATTACAGCTTCTGCAATATACTTTATGAGTGTTGCAGATGGTTCAATGGTTTATGTGGCAGCAGCATTGTTTGCATTAGGGGTTTGTTACTTTTGGCCAACTATGATAGGTTTTATATCTGAATATGCATCAAAAACTGGAGCATTAGGTATGTCGCTTGTTGGTGGTGCGGGTATGTTTGCAACATCAATGTGGAACCCGATTATTGGATCTAGGTTAGATACAGAAAAAGCAAGTGCTTTAGCATCTGGTTTAGTAGGTGATGCTGCTGATATTGAGGCGGGTAGGTCTGTGTTGGGCTTTATGGTATATTTTCCTGTAACTTTAATAGTGCTATTCGGTATTTTATTTATCATGCGTAGCAAAATTGAAAAATACAGAATACATCAAGACTCTAGTGTAGAGAGTATTTAAAACAATAAGATTAAATTTTAAAAGATAAAATGGCAAAAAAAATTAGATTAGGAATTTTAGGAGGAGGAGGAGATTCTTTAATAGGAGTTTTACATAGGGTAGCATCACACATTAATGATAACTACCAAATTGTTGGAGCGGTATTTAATCCTAGAATTGAAGATAACATTGCATTTGCAAAAGAAATAGATATACCTACCAATAGAATTTACAAAGATTTTGATACCCTGGTAGATGAAGAAATGAAGTTGCCTGAAGACGAACGTATACAGGTTTGTTCTGTGTTGACACCTAATTTTCTTCATTTTCCGATGGCAAAAAAATTATTGGAAAACGGTTTTAGTGTTATTTGCGAAAAGCCAATGACGACAACTTATGACGAAGCCAAAATTTTACAAGAAACTCTTGAAAAAGCAGGTACTGTATTTGCTGTAACTCATACTTATACAGGATATCCAATGGTTCGCCAGATGCGTGAAATGATAAAAACAGGTGCTTTGGGTAAAATTCAAAAAGTAGATGTTCGTTATTATCAAGGTTGGATAAACCCAATTATTCATGATAAATCAAAAAGATCTTCTACTTGGAGGTTAGACCCTGAAAAAGCAGGCATTAGCTGTTGCGTTGGCGATATTGGTGTGCATGCTTTTAATATGGTAGAATTTACAACAGGCTTAAAAATAAAATCAATACTTGCAGATTTGAACTACTTGTATGATGATAATAAAATGGATATAGACGGTACCGTTTTAGTTCGTTTTGATGGTAATGCAAAAGGTGTAGTACGATCTAGCCAAATAGCTACAGGAGAAGAAAACGGATTGGCTATTGCTATTTACGGAGATAAAGGTGGTTTGCGTTGGGAACAAGAAAACCCAAATTATCTTTATGTAATGAGTGATGATAAGCCATTACAGGTTTACAAACCAGGGCATGCATATAATTCTGATTTGTCATTAGATGGTACAAAATTGCCTCCAGGGCACCCTGAAGGTATTTTTGATTCAATGGCCAATATTTACTTAGGAGTTTCTAAGGCAATTCGAGGAGAAAAATATAATGATGGAGAATTCCCAACTATGATGGACGGAGTTCGTGGAATGAATTTTATTGAAAGCTCAGTAGCATCACATAAAGCAGGTAATGTTTGGGTAGATTTGATTAATTAATATAGTTGCAACAAAATAAAAAAGCTGTCTTCTTTAGAAGACAGCTTTTTTTATGAATTTTAACCAAATACTTTTTCAAATTCTTGACAGACAACAATCATGCTTTCTTTTGGAGTACGGTTGATTTTGTTTAAATTCCTAGTGTAATAATCCCAGTGCTTTGTTTTCCAATAGCTGAGACTTTTATCGCCTTCTCCTTCTTTAATTGCATAATTAGCGTCAATGCTAAAATAAGGCTTTAGCTTAACAGCTGTAGTTTTTACAATACATTTTGCATCGCCATTCCAATCTGTAATTATATTAAAATCTCCTATTTTAGGGAGAGCTTCTTTTCGAGATTGTAAATCCAATAGCGCTAGTGTGTTGGCACTTTTAATT
This sequence comes from Cellulophaga sp. HaHaR_3_176, assembly GCF_019021925.1. NCBI lineage: Bacteria > Pseudomonadati > Bacteroidota > Flavobacteriia > Flavobacteriales > Flavobacteriaceae > Cellulophaga > Cellulophaga sp. HaHaR_3_176. The sequence goes on from NZ_CP058990.1 coordinate 3,484,449, forward strand.
CCTTTTAAAACTAAATTAACACTCTCATTAGCTTCTTTTTCATTGTCGTAAAAATGAATGGTTTTAGGAGCATTAACAAAGGTATCTTCTAAATGCTTATCCAAATAATTACCCCACATGTTTCGGGCAGATGTATTATCCATATTTATATATTAACTAAGCAAATTTACCTAATTTAAATTGTTCTGCAGCATGGTTTGCAGCCCTTGCGGTAAAAGCCATGTATGTTAATGAAGGATTTACGCAACTTGATGATGACATGAAAGCACCATCGGTAACATACACATTAGGTACATTGTGTATTTGGTTGTGTTTGTTAACGATAGATGTTTTAGCACTATGCCCCATTCTTGCACCTCCCATTTCATGAATACCAAGACCAGGTCCTGTTTTTTTGTCATAAACATCAACATCTTTAAAACCAGCTTCTGTTAATATTTTTTCGATTTGTATTTTAATGTCTTCTCGCATGTTGTATTCGTTCTCTTTAAATTCAACATCAAAATCTAACTGAGGTAATCCCCATTTATCTTTTTCAGTTTTGCTTAAAATAACTCGATTGTCATCATAAGGTAAAAATTCACCAAAACCAGTACTTCCAATTTGCCACTCTCCTGGTTTTAAAATATTTTCTTTCAAATCAGCACCATAACCCATTTCTGCTACAGATGCTGTCCAGCTACCACGGCTTGCACCACCTTGGTAACCAAAGCCTCTTAAGTAGTTCTTTTTTTCAGAGTTTTCATCTAGGTTTACAAAACGCGGAATGTAGAAACCGTTAGGTCTTCTGCCTTTGTAATATTTATCTAAATAGCCCTCTACTTTTGCTCTTGCACCAAGTTGGTAGTGGTGATCCATAATACCTCTACCTAAAGCATCTGAATCATTACCTAGTCCGTTTGGAAAACGTTCAGATTTTGATTGCAATAAAATACCCACGGATGCCATTGATGATGCACATAAGAAAATTACCTTTGCATTAAAAGTTATTTTTTCATTTGTTTCTGCGTCTATAATTCTAACGCCAGTAGCTTTTTTAGTTGTATCATCATAAATAACTTCATGAACAATTGAGTTTGGCCTAAGTGTCATGTTTCCTGTTCGTTCTGCAGCAGGTAAAGTAGATGAGTTACTACTAAAATAACCTCCAAAAGGGCATCCTCTCCAACATCTATTTCTGTATTGACAAGGTTGTCTTCCTTCTTTTTTAGAATCTCTGTCTGTAATATGTGCAACACGGCCTATGGTTAAAAGGCGCCCATCATCAAATTTTTCAGACATTGATTTTTGAAGATCTAATTCTACGCAATTTAAATCCATTGGTGGTTGAAATTTGCCATCAGGCAATTGCTTTAAGCCTAGTTTCTGGCCACTTACACCAATATATTCCTCTACTTTATCATACCATGGTGCAATATCATTATAGCGTACAGGCCAATCAACACCATGACCATCTTTTTTATTTGCTTCAAAATCTAAATCACTCCAGCGGTAACTTTGTCTACCCCATGTTAATGATCTTCCTCCTACATGGTAACCTCTAATCCAATCAAAGCGTTTTGTCTCTACATATGGGTGTTCTAAATCATTAACAAAAAAATGTTTAGAATCTTCTTTCGGAGCCCAACCAATTCTATTTTGAACGTGATATTTTTTCTTATCTTCTTTTGAAAGCTTACCTTTTAAATCATAATCCCAATCATCATCATTCATGGTTTTATAATCTTTAATATGCTCTACCATTGGTCCGCGTTCTAAAACTAGAGTTTTTAAACCTTTTTCAGTTAATTCTTTTGCAGCCCAACCTCCTGTTATTCCCGTTCCTACAACGATTGCGTCATAATGCTCTTCCAGATTCATTTGTTTATTTTTAGTTTTATTCTATTCTTATTTGTTATATTTAACAACATATAAGAATTAAATATGTTTGTTTGTCTAGATATAAATATAGTATTATTATCTTAAAATTTTAAGAATCAATTAATTCAGATGGGTTCTAAATAAGAAATTAACAATAATAAATGAAAACAATTAAAGGTCCTGCGGTTTTTCTTGCTCAGTTTGTAGATAATAAAGCTCCATTTAATACACTTGATGGAATGTGTAAATGGGCTTCAGATTTAGGGTATAAAGGTATTCAAATACCGACATGGGAAAGTTTTTTAATAGATTTGGATAAAGCAGCCGAAAGTCAAACTTATTGTGATGATTTAAAAGGTAAAGTAAATTCTTACGGGTTAGAGATTACAGAATTATCTACGCATTTGCAGGGTCAATTGGTAGCTGTTAACCCGGCTTATGACTCTATGTTTGATGGTTTTGCACCTGATAAAGTAAAAGGTAATCCTAAAGCTCGTACAGAATGGGCTATTGACACGGTAAAGAAAGCTGGTACAGCTAGTAAGAGATTAGGCTTAAATACTCACGCTACTTTTTCTGGAGCTTTACTTTGGCACACAATGTACCCTTGGCCACAACGACCTAATGGCTTAGTGAAAATGGGTTTTGAAGAATTAGCAAAAAGATGGACGCCAATTCTTAATCATTTTGATGAACAAGGTGTAGATGTTTGTTATGAAATACACCCAGGAGAAGACTTACATGATGGTGTTTCTTTTGAGCGTTTTTTAGAGGCAACAAATAACCATAAACGAGTAAATATGCTCTATGATCCTAGTCATTATGTTTTACAACATTTAGATTATTTAACTTTCATAGATCATTATCATGAATTTATAAAAGCATTTCACGTAAAAGATGCTGAGTTTAATCCAACGGGTAAGCAAGGTGTTTATGGTGGTTATTCTGATTGGATTGATAGGGCAGGTAGATTTAGATCTTTAGGAGATGGACAAGTCGATTTTAGTGGTATATTTTCTAAACTAACACAATATGGCTGTGATGTCTGGGCAGTAATGGAGTGGGAGTGTTGTATGAAGAGCCCTGAACAAGGTGCTCGTGAAGGGGCACCATTTATTCAGAAACATATAATTGAAGCAACAGAAAAAACATTTGATGATTTTGCAGGTGGAGAAGTAGATAAAGAAGCTTTGAAGAAAATTTTAGGAATTTAAATTTTAGAAATGAAAAGAGTAGCTTCAATGATTGCTTTAATATGTATGTTAAGTAGTTGTAAAGAAAAAACTAACAATCATGTAGGTGTTAAATCTGAAACTAAAAAGGAAGAATTGCCTGATAAAGAAAATAATGAGTGGGAGGTGTTATTTAATGGTACTTCTTTCGATAATTTTCAAGAGTATTTAAAAGACAGTGTATCCGGTAATTGGAAAATTGAAGACAATGCAATGGTTTTTTATCCTCCTAAAAACAGAAAGGAAGGGACATCATATAACCTAGTAACTAAAAAAGAATATACAGATTTTGTATTGTCCTTAGATTGGAAAATTTCAGAAGGAGGTAATAGTGGTGTATTTTGGGGAGTTAAAGAAGATGAGAACTTACCAGAAGCTTACCAAACAGGACCTGAAATTCAAGTTTTAGACAATGATAAACATCCAGATGCTAAAGCAGGAACTACACACCAAGCAGGTTCTTTGTATGATATGATTCCCCCTTCAAAAGACGCTACTAAACCTGTTGGAGAGTGGAATACATGCATTCTAACTATAAACCATAAAACAAATGAGGGTATTGTTGTTTTAAATGACGAAAAAATAGTTGTTTTTTCAGTAAATAACCCAGAATGGAGTACTATGGTGTCTAATTCTAAATTTGCTGACTGGGCAGATTTTGGGAAATTTACAACAGGAAAAATAGGGTTGCAAGATCACGGAGATGTTGTTTCTTTCAGAAATATTAAAATAAAAGAATTATAAATTACCACCTTAAAAAAAATATTTAGAATGAAACAATTATACATGCTAGCCGTTTTAGCAGTTTTTTCTTGTAAAAACGAACCAAAAAAAGAAGTGGTCAGCGATAAAGTATCTGAAGTTGTAGTTTATGAAGAATATACAGGTGTTGAACCAACAAAGCCAGAAGAAACAGAGCTTTATAAACCTGTGCCATTAAAAGTTGAGTTTATAGGTGAAAACAAAATACCAAGCGATGCAACTATACTTTCTGATTTAGATGAATGGGAAAGTGTAATTGACCCTAGTAAACCTGCAGATTGGATAGTTAATGCAGATGGTAGTTTTACTGTGAAAAACAAAGCGGGAGATATAAGAACAAAAAAAGAATTTGGAAATGTTCAATTACATATAGAGTGGAAGTCTCCTGAAATAATACAAGGAGAAAATCAAAGTAGAGCTAATAGTGGTGTGTTTTTACAAAGCCGTTATGAAGTTCAAATTTTAGATAATAATGATAATGATACTTATGTAAATGGGCAGGTGGCTTCAATTTACAAACAACATGTTCCTTTAGTAAAAGCATCTGTACCAACAGGTGAATGGAATGTATATGATATTATTTATCATGCTCCAGAATTTAATAAAAGGGGTGAGAAAACAAAATCGGCAACGATGACTGTAATACATAATGATGTATTAGTGCAAGATAATGTTGAGATAAAAGGTACGACACCTTATATTGGTTGGCCTAAAAATGAAGCACACGGTAAAGCACCAATCACTCTTCAGGATCATGGAGATGACAGTAGAGTTAGTTTTAGAAATATTTGGGTTCGAGAATTGAATTAATATTTAAGGAGGCTTTTTTAAATAGATTTTTGATATTAAATATGAACTATTTAAGAAACTTGAATTTTATTACCTTTGCCGAAATTAAAATCTATTTATGATTCATTCGATGACGGGTTTTGGGAAACATGTTATTCAGCTCCCATCCAAAAAGATTACCATTGAAATTAAATCTCTTAACAGTAAAAGTTTAGATTTAAATGCACGAATGCCTTCTGCATATAAAGAAAAAGAATTACAGCTTAGAAAAACTATAGCAAATGCTTTGGTAAGAGGAAAAGTAGATTTTGGACTTTATATCGAAAATACAGGTGATGAAACATCTTCAGTAATTAATCAGATAGTTGTAAAGCAATATATGGAGCAATTGAAAGCACTTGCAGACGCAGATGCGACTCAGTTGTTAGAAATTGCAATGCGTATGCCTGATTCGATGAAAACTGAACGTGAAGATATAGATGAAGATGAATTTAAAGCAATAGAAGAAGCTTTAGAAGAGGCTCTTAAAGAAATAAATATTTTTAGATCTGAAGAAGGTCAAGTATTAGATGACGATTTTGTTTCTAGAACAAATACCATTAAAAATTTACTTTCAGACGTTGAAAAATTAGACGTTGATAGATTAGATACAATTAGAGAGCGTTTAGAAAAAGCTGTTTCTGATTTAAAAACAGATTTAGATAAAAATAGATTCGAACAAGAACTTATTTATTATTTAGAAAAATATGATATCACAGAAGAAAAAGTTCGCTTAAAAAATCACTTAGATTATTTTATTACAGCTTTAAAATCGGACGATTCAAACGGGAAAAAACTAGGCTTTATTTGTCAAGAAATAGGTCGTGAAATAAACACTATAGGTTCAAAAGCTAATTATGCACCTTTACAACAAGTAGTTGTACAAATGAAAGATGAATTAGAGAAGATTAAAGAACAAATGCTAAATGTTTTGTAATGAAAGGAGGAAAACTTATTATATTTTCAGCACCTTCAGGTAGTGGTAAAACAACTATTGTTCGTCATTTATTACAGCAAGAAGAATTAAACTTAGCATTTTCAATTTCGGCAACATCTAGACCAAGAAGAGGGAAAGAAAAAAACGGAGAGCATTACTATTTTATGTCTCTTTCTGAATTTAAAAAGCATATTAAAAATGATGACTTTTTAGAATGGGAAGAAGTTTATAGAGATAATTTTTACGGCACTCTTAAAACTGAAGTTGAGCGTTTGTGGGCTGAAGGCAAAAATGTAATATTTGACATTGATGTTGTTGGTGGACTTCGAATAAAAAAGAAATTTCCAAATGAAACTTTGGCAGTTTTTGTTAAACCACCTAGTGTTGATGAGCTTAAAATAAGACTTAAGAAAAGAAGTACTGAGAGCGAAGATAAAATAAACATGCGTATTGCAAAAGCTTCTGTAGAGCTTGCAACAGCTCCGCAATTTGATAAGATTATAAAAAATTATGATTTAGAAACGGCTCTTCAAGAATCTCATGAGTTGGTATCCGAATTTTTAAAATCATAATAAAAGGTGAAAAAAGTAGGTCTTTATTTTGGCACGTTTAATCCAATACATATAGGGCATTTAATCATAGCAAACCATATGGTTGAGTTTTCGGACCTAGATGAGGTTTGGTTTGTAATAACACCACAAAGTCCATTTAAGGCCAAGAAAACCCTCTTAGACAACAATCATAGGTATGATATGGTTTACGAAGCTGTTAAAGAGTACGATAAATTAAAAACATCTACAATAGAATTTGGCTTGCCTCAGCCTAATTATACTATAAATACATTAGTGCATTTAGAGGAGAAATATTCGTCTCAATATAATTTTTGTTTGATAATGGGAGAGGATAACCTAAAAGGATTCCATAAGTGGAAAAACTACGAGACTATTTTAGAAAATTATAATTTATATGTGTATCCAAGAGTTTCTGATGGTGTCATAGATCATCAGTTTGTTGGTAATCCTAAAATTAATAAAGTTGCTGCGCCCATAATGGAAATATCATCTACATTTATCAGAAAGCAGCATAAGGATGGCAAAAATATAAAACCATTACTTCCTGAAAACGTTTGGAAGTTTATTGATGAAATGAATTTTTACAGAAATTAATTCGTAATAATTATACTTTCAGCCCAAAGTATGGCGCTTTCCAAACTTTTAAAAGCTTCAACAGGTTTTTTTATAAATGACTTTTCAAGTTGAGCAATATCTTTATTTATATCGCTATATACTACCGCTGCAAACCCTTTTAGGTTTGGAAACTCTGGAATAGTTTTATAATGTGCAGTAGGGTTAAAAGAGTAGGAATTTTTTCTATTTGCTATATAAATAAATGGAGTCTCATTTCCATAATGTAGCTTAGTTAGCCTAACTATTTCTGTAGCATTTTTGAAAGAAAGGGCAACTCCTTCTTTAATTTCTGAAACGACGTAGTTTGGATAAAAGTTTAATTTACCTACTTCTAAAATGTAGTTTTTAATTAACGTACGGTCTATTCTTGTTTTCATTACAGAAATTTCAGCTCAAAATTAAGCATAACTATCTAATAACTAAAAAAATACAAGAATTAATTTATTTTACATTTATTTTTTTGATGTATTTGGTTGCTCAATTTTTGCTGGTTTTACAGAACTATCATGCTCATTATAATAAAGCTCTAATAAATTCATGGTAGCAATAAGTAAGTCTTTTGTTTCTTGTAGTAAAGAAAAATACAAAGTTGTATTTTTTGGACTAGATTCTTCAGTTCTAGTTCTCTCTACTTGTTTTTCTATTTTTTGAGAAACAAGCTCAAAAGCTTCGTGCTTATTTTTTAATATAGACCCAATCTGTTCAAAAGATCTAGATTCAAACGCTTTTTTAGTATCACTAAATACACTCTGAAGTTTGTAATCTATTTCTTTTAATTCTTTAATTTGATTGTACTTCAGTTTCTTGTGGTTGTTGTGTATGTGTTTATGGCTAACCTTACTAATGTATTCTAATGACTGAGCCATATCTTGTAAATAACCTAGAACACTAATGTAAAAGTTACTAGCACCTAAGCTTGTCTCGTCTAAGTTTTTAATAAAATAGAAAATGTTGTCTCTTAAGTCATCTATTTCTTTAGATAGTTTAACAACACCTTTTTTATTCTTTTTTAAATCTTCTAAATCATGTCTTGCTAAACCATCAATAGCTCCTGTGTAAATTTTATTACTTCTGTTTACAACATTCGATATATTGTTAGCACTTTCTTCAATAACACCTTGTATAGAGCTGCTTTCAGATTTTCTTAAACTATCCTCTGCTTTTATTTCTTTAGCTTTTTTACTTTGCTTAAAATAATTTCTTGATATAAGTAAAAATGCTAATATTAAAAGAATTACAATCGCTACAGTACCTCCGTAATGAATTAAAGCAGCAATTATAGAAGATGCTATAAAAGCTATTATAGCAGTAAAAAACCAACCGCCAATTACATTAAGCACTCCTGCTACTCTGTAAACAGCACTTTCAGCACCCCAAGCCTTGTCAGCTAAAGATGACCCCATAGCAACCATAAATGTTACATATGTAGTAGATAAAGGAAGCTTCATTGATGTTGCTAGCGATATAAGTATACTTGCAACCATTAAATTAACGGCAGCTCTAACCATGTCAAAAGCAGGTTTGTCTTGTACTTTAACTTTTAATACAGATGGAGAAGGTTTCTCAAACCTCTGATCAATTTTGACTTGTAAACTTTGTGGTATTAATGAAGATGTAGCCTCAGAAAGCTGCACTGATAACCTTACAATCTGACGTGATAAAAAGTTAGGTTGAAAACGTTCCTCTCCTTCATCTTGTCGTGCCAAATCAACACTAGTTTTAACTACATTTTTTGCTTTAGATGAAAACCAAATAGTTAGTACCATTATCACACCAGAAGCGAGAAGTAAGTATATTGGTGCCTGTACAGCATTTGTTAATCCAGACATGTTATATTCTGTAGCTGCTACTCCAGAAGCACTCCAATCTTGAAAAGATTGTAAAGCAGCAATAGGCACTCCAATAAAGTTAACCAAATCGTTACCCGCAAAAGCCATAGCTAATGCAAAGGTCCCTAATAGAATGATAAGTCTATAAATATTTAATTTAAAAACAGTTGAAGATATATAAGATAATAAAGTCCAAGTTATAAAATTGAATAAAATAAACAACTCTGTTTGAGTTGCTATAAATTCAGATATTGGTCCATTTAATATTGAGGCACTTTTTAACCCTTTTACAATAATAAAATATATTATACCAGTTATTGCAAAACCACCAAAAAGAGCACTAACCCATGTAGGTTTTTTTTCAAATTTAAAAGAAATTAAAAGCCTAGAGAAAAACTGGACAACAGCACCTACAGAAAATGCAATCACTACAGAAAGTAGTATGCCGATAATGATTTCTGTTGCTTTATCAGTATTTATATAAGACCCTAATGTTGATAGGCTGTCATCTAAGTTTAAAATTTTTATAACAGAAACAGCTACAGCAGCACCTAATAGCTCAAAAACGATTGAAACCGTAGTTGATGTTGGCATGCCTAGTGTGTTAAAGAAATCAAGAAGAAGTATGTCTGTTATCATCACAGCCATGAAAATAATCATGACTTCTGAAAAAACGAAGTTGTTGGGGTTAAAAATACCTGTTTTAGCAATGTCCATCATTCCACTAGAAGACACAGCTCCTAACGCGATACCGACACTGGCAACAATCATTATCGTTCTGAAAGATACAGCTTTAGATCCGATTGCGGAGTTCAAGAAATTGACTGCATCATTACTGACACCTACGATTAAATCTGTAATTGCTAAGATTGCTAAAGCAGCAATCATGAAAATATATATATTATCGCCCATTAATTCATCAAAATAAAAGCAAAAGTGATATTAATATTTGTTACTAAAGTTAATATAAGGTTATGATATCAAATATTAAATCCATCCATAAATATACAATGGATGATTACAAATATAGGTAAATAAGAGTTTTATAGAGTATAGATTTTTAGGTGAGTCGAAATAGTATTCTAATTTTAAAAAAATAAGAATTTTATTCTACTTTTTAATTTTTTCAGACATAACAATATCCGATTCAGAAATTGCAGTTAAGGATATTAACTTAGATTTTAAACCGATATTAATTTTCGAAACTTTTTCATGAGTAACTTGAACTGGAATTTGTACCGTTTCATATCCTAAAAAATTAACAACAACAATGTAATTACCAATTTCAAGGTTGGTGAATTCAAAATTACCATGAAAATTGGTTTGCGTGTTTTTATCAGTATTCTTCAATTGAACATCAGCAAATAAAACAGGTTCGTTACCTATTTCTAGGTCTACAACAGCACCTGTAATACTTCCTGTTTCTTGAGAAAATATATTACTTATTACAAATAGCAAACTAATTAAAAATATTTTTTTCATTGTATTGTTGATCAAATCTTTGCGTTGCAAATTAAAGGCGTCAATGTAAAATTAACGTTAGTTTGAAGTTAAAAACTTGTGATATTTTTTAGGCTATTTTAAAGGGAAATGAAAGGATTGAGAAATCGAAAAAATGTATCTTGCATCAAAATTTTACTATGGATTGGGAACAGCTACTTTCGTTAAAACGCCAAGGAGATCATCATAAAAGATTACGTAAAGAACAAGATGAAACTCGTTTAGGTTTTGAAGTAGATTATGATCGTATAATTTTCTCTTCTGCATTTAGAAGTCTTCAGGATAAAACACAAGTGATTCCGCTTTCTAAGACAGACTTTGTGCACACAAGACTAACCCATAGCTTAGAGGTTTCTGTAGTTGGTAGAAGTTTAGGAAGAATAGCAGGTAAAAGCTTATTAGAAAAACACCCGCACTTAAGAGAGGTTCATGGATACCAAATTAACGATTTTGGTGCTATAGTAGCAGCTGCCGCTTTATCACACGATATTGGTAACCCTCCATTTGGTCATAGTGGAGAAAAAGCTATTGGTGAATTTTTTATTACAGGAAAAGGAGCTATTTATAAAGAAAAACTTTCAGATAAAGAGTATCAAGATATAATTGATTTTGAAGGGAATGCAAATGGTTTTCGTTTGTTGGCTACTGATAGAGAGGGAGTTGAAGGAGGTTTAAGATTGAGTTACGGTACTTTAGGTGCTTTTATGAAATACCCAAAAGAATCATTGCCTAAAAAAGCAACAAACCATATTGCAGATAAAAAATTTGGCTTTTTTCAATCTGATAAAGATGCTTTTGTAGAAGTAGCAAAAGAGTTAGGCTTGGTACAAACTAGATCAGGAGAAGATATTAGTTTTTCTAGGCATCCATTAACTTTTTTAGTAGAAGCAGCTGATGATATATGTTACACCATAATTGATTTTGAAGATGGTATAAATTTAGGTTTAATACCAGAAGACTTTGCACTTGAATATTTAATTAAATTGGTGAAAGATAGCATTAATACTAAAAAGTATAATGCTATGGTGCATATGGAAGATAGGTTGAGTTATTTAAGAGCTTTGGCAATAAATACTTTGATTACTGATGCAATAAAGGTCTTTTTAGATAATGAAGAGGCAATCTTAAAAGGGGAATTTAATGTGTCATTATTAGATAAGAGTAAATATCAAGCTCAAATCGAAGATATTATAAAAATTAGTGTTGAGAAAATTTATCAATCTCAAGAGGTAATAGAAAAGGAGATTGCGGGCTATAAAATTATTTCTGACATTTTAGATGTTTACACGACAGCTTTAATTAATAAAAAAGAAAATAAAGCATCTAATTATGATAAGTTGATGATTAAAACATTGCCAACTTATTACAAAGAAACAGAAGCTTCTTTATATACAATTCTATTAAATACGTGTTGTTATGTTGCCAGTTTATCTGATAGTGCAGCAGTACATATTCATAATAAAATAATGGGTAAACAGTTGTAGTTAAACTTTAAAAATTATAGCTCACTCCAATTCCTAAAAATTGTCTGAACTGTACTTTAGGTACACCAGTACTAGTAATTTCACCACCATCATCGTCCTTTTCAACATCAAAAAGAATGTCGTCATCAAAAATAACTTGGGCTCCGATGGTGGTACTTATGTACTTGTTAACGACAAGTTTAAAATTTAGTTCCCAATCAACATCAATGTTGCCAAAGCTTGTTAAATAATCAGAATAAAGATTAATTCTGTGGTTTAGAAAAATGTTTTTCATTATTTCTTTTTCCCATGTATTCGTTATTAAAATACCAAATTCCATATAGGTAGTCTTACCTTCTTTTATAATATTGCCATCTTCATCTGTTACTGCTTTTTTAACACCAAATGCTCCTTTGTTTGCCAAATTTTGATCTAAAACAAAAGTTGCCTTTTGTGTAACAGGAGAAAGGTATAAGTTGAATTTTTTACCATCGGGAATGTAAGACGTTCCTGCTCCTAAAAATAGATAACCAGGTGACATGATTCTAGAAATTGGGGTATCTGTGTCTGGATATTGAAACCCGTCTGTAAATTGTGTGTTAAAATTTGTTTTAACCGAATAGTACCAGTTGGTAAGTGTATCTTTTCTGTAACCGAAAGTAGAACTAAACCTGATTGCATCTTCCGTTTTACGGAGCTCCCTTCCTTTTTGGGCGTTTAAGCCATATTGCATTTCTAAATCATTATTCCACTGAATATATCTGAATTTATAATTTCTAACGAATTTAGCTTTCGCGGCGCCAGATATAGAGTTGTCACCACCAGATTTCCAGTTTATAAAGGCAGCTTCATTAATGTTAAAATCAATTTTATTTTCAGTATCCCAGAATGATGGAATTCTAAAACGATTATATTTATTTTTAAGAGGGTTTGTTCTTTTAAAACTTACAACAGGGTTTGTTAAGTTTGCTCCTCTTGGGATATTTTTAATTCTATCTTGAAAAGATCTAATTACAATGGTATCTATTTTAATAGAGTCCACCTCTTGATTTGTAGGGATACTATCTTGTGCATTTATTTGAGAAAAACAAAAAAGCAAACTTAAAAAGATGTAAATATGTATACTATTTATGCGCATTGATAAATTCATTTAATTGCAATTTTAAGAATAAATGATCAATTTTTGAAAGTTTATATAGTTCTTGCGTTGTTCCATGTTCTATAAACTCATCATTTATACCTAAAACTGTAATAGTTTTATTTATTTCTTTGTTATTAGCAAATTCTACTATAGAACTCCCGAAACCTCCAATTTTACAACCATCTTCAATAGTTATAATGTGGCTATAGTTTTGTAATATGTTCAATAAGTTTAGTTCGTCTAAGGGTTTTATGAATTGCATATTGTAATGACCAACCTCTATTGGGTGGTTAAGTTCTTTTATAACATCAGCAACCATATTACCTATATGACCGATTGAAAGAACAACAATTTTCGTTCCAGTTTTTAATTCTTTAGAGGTTCCAATTTCAATTTTTTGAAAAGGTAAGTTCCATTTAGGTAAAACACCGCGTCCTCTAGGGTATCTAATTACAATAGGTTGATCAAGACCTAGTTGTGCTGTGTACATTATATTTCTCAATTCTAATTCATTCATCGGAGCGTAAATGATTAGGTTTGGAATACATCGTAAATAAGCAATATCATAAACACCATGGTGCGTAGCTCCATCTTGCCCAACTAAACCAGACCTGTCTAAGCAAAAAATAACAGGTAAGTTTTGAATAGCAACATCATGAATGACCTGATCATAGGCACGTTGTAGAAAAGTCGAGTATATAGTGCAGAAAGGGATAAGACCTTCAGTAGCCATTGCTGCAGCCATTGTAACAGCGTGTTGTTCGGCAATACCAACATCAAAAGCACGATCAGGTATTTGCTCCATCATATATTTTAAAGAGCTGCCCGTTGGCATTGCAGGTGTAATGCCAATTATTCGTTCGTTTTTTTTAGCAAGTTCAACTATGGTATGCCCAAAAACATCTTGGTATTTATCAGGTTGGTTTAATGTTGATTTAGGCAGTAGGTCACCTGTTTTTTTATCAAATTTACCAGGTGCATGATAAGTAACTTGATTTTCTTCAGCTTTTTTCAACCCTTTACCTTTCGTTGTAATAAGGTGTAATAGCTTCGGACCTTTTATAGCTTTTAATTCTTTAAGTGTTTTTATTACTTCATCAATATCATGCCCGTCTATTGGGCCTGCATAATGAAAATTTAAACATTCAAATATATTTTCATCTTTAGCGGTGCCTTTTTTAACATTAGTAAGGTATTTTTTTAAAGCACCTACACTAGGGTCAATACCGATCGCATTATCATTTAAAATTACAAGTAAATTTGCATCTGTTGCACCAGCATGATTAAGGCCTTCAAAGGCCATTCCGCTAGCAATTGAGGCATCTCCGATAACGGCGATATGTTGTTTGTTTGTGTCTCCTTTTAAACTAGATGCGATTGCCATTCCTAAAATAGCAGAAATAGAAGTGGAGCTATGCCCTGTTCCAAAGCTATCATAGTTACTTTCACTCCTTTTCGGAAAGCCACTTATACCATTTAATTGTCGGTTGGTATCAAAAATTTCTTTTCGTCCAGTTAATATTTTATGACCGTATGCTTGGTGGCCAACATCCCAAATTAAACGATCGTCAGGTGTGTTAAAAACATAATGTAAAGCAATTGTAATTTCTACCACACCTAAGCTGGCTCCTAAATGACCTTCTTTAGTGGCTACAATATCTATAATAAACTCTCTTAATTCTTTTGCAAGCCTGGGTAACTCTACCTGTTTTAAAAGGCGAAGATCTTTTGGAGAGTTAATTTGATCGAGTAAAGACATTAAATTACAATTAGGGTGTAAAATTACGGCTTTTTAAAAATGCATGAAGAAATAATTTAATTTGACTTTTTTTTATTTTCTATCAAAATCCTTATGAAAACCAATTATTTTTGAAAAATGATTGAGCCATTTGATGACACCTATTTTATGAAAAAAGCACTACAAGAAGCTGAATTTGCTTATGAAGCAGGTGAGGTGCCTGTGGGTGCTGTGATAGTAGTTCAAAATAGAATTATAGCAAGGGCACATAATTTAACCGAACGATTAAATGATGTAACAGCTCATGCTGAAATGCAAGCTATAACAGCTGCTGCTAATTTTTTAGGAGGAAAATATTTAAAAGATTGTACATTATATGTAACCTTAGAGCCTTGCCAAATGTGTGCCGGTGCTTTGTATTGGAGCCAAATATCTAGAGTTGTATATGGTGCTAAAGATGATGAACGTGGTTGTGCTGCTTTAGGAGTAAAAATGCACCCTAAAACAAAGATAGAAGGTGGTATTTTGGAAAAAGAAGCTTCAGAAATTTTAAAGCGCTTTTTTATTCAGAAACGTAATCTTAATTAAATAAAAAAGCAACCTTAAAGTTGTTTAGGGTTGCTTTCAGAGTTTTCGAAAAATAGATTAATTATCCTATTACTTGAACTTGGGCTGCGACAATACCTTTTTTGCCCTCTTCTTCTTCGTAATCTACCTTGTCACCTTCGTTTAGTTCAGCTCCATTTAATGATGTAGCGTGTACAAAAATGTCTTTTTCTGTTGAATCGTTAGTAATGAATCCGTAACCTTTAGATGCATTGTAAAATTTTACTGTTCCAGTCATTTGTATGAAAATTTAAAGTAATTATAATTACAAATGTATAATTTTCAATGAAATACGCCTAAAAAAATAATTTTATTTTACTGGTTATCAGTCTTTTCTAAATTTTTGCCTTGCATTTTTCTAATATTTTCTTCGGTAAGCATATAATCTTTTACTTTTTTACCCTTACTTTCTTTTAGTAAGAAAAGAGGCATACCTATTAGAAAAATACCTACAGTTCCTGACCCAATATACTTATGAGCAATCTCAAGTTGTTCTTCTTTTATATAAAACCCGTAACATATAGAAGCTATAGAAGCAATGATTATGATTGTGATGATATATTTTATTTTCATGACAAATTCATTTTATTTTGTAAAGTTAATTAACTTTCTTCTGTAGGCAGTTAGTAGTTTAGACTTAGAAATAAAACCAACATACTTACCTTTTTTAATTACAGGAAGATTCCAAGCGGCACTATCTTGAAACTTCTGCATTATATCAGTCATTTTATCCTTATCTAATTCTATAATATCTGGTGGTGTATGCATAATATCACTAACAAATACCTCATTATACAGTTTTTGATTAAACATTATCGACCTAATATCATCTAATAAAATAATACCTAATAATGTGTTTTTTTCAGGATCAATAACGGGAAAAATATTTCTATTCGACTTAATAACAGCTTGATGAACCATATCACCAAGTGTCATACTAGGGTTAACGATTGCGAAATTATCTTCAATTACCTTATCGATATCCATTAGTGTCAAAACTGCGTGATCTTTATCGTGGGTAATTAATTCTCCTCTTCTACCTAGCTCCATATTGTAAACAGAGTGTGGGTGAACGTATTTGGTTAAAGAATAAGAAATGGCAGAAGTAATCATTAACGGGATAAATAGCTCATAACCACCAGTAACTTCGGCAATTAAAAATATAGCAGTAAGTGGGGCGTGGAGAACACCAGCCATTAAGCCAGCCATACCAACTAATGTAAAATTACTTTCAGAAACTTTATATGAAAGAAAACTGATATTATTAATAATTTTAGCAACACAATTGCCTAAAATACTACCCATAAATAGTGTGGGTGCAAAAATACCACCAACACCACCAGCACCAAAGGTAAGTGCACTAGCAATAATTTTAAATAACACAAGCCCGATTAACAGTAAAATAACCATCCAGACGTTGGTTAAGTCAAGATCGAAAATATTATTTTGAAGTACTTTTTCAGGGTTTCCTTTTACTAAACTGTTTATAACATCAAAACCTTCACCGTAAAGTGGTGGTATTAAATAAACAAGTAAACCTATTCCAATACCTCCAACAAGTACTTTTTTTATGGGAGAATTAATTTTGTCAAATTGTTTTTGAATTCTCTCATAAACTTCAGTAAAGTATATTGATATTAAACCGGTAACTAAACCTAGAACTATAAAAAAAGGTGTATCTCCAATAACAAAGCTATCTTCTGTCTTAAATGGTAATAAAACATCGTCACCAAAGAAAAAATAAGAAGTTATAATGGCAGAAATAGAGGCTAGCAATAAAGGAAGCATTGAAGCAATAGTAAGGTCTAAACTAAACACTTCAATAGCAAAAATTATAGCTGCAATTGGAGCTTTAAATATGGATGAGAGAGCACCTGCAGCTGCACAACCAATCAATAAATTTCGATTGGTTTGATTCATGTGAAACATTCTCGAAATATTGGAACTTATTGCTGCGCCAGTTGCTACTGTTGGTCCTTCTAAACCTACAGAGCCTCCAAAACCAATAGTTAGTGGGGCCGTTAGTATAGAACCAAACATCTGATACTTTCGCATTACACCTTTATGTTTTGATATTGCAAAAAGGGTAGAAGGTATACCGTGGCTTACCTTATGTTGTATTACATACTTAATAACAAGATATACGAGTAATAAACCTATTATTGGGAATGCAAAATAGAATGCTTGATGGTAATATTTTACTAAATTACCTTCAAGTAAATGTTGAAAAAAGTGAGTTAAATTTTTTAAAATAACAGCACCTACCCCTGAAGTAAAGCCAACTAGGATACTTAAAAAGTATATAAATTGACGTTCAGAGATATTTTTGATTCGCCAAACCAAAAATTTTGCAAACCAAGTTTTTTTACGTGCAGCCATTGTATAAAGAATCCCGAAATAGTTCGGGATTATAAGTTACTTTTTTAAATCTAATTTCAGACTCAATTCTTTTAATTGATCATCATCAATAAAAGCAGGAGCATCAATCATTACATCTCTACCACTATTGTTTTTAGGAAAAGCTATAAAGTCTCTAATAGTCTCTTGCCCGCCTAAAATAGAAACCAATCTATCTAAGCCAAATGCTAAACCACCATGTGGTGGTGCACCATATTGAAAAGCATCCATTAAAAAGCCAAATTGAGCTTTAGCTTCTTCAGGTGTAAAGCCTAAATGCTTGAACATTGTAGCTTGCATATCTTTATTGTGAATACGAATAGATCCTCCACCTATTTCGTTACCATTCAATACTAAATCGTACGCATTTGCTTTTACAGCGCCTGGGTCAGAATCTAACAATTCTAATTGACCTGGTTTTGGAGATGTAAATGGGTGGTGCATTGCGTGGTAATGACCTGTTTCTTCATCTAATTCTAATAAAGGGAAATCAATAACCCATAATGGTGCAAATTCGTTAGGGTTTCTTAACTCTAAACGTTCTGCTAAATCCATACGTAAAGCACTCAATTGCGCTCTTGTTTTATTAGCATCACCAGATAATACACATATTAAATCTCCTGGTTTAGCACCTGTAGCTTTCGCCCAATTAGCTAAATCATCTTGATCATAGAATTTATCTACGGTAGATTTAAAAGTACCATCTTCATTATATTTTGCATAGACCATGCCTTTAGCGCCAACTTGAGGTCTTTTTACCCAGTTAACTAAAGCATCTAACTCTTTTCTTGTATAGCTTGCAGCACTTGGTACAGCAATACCAACTACTAACTCAGCATCATTGAAAACTCCAAATTCTTTGTGTTGAGCAACTTCATTCAATTCTCCAAACTCCATTCCAAAACGAATGTCTGGTTTGTCGTTACCATACTTACGCATAGCATCATCATAAGTCATTCTAGGGAAATTGTCAATAGTAACTCCTTTAATTTCCTTTAATAAGTGCTTTGTTAAATGTTCAAAAACATTTAATATATCTTCTTGGTCAACAAAAGCCATTTCACAATCTATTTGTGTAAACTCTGGCTGTCTATCAGCACGTAAATCTTCATCTCTAAAGCATTTTACTATCTGGAAATATTTATCCATACCACCAACCATAAGCAATTGCTTAAATGTTTGTGGTGATTGTGGTAGTGCATAAAACTGCCCTTCATTCATACGGCTAGGTACAACAAAATCTCTAGCTCCTTCAGGAGTAGATTTTATAAGGTATGGTGTTTCAACTTCAATAAAGCCTTCGTCAGAAAGAAATTTACGAACTTCCATAGCTACTTTATGCCTGAAAATAAGATTGTTTTTTACAGGATTTCTACGAATATCTAAATAACGATATTTCATTCTGATATCTTCACCACCATCTGTTTTATCTTCTATGGTAAAAGGTGGTACCATTGCATTATTCAGAATATTAAGCTCACTAACTAAAACCTCAATATCTCCAGTAGGAATTTTTGGATTTTTTGAAGAACGCTCTACTACAGTCCCTTTTACTTGAATAACAAATTCACGACCAAGTTTTTGAGCTTTTTCGATAATATCTTTAGGTGTACTTTCTTCATCAAAATATAATTGAGTAATACCATAACGATCTCTTAAATCGATATAGATCATAAACCCTTTATCCCTTACTCCTTGTACCCAACCTGATAATGTTACTTCTTGATTATTGTGAGCTACTCTTAAATCGCCACAAGTATGACTTCTGTACATGCTAAAATTTATTTGAGCACAAATTTAGTAAGTATCTTTAATTAAATGAGCTTTTATTAAAACAGTTTTTACAAAGAGATGTATTTTAATATTTCATTTTAAAAACTTAAGCACTTGTTTTTTAGTTGATTACGACTCCAATGTAAATTTAATGTTAATCAATTGTATTTTAAATGTAAAATATTTGTATATTTGTTAGACTAGGTACAAAAGTTTAATCCCAAAAATATAATATCATGAAAACTATAACATTTTTTTTAGCACTGTTTCTTACAGTTGCAATATCAGCTCAAGACAATAAACCAACTTTTTCTAAAGATGGTGAAAAGGTAATTGCTACATATTACCATGAAAATGGTGAAGTTGCTCAAACAGGTGAATTTTTAAAAGGAAAATTACATGGAGAGTGGAGCATGTTCAATAATACAGGTGAAAAAATAGCAAGCGGAGAATATCAAAAAGGAAAGAAAACTGGAAAATGGTTTTTCTGGAAAGGCGAAGAATTAAAAGAAGTTGATTTTGAGGATAGTAGAATCGTAAATGTCACGAATAAAGAATCTAAAAATGCTGTTGTTGTAAACAAATAACAAGTATTTATATTTAAAATAAAAGCCCCCGATGAGCAATCATCGGGGCTTTTTGTATATAAGATATTCAAGAAGCACTTAACTCTTTTATAAATTAACGTATTTATATGGGTGAGAGTTAAAGCCTATATTATAATAGCTATAATACGTGCCTAATTAGCTTAATGTAGTCGCTTGTTAAAATCATAAACTTTAAAGATGGCGTTGTTTTTTTGGTCTGAATAAACTCTTAAATAAAAAAAGCCCTTTAAGAAGAAATTCTTAAAGGGCTTAAATATTCTAAAAATAGTATTTAGTACTATGCGTTTTCTTCAACTACAGTTGTTTCTGTATCATTCGAAAACTTATCTCGTAACCACATTTTAAATTTCACAGATAAGAAAAATAATATAGGTACTACAATTAAGGTTAAGAATGTCGCAATTAATAAACCATAAATTACGGTCCATGCTAATGGTCCCCAAAAGACTACGTTATCTCCTCCCATATATATGTTTGGATCAAGCTCAGCAAACAATGTAAAGAAGTTAATATTTAATCCTATAGCTAACGGTATTAGACCAAAAATAGTCGTAATTGCTGTAAGTAATACAGGTCTTAAACGTGCTTTACCAGCTTTGACAATGCTTTCGAAAAGATCCTGATTAGTAAGATAATCTTCTTTTTCTAAATCTAATTCAGCTTTTTTTCTATCTATTAGAAGTTGGGCATAATCTAAAAGTACAACACCATTATTTACTACAATACCAGCTAAAGATATAATACCAACCATAGTCATCATAATAACAAAAGCACTACCAGAAATTACAATACCACCAAATACACCAATGAAACTAAGGAAAATAGCGATCATTATTATTGTTGGTTTTGAAACTGAGTTGAATTGGAATATTAAGATGAAAAAGATTAAACCTAAACCTGTAAAGAATGCGCCAACTAAAAATAGCATTTGCTTGTTTTGCTCTTCTATTTGACCAGTGTAATCAATTTTAATGTTTTTAGGTAAATCTTCATAACTTTTCATTTCGTTTTGAATTTGACTTACTATAGCTGCAGCATCTGTAAAACCTGGTGATAATGCAGAATACACAGTTACAACACGCTTAGTGTCTTTATGCTTAATTGCACTAAAACCTGAGTTGTTTTCGTATTTTGTAACAGCAGAAACAGGAATACTTTTTATTTGTCCAGTATTATCTCTAAACGTAATGTTTTGATTAAATAAAGCACTTTTATTATATCTGTTCTCTTCATTAAAACGTACGTAAATATCAAAATCGTCACCATCTTCTTTATAAATTCCAGCTTTAGAACCAAAAATTGAACTACGTAATTGTTGCCCAACTTGTGCAGCACTTACGCCTAATTCACCAGCTTTTTCTCTATCAATAGTAACACGCATTGTTGGCTTATCCTTATTAACGTCAATCTTAAGTTCGTCAATACCAGCAATGTTTTTTGTATTAATAAACTCACGCATGTTTTCGGCAGTCGCAATAAGCTCATTATAATCATCACCTTCAATTTCAATATTAATTGGTGATCCTGCAGGCGGTCCATTGGCATCTTTCTCAACAGAAATTAATACGCCAGGGTAAATACCAACCAATGCAGCTTGTACTTTTTGACGCAAAATTTCACTGTCTTCTCCGCGTCTAAACTTAAATTCACGCATCGATGCTGTTATTTTACCTTTATGAGGCATTTCTGCAGCAGACCCACCGTCAGTTTGAGGATTTCCAGCACCTTCACCAACTTGGGATACAGTACTTTCTACTAAAAAGTTTTTACCTTCGTATATGTACTGTTCTTGGTTAACAACCGTAAATACACGTTTTTCAATTTCTTTAGTAATAGCATTTGTTTTCTCAATAGCAGTTCCTTGTGGATACTCGATATAAACAATTATTTGATTTGGTTTGTTATCTGGGAAAAACTCAACTTTAGTTCTTTTGGCACTTAATGACATACCAAAAGCTATAAAAGAAGCAATTAATAGTAAAAATGTACCAATACTTAATATATAAGGTTTCCAACCAGAAAGTGCACCGCGTAGTTGGCGTTCGTACCAGTTTTCTAAGTTTACTAATGCTTTATTTTGGAAGCTATTTGCCCATTTACGGATAAAAAAACGGTATGCCCAAAGCATGATAGCTGTAAAAATCATTATAGTACCCAGGCCTTTATAAGTACCTCCAAATGAAAGTATAAGTACGCCAAAAACAGCAACTATTATTGTTGTTCTAATAATTTGCTTTAAAGGCATGTCTTTATCTTCAATAGTCATGAATTTTGACACCAATACCGAGTTGAAAAAGATGGCTACAAATAGTGAGGAACCTAGTACAACGGATAATGTTATTGGTAAAATTTTCATGAACTCACCCATTATTCCTGGCCAGAATGCTAATGGAGTAAAGGCTGCAACAGTTGTTGCTGTGGAAATGATAATAGGAAAAGCAATTTCTCCAATACCCTTTTTAGCAGCTTCAATTCTGCCCATACCTTCGTCTTCCATTAAACGGTACACGTTTTCTACAACCACAATACCGTTATCAACCAGCATACCTAGTCCCATAATAAGACCAAAAAGAACCATTGTATTTAAACTCTGTCCAAGTAATTCTAATATCATTAATGACATAAACATGGACATTGGAATAGCAAAACCAACAAATAATGCATTTTTAAATCCTAAAAAGAACATTAAAACAGTTACTACCAGTATAACACCAAAAATAATATTGTTTACTAAATCATCTACTTGACCAATAGTTTTTGAAGATTGATCGTTAGTGATTGTTACTTTTAAATCTGGAGGAAATACATTTGCAATTGCATCATCAACAATAACTTGAATTTGTTCAGCCGCAGCAACCATGTTTTTACCAGCACGTTTTTTAACATCTAGCATTACTACTGGCTTTCCGTATTCTCTTGCAAAAGTGGTATGGTCTTCTTCTTTAAAAGATACCGTTGCAATATCTTTTAAATAAATAGATTTTCCTTTTTCTGTTTTTACAACAAAATTTTCAAGTTCAGATGGCTTTTCAATTTCACCTAAAACTCTAATCGTACGTCGTTGACCACTAGCTTTTAAGTTACCAGCAGACATTGTTAAGTTACCATTATTTATAGCGCCAATAATATCATTAAAAGTTACTTGAGCTGCCATCATTTTGTAGATGTCTACAGCAACTTCAACTTCTTTTTCTTGTGCACCACGTATATCTGCTTTTTTAATTTCTTGTAAATCTTCTATGTCATCTTGCAGGTATTCCGCAAAATCTTTTAATTTTTGAATAGGATAATCACCTGAAATATTAATATTCAGAATTGGCATTTCTTCTGAAAGGCTTAATTCAAAAACATCAGGTTCTACTTTAGCACCATTAAAGGTTGGCCAATCTTCACCAGAAGTTTCAGTGTCTATTTCATCTTTAACTTTTTGTTTTGCTTGATCTACGGTAATACCTTCGTCAAACTCAACAATTAACATTGAATAATCTTCTTGCGATGTTGAGGTAATTTCGACAACATTACTTACTGTTTTTAGCTTATCTTCTAAAGGGTCAGTAATTAATTTTTCAATATCCTCAGCAGTGTTTCCTGGGTAAATAGAACTAACATAAATTTTAGTTTCATTTACTTCTGGAAAGTTTTCTCTTGGCATGCTAAAAAAGGCAGCAATACCTAGGTAAAAAATAACTGCAATTAGAACATACATTGTGGTTTTATTATTAATTGCCCACGATGATAAACCAAATTCGTTATCGACTTGTTTTTTCTTTTTAGTCATTTTATTTTCGGTTTAATAGTTTATAACCTTAACAGTTTGTCCGTCTTTAACACTACGCGCACCTTCTAAAATTAGTTCCGCTCCGCTTGGTATACCTTCTAAAACTTCGATAACATCTCCTTGTGTTTTTCCTGTTTTAATAATGACTTTGCTTACAACACCTTCATCATTATCATTTTTCTCTTTTACAACATAAACATATTGTTCACCTTCTGCATTTTCAGAAATAATACTCTGTGGTACTAGTATCGCTTTTTCATTAGTGTAATCGTTAATTTTAAGTCTTGCAGTTAAGTTAGGTTTAATGCTTTTATCTTTATTTGGCACATCAATTTCTACTTTAAAAGTTCTGTTTGCAGGGTTGATTACATCTCCTGCTTGGCGAATTTTTGTTTCTATAGTTTTGCCTAACACAGGAAATAGTACTTCTACATCTTTACCTTTAACTACATCTGACACATAGCTTTCTGGTACATCAGTTTCAATATACATCTTGTCTAAATTTACAATCTGCATTAATGGAGTTTGACCCGCAGCAACAACACTACCTTTTTCAGTAATAACATCATCAATAGTACCTGTAAAAGGAGCTCTAATAACAGTTTTACCAACTTGTTGTTGTAATTGTGCAACTGCCTGGTTTTGTGCTTCGTATGATGATTTAGCTTGTAAGTACTGAATTTCACTACCAATATTTTGATCCCATAAACGTTTTTGACGTTCAAAAGTAGTTTTTGCTAAATCGGATTGAATTTGTAATTGCGATAATTGTTGGCTTAAACCACCATCATCTATTTTTCCTAAAGTTTGCCCTTTACTTACTCTTTGTCCTTCTTTAACGTATACATCAGTTAATATTCCATTAAATTCAGGAGTAATTACTAGTAGGTTTTTTGTAGTAACGTTTCCTTGAATTTCAAGAACGTGGCTAAAAACCTCTTCTTTAGCTTTTAAAGTTGTTATTAATGGTACTTTTTGTTCTGTTTCTACTTCAGATAAAGCTTCGTCTAATTGCTTAATTTCTTCGTGTAAAACTTGTTGTTGAGCAACTAAATCTGTTCGTTTAGCTCTAATTTGCTCAGGGTTAGAAGAAGCAATTACTTCTTCTACAGTTTGTTTTTTTTCGCCTCCACAAGATATAAGAATCAAAGAGATGGTTACTAGTAAATATATTTGTTTCATTTTGAAAGTTTTAATAGTTGATGTTATTGGTGATTGTTGATTAATTTTATCTAAAACCATTATTAATTATTAAGTACTGTTTCCAATTCTGTTTTAGAATTAATAACGTTTACCATAGATTGTAAATAAGTGTTTTGTGCATCATATAATTGCATTTGCGCTTGTCTAAGCTCAAAACTAGAAGCAATACCTTCTTTATATTTAATTTGATTTTTTTTCTCAATACGTTCAGCTAAACCTAAATTTTCTTTATTAGTGTCATACTCTTCAATTGCAAGTATGTAATCGCTTTTAGCTTTTTGTAACTGTAATCTTATTTGCTGTTCTGCTTCTGTTAATTGTGTTTTTGCTTTATCTAAAGCAATTCTAGCTCGTTGCGTACTTGCACTTCTTTTTAACGAACTGAAAATTGGGATATTTAATTCTACACCTAAAATAGAAGAGTCAAACCATTGTGAATCACTACTAAAAAAATTAAACCTACTGTTGTAAGCCGAGCTACCGTAGTTTATAAAAGCATTTAATGTCGGTAATGCCATACTTTTTTGGAGTTTAAGCTCTAAACTTCTTTGTTCATTAAGGTTCAACGCCATTTTATAATCAACATTATTATTTAAATCAAATTCATAACCAACAATACTTAAATCTGTTTGTTTTTGAGCTAAAGCATCTAAGTTTTCAGATAATGTAGTTGGTGAGTCAAAAGGTAAACCCATTGTTAAGTTTAACATCTGTAATGTAATACCTTGTAAACGAATTGCATTTTTAAGTTGATTTTCAACAGATGAAAGTGTTATTTGTAATTGCTCAACACTTTCTTCATCACCTAATCCGTTTTCGAAAATCTTTCTAGTTTCAAACAAATTCTTATCAAGGGTAGCAATGTTTTTTCGTAAAATCTCAACACTTTCTTTTGCTAAAAGTACGTTGCCATATGCCTCTACAGTTGCTTTTTTAACTTCTAAAGCTGTTTTTTCTTGATTGTTAGCGCTATAGTTAATAAACGTTTTAGCAGCTTGTACTCCCACTATATATGAACCATCAAATATTTTTTGAGTTAGCGTAGCTGTTGCTGTCATCGATTGTGGTTCTGAAAAAACTACAGGAACAAAAGTACCAGCTTCTCCTCCAGGAATTAACTCTGCAGGAAGCAAAGTAATTGGCTGTTTTAGTTGATTCTGGTAACTTACAGAGCCATTAACTTGAGGTAATCCAGCAGCTATAGTTTCCCATTTTTGTTTTTGGGCATCTTTGATATCTCTTTCGGCATTTATTGCACTATAGTTATTTTCAAGAGCAAAAGTAATAGCTTCTTCTAAAGAGTAACTATTCGGAACCTCTTGAGCAAAACTTATGCTCATGTATATAAGAGAAAGGAAAGTTAAAAAAATTGTTTTCATCTATTCTTGATTTGAATTTATAAGTGTATTTAATATTTTTCTTCCATCAGGGGTGGTAATACCTCGTAAATGGTATTCTAAAAAATCATCTTGTAGTTGTTTAACAGGAAACAATTTTATAGGGAATAATTTATAGTCTTTAATGCTTGTAACACCCGAAAAATATATTCTAGAAATAAATTCGATATTTATATTTTCGCGGTAAATACCTATTTCAATACCTTTTTTAATGTTACTAACAACGCACTCTTGCATTACATCATATTGTTTACTCTTAATAGTTGCGTAAACTTTCGGGTAATATTTCTGCAATTGGTATTGTGGTGAAGATTGCTCATCATTTAAGTGTTTCATTACGAATTTTTTAATTTCGTACAACTCTTCAATCGGGTTTCTGTCTGTTTCAATAATACAATCAATACCATTTGATATATATTTTAATAAATACAAAGAGCTTTCTTCTACTAATTTAGTTTTATTCTCGAAATGAGTGTAAATCGTTTTTTTTGATATACCCAATTCGTTAGCCAAATCATCCATAGTTACACTCTTAAACCCTAGGTTTAAGAACATTTCAGATGCTTTTGTTAATATTTTCTCTTTCATAATCGAGTGCAAATGTAATAAGGAAACTTTAAAAACAAAAAAAGTTTCCTAAGTATTTGCGTTAAATTAATAGTAGCGTGTATTTCGCCGATAATAAACGGTGAAAATCATGTTTTACAATTTATTCCTTTGTTTAATGTATTTTTGAAAAAAAATGCCTGAATGCAATCTATTGGAGTTTACAGAAAAGAATTTATAGCCTATTTAGAAGATAAATCAAAAATTAAAGAGCCTATTAACCTTTATCAGCCAATTACCTATATATTGGGCTTAGGAGGAAAAAGATTAAGACCAGTTTTGACGTTAATGACAGCTGAAATTTTCGGAACAGATTATAAAAAAGCATTGGATGCAGCTTTAGCTGTTGAGGTTTTTCATAACTTTTCTTTAGTACATGACGATATTATGGATGATGCACCTTTAAGAAGGGGTAAAGCTACAGTTCATGAAAAATGGGATATAAACACAGGAATACTCTCTGGTGATGCAATGCTAATAAATGCATACCAGCTTTTTGAAAACTATGAAGGCGAAGTTTTTAGAAGTTTAGCAAAATTGTTTAGTAAAACAGCTATAGAGGTTTGCGAAGGGCAGCAATACGATGTAGATTTTGAAACTCGTGATGATGTTACTATACCTGAGTATTTGAAAATGATTGAATATAAAACAGCAGTTTTGGTAGGTGCGGCTATGAAAATGGGGGCAATAGTTGCTAATGTTTCTGAAGAAAGCCAAAATGATATTTATGAGTTTGGTAGAAATTTAGGTATTGCTTTTCAATTACAAGATGATTATTTAGATGCTTTTGGAGATCCAGAAACTTTTGGAAAACAAGTTGGAGGTGATATTATAGAGAATAAAAAAACTTTTTTATTCCTTAAATCATTACAATACGCAAATGAGAATGAGGTTAAAGAATTAGAGCATTTATTTTCTATTCAACCAGAAGATTTTACAGAAAAAATAAAAACAGCGAAAAGTATTTTTATTGAAAGTGGTGCTGCTCAAAGAACGAAAGAAGAAATTGAATTATATACCAATAAAGCTTTTGAAGTGCTAAAAAAGCTGCCAATCTCGGAAGAAAAGAAAATGTTACTTCAAAAATTTGGAGAAGGTTTAATGCAAAGAGAAGTTTAAAAAATTCTTTTAAATAAAGCTCTGATAAAGGGAAGAGGTGATAGGCTACTTATAAACTTAATATCTTCCCAAAGGTTTGTTTCTTCATCTAAAAATTTAAAAATTAATTGTGGTTTTCTGTTTTTGAATAAGGCCTCAAAAATAGATCGGCCTAATTCATTTTTTTCATATAATATGTCTAAAAGCAATAGATCATAAAACCAAAATTTATCTTTTTTGCTAAATGTATTTAATGGTTTATTTTGCTTTAAATGGCTAATAAGCTGGGCTACTTTAGTACTTGTTTTTTTAAAAGTATAACCGGTACTTGCTTTTGTCCATCCACCAGCAGTACCAATATATAACATATTGAGTGTATTCTTTTTTCCAAAATTATAACTTGTCATCGGAATACTACCTCGTTCGGTTTCTGTAATTTGATAGTCTTTAACGCCTAATTTTTCAGATAAGTAATTTTTTATAGCTTCTTCATATTCTTGTTGCTCCAACAATTTTTCTGAAAATAGAGTGTATTCAACTAAAGCCTCTGTTTTAGAAAATGGTAACATATACATAAATCTAGTATTCCCTTTTTGCGGAATAGAAAAATCCATAAAAGTAGCCCTTTGATCATCAAAAACAGGCTGTTCTATTTTTACAAACCACCCAATAAAATGTTGTTGTAAAACAGGATATCTTTTTTGTTGTAAAGGTTCTTTGTAATCATAAATGCTATTAAAAACATTGCCAGTTTTATAGCTGTTCTTAGTTGTATGTATTATAACTTCAGAAGTTGAATTATCTATTTTATCAACTTCATCATTAATAAAAGTAACATTAGGGTATGTTGCTATTTGTGCTAGGTAATGATTATAAAAATCAAGGCCTTTAATCATTTTATAAATATACGGAGCAATAGGGTAATCTTTCGAAATTTGTTTTCCAGAAAAATGTATTTGATTCCATTTTTTACTGACAACAGAATCGAAACTATTAATGTCTTTATCCCAAAAACACCAAGTACGATCATTATTTTGTTTTGTGTTTTTATCAAGCAATAAAATGGTTTTGTTTTTAAAAAACTCATCTTTACCTAAAGCATCTGCAAGCAATAAACCTGAAGCTCCTGCACCAACAATTATGTAGTCATAACTATTCATTATTCAATTAAATAAGGTGTTTTTTGACTTGTGATTATTGGTGTTCGAATAGATTTGGTGACTTTTTCTATTTTTTCGACTACGGCAATAATTTCTATAGCAATATGTATCCCATATAAATTATCAGGGTTGCGTATGCCTAAATAACTTTTAGTGTTATCAGCTACTTTTACAATACCTGATTTAAAGTTTTCGCGTGATCCATCTAAGCTAGATTTAAATTCTTCTTTTTCTTTAAAAAATTCTGCATTTTCAGTGTCATTTATTACATAAATATCGCAAATATTTGCTCCTGGTGGCGGACTTAAATTGCTTACTGCTCCTTGCATGTCTTCATCTTCTTTTATAAACTTAGTAAGTTGTGAAGCTAAGTTAAATGTAGATAGCGTATTATTTATGTCTTTTTCTTCTCTAGAGGCGCTAAATGCATAATACCATTCTTTAGTATTTGAGGGTAAATTTAAAGGAACAATAATTCTGTTTTTACCACCTTTTAATAAAGCATTTGAAGTGCTATTTAAATAATATTTTTCATTCTGAATAGTTTCTGTTTCTAAATATTTATGATCAACTAATTGTTCTTCTTCAGGTCCATATGTAGTATCATTTTTCACCTCGTAACCTATTTGCGGCTTCTTTTTTCTCGTAGAATTTACTACATATTTAATGGCATAGTCAAAGGGTTTAGAATTCTCATTTTTTAAAACTAATTTATAAACACCTTTATTGTTAATGGTAAATGAATGTTCGAAAGTTTTTACTTCCTCATTTTTAAGTAATAATTTACTTGGGTATTCGTAAAATAAAATGGTGTTTTTTTTTGCCTTTTTAGTTTTATATGGAGTAATTGTTAGTTGTATTGTGTCATTTTGAAAAGCAGGAATCAACACTTCTTTTTCTTCGTTGGGGGTAAGCGTTATTATTTCTGAATTTACGGTTTGGGCTTGTATTTTAAATACAACTAAAAAGATAAATAGGTAAATTGTAGGTTTCATTATCATCTATTTTTTTCAAATATACCAATTTATACTATCGGTAATAAATAATATGAAACCTACATGTTATTAGTCTATTCTATATCGCAAACCAGCGAAAGCTCTAATGCCTTGGTTAGGTGCGTAAATATACTCTGGGTCAAAAGTTAATCCATAAGGGTTATCAGGAGTAACAGCAGCATTACCATTTGCATCAAAAGTTACATTTTCATCAAAAGGGTCATCTGCACGAGCAATTAAAAAAGGATTTCCTTTATTAGGTGTCCAGTTTAAAAGGTTTTTTACACCACCATAAAATTCAAATTTTTCGAGTCCTTTATAAGTAAATTGTATGTTTTGAATACTCCAAGTTGGTGAATACTCACTCCTTGGATCTAAATCACTTAAAAGAGGTAATCGCATTGGGCCGTAAATATTTCCAGTATAATCTATGCTTAAGTCAATACTACTAATGTTATAAGAAATATTCCAAGTTGCAGAAAAGTTTTCGGTTAATATTTGAGTTTTTTTAATTCCCTCGTCGGTATTTGTAACATCTTGTAAAGTAGCACCTAATAACACTTTTAATCCATTATTAAAAACCACATCAATATTACTACTAATACCCTGCGAAATTGCACTACCATTTAAGTTATCATAAATAATTAAATTTGGATTTGTGTCATAGTCAGGAATTATTGCATTACTAAAGTTGGTGTAAAATGCTGAAAAATCTAAGTTCACATAAGTTCCGTTATCAGAATAGATCTTTTTAAGATAATTTAGGTTTACGTTAAATGACTGCTCTGGGTCAAGTTCTTCTTCAATAAAAACATCTCTAGCACCAGTTAGTGCGGCGTGTTCTTCTGTAAATAAATTTACAACTCTAAAACCAGTACCTGCATTTAACCTTAAAATATCATTGTCATTTATTTTCCAACGATATGCCATTCTTGGTGTATAAATTGAACCATGACGATTGTCGTAATCATAGCGCATCCCTAATAATAAAGAGTGTTTTTCTGAAAATGAAATTTCATCTTGAACAAAAAGACTAGGTATTATTACTTTATCAGGGTTGTTAGTACCATCATCTTCAGCTGTAGCGGTTGTGTTATCATCATAATAATTGTAACGTAATGCCGAGCCTATTAGAATATCATGATTGTTTTTAGTAAGATCCCAAGTTAATTGAGAGAAGCCAATACGTTGTTTCGCTAAATATTCAGTATCTCCGTAAACAGAATTTTGATCATGATCAGTATACGAAAATGAGAACATCATTTTTTCCTTTACTGGTAATTGATATTTACCCAATACCTCATACCTGGCAGTGTAAATACTTTCACCGTATATTTCATTTCCACCACGAAATTCAGGAGTCCATTGTAATTCTCCACCCCAACGATCTTCATAAAAAAAACGTCCAGCTAAAGATAATATTCTATTTTCATTACGTTGAAAATTCCATTTTTGAAAAACAGATATACGATTTTGTAAAGTTAAATCGGTAAAATTATCTCCATTATTATCAATTATATTATCAAAATTAAAGTAGTTCACGCCTAATAAAAGGTCTGTTTTTTTTCCAATATTTATTTTCCCCCCTGCATCAAGGTTATATTCACCCCAACTTGTAGCAAAACCATCAATAGAAAATTTTGGTGCCTGTAATGTGTTTTTAGTAATAATGTTAATTAAGCCACCAACAGCTTCGCTACCATATAAACTTGAAGCAGGACCTTTGATAATTTCAATTTGCTCAATTAATGAATTTGGTATTCCTGATAAACCATAAACAGTACTTAAACCACTAACAATTGGCATACCATCAATTAAAACCAAAGTGTAAGGGCCTTCAAGTCCGTTAATATGAATATCACCTGTATTACAAACACTACAATTTATTTGCGGGCGTACACCGTTTACATTTTGTAAAGCTTCAAAAATGTTTGAGGTTGGGTTTTGTTTTAAAAAAGTTGGACTATAAACTTCAACAGGAACAGGACTTTCTGATCTACTAACAGCCTTTAATGTACCTGTAACCACCATTTCCTCTAGCGATTCAGAGGTCTCGATTAAATTTATTTTAATAAAATTACCATTATCATTTGCTTTTTTTACAGTTACATATGCTGTTTTATACCCTATTGCAGATATTATTAATTTGTATGAGCCATCGACATTATTACTAAGTTCAAATTCTCCATTTTCATCACTTGAGGTGCCTATTGTAGTCCCTTCTATCACAATGTTAGCGAATGAAACGGGGATTTTGTTATTAGAAACAATTCCTCTTATAATATTGTTTTGTGCATTTAATATTCCAGTTGTGATTAGTAATAGACTGAATAATAGTGTTTTTGATTGTTTCATAAAATTATTTTAAATCAGGGTAAAATTATTTTTAGACAAAACTAAAAATTTGTTTTTACATATAAAAATGTATTTTTGTAAAAAATATTTTTTGATGACGCATTCTGAAGAAGATTATCTAAAAGCAATTTACCATTTAGGGGAGGGTAATAATGAAACCGTTTCTACAAATGCTATTGCTGAGCAGATGGATACGAAACCTTCGTCGGTGACTGATATGGTAAAAAAACTTTCAGAAAAAGGATTTGTAGCCTATAAAAAATACCAAGGGGTTAGCCTAACGGGTATTGGTATAGAAAAAGCGCTGTCTGTAGTTAGAAAGCATAGGCTTTGGGAAGTTTTTTTAGTAGATAAATTAGATTTTGCTTGGGATGAGGTTCATGAAATTGCAGAACAATTGGAACATATAAAAAGCGAAAAACTAATTGATAGTTTAGATAAGCATTTGGGTTTTCCGAAGTTTGATCCTCATGGAGATCCGATACCTTCAAAAGCAGGAGTTTTAACTTTAAGAACAAAACGTCTGTTAAATGAATTAGAACTTGATAAATCAGGTATTTGTGTAGGAGTAAAAGATTCATCTCGACTATTTTTGAAATTTTTAGACAAGCATGAAATCGCTTTGGGTGACACTATTACAGTAGTTGATAAGGAAGATTTTGATGGTTCATTACAAATCAAAATCAACGATAAAACAATTTTGATATCACACCAAATTGCTTCAAATTTATATGTTAAGTGTGAAAACTAATTAAGTAAAATTATGGAACAAATAGTATCTTATTTTGAATCAATCGACCCTGTATTGGCAGCATTTTATGCGACTGTTTTTACTTGGGCACTTACGGCTTTAGGGGCTGCATTAGTTTTTTTATTTAAAACAATGAATAGAGCTCTTTTAGATGGTATGCTTGGTTTTACAGGTGGAGTTATGGTTGCGGCAAGTTTTTGGAGCTTACTAGCACCTAGTATAGAAATGAGTTCAGGTGAAGGTTTTGAAAAAGTTGTGCCAGCTGCAGTAGGTTTTTTACTAGGTGCGCTTTTTTTATTTGGCTTAGATAAGGTTTTGCCACACTTGCATATTAATTTTAAAGAAAGTGAAAAAGAAGGAATTAAGACACCTTGGCATAAAACAACACTTTTAACCTTAGCAATTACACTTCATAACATTCCTGAAGGTCTAGCGGTAGGTGTTCTTTTTGGTGGCGTAGCAGCTGGTTTTGATGGTGCAACTATTGGTGGTGCTGTCGCATTAGCATTAGGGATAGGGCTTCAAAATTTTCCAGAGGGGTTTGCAGTAGCAATGCCTTTACGTAGACAGGGCTTAAGTAGAACAAAAAGTTTTATGTATGGGCAAGCATCTGCTCTGGTTGAACCTATAGCAGCAGTAATTGGTGCTTGGGCTGTAATATCTTTTCAACCTATTTTACCTTATGCATTATCTTTTGCAGCTGGTGCAATGATTTTTGTAGTTGTTGAAGAAGTGATTCCAGAAACACAACAGGATAACCATACGGATATCGCAGTAATGGGCTTTATTGGTGGTTTTATAATAATGATGTCTTTAGATGTTGGTTTAGGGTAGTATTATTTACAAGGTTTATATATAAACAGTTATATTTGATTGACTTTCAATTAAAACAATTAACA
Organism: Cellulophaga sp. HaHaR_3_176; assembly: GCF_019021925.1. NCBI lineage: Bacteria > Pseudomonadati > Bacteroidota > Flavobacteriia > Flavobacteriales > Flavobacteriaceae > Cellulophaga > Cellulophaga sp. HaHaR_3_176. Next base: position 3,518,552 of record NZ_CP058990.1, read on the forward strand.
TATGAGTATTTATAAGTCTTTACTTGCGTTTGCTTTAATTGTTTTGGCGGTTTGTACAAGCGGTTTTGTGTTAAATAAAACTGAAAACAATAGCGTTCAAGAATTGATAGATTATCGTGGCGAAATGCGAAGTCTAGTAATCAAAATTAGTAAATATGCTAAAAGGAAGAACTCTAGTTTTGTAGTAGTCCCTCAGAATGGAATTGAATTAGTGACCGAAAATGGTGAGGTAAATGGCCCACTAAGCCTAGATTATTTAAAAGCTATTGATGGCAATGGGCAAGAAGATTTATTTTTTGGCTATGATGGAGATAACAAGTCTACACCTCGGAGTATTAAAAGAAATATAGTCGATTTTTTAAAGGTTTCTCAAAACACAGGAAATACCATTTTAGTTACAGATTACTGTTCTTCACCTCAAAAAATAGAAGTATCTAAAAACATTAATAACAAGTCAGGTTTTGTGTCTTATGCAGCAATAAAAAGAGATTTAAATATTATCCCTTTTTCTAGTAGTCCAGTTCATAATCAAAACTCAAATTCAGTTAAAAAATTAAAAGAAGTTAAGAATTTTTTGTACTTAATTAATTTCGAAAAATACACCTCTAAAAAAGCATTGATTAATACTATAGCGAGTACTAATTATGATATGGTTTTAATTGATTTGTTTTTTAATGATAAGGAGCCTTTTACAAAACAAGAAATTAAATTATTGAAGACTAAAGCAAACGGAGGTAAACGATTGGTTGTGTGCTACATGTCAATTGGTGAGGCCGAAGATTATCGATTTTATTGGAATGAAAACTGGCTTAAGGAAAAACCAAGCTGGTTAGATAAAGAAAATAAAAAATGGAAGGGCAATTATAAAGTAAAATATTGGGATCAAGACTGGCAGAAAATTCTAATGGGTTCAAAAACTTCTTATTTAGATTTAATTATAGGAGCTGAGTTTGATGGGGTTTATTTAGATATTATTGATGGGTTTGAATATTTTGAAGACTTAAAATAAAATTTTATCCATAATATAAAAGTTTTACTAATAATTAAGTTGATTTAATATGTTGCGTAACTTTTTCTTTATTATTGTTTTATTGCCAATAACGCTATTTTCTCAGTATAAGATTACTGTTAAAGTTGAGAATATTAAAGAGGCTAAAGGTGATGTTTGTGTTGCTTTATATAACGATTCTAAAACATTTTTAAAATTAGAAAATGTTTATAAATCAGAAAAAACTAAAGCACTTTTAAAAGAGACAACTTTGTTTTTTGATAATATACCAGAAGGAGAATATGCTATTGCAATTTTTCATGATGAAAATAGTAATGAAGAGTTAGATACTAACTTTTTTGGCATACCTAAAGAAGATGTCGCTTTTTCATACGGAAAACTTAAAACCTTTGGCCCACCAAGTTATAAAGAGTGTGCTTTTAAAGTTAATGCAGATAAGGAAGTGTTAATCTCTATTAATTAGCAATCACTTTATTTTGTTACCTTTTTAAAAGATCATCATTTATCTATTTTTTTTAGTATTAGTGACTCCTTTCTAATAGTCAAGGTAAGGTGATATGTTATAATCTGTTAAAATTCAATAGATTATAAATAAATTAAAATTTCTATCGTTATAGTTGTATGAAAACATTTTTTGTAGACTGACCATCTGCTATGTTTTCTCCAGTCCAAGTCCTAATCTTAAAATGCATTTATGTGGAAAATATTTTTAGTTTACTTCGTAATATTTTCGATCTCCATTCTTTCTTTATCAGCTCAAAAAAGTGTAGATGTTGATGGTAGATTACAACCTTTATTAACCGATTTTTTTGCAAAATGTGATGCCTACGGAATACCATATAATGATAAACTTTTTAAGTTAAAAAAAATTGACATTGTAGATACTTTGCCTTTGAGTGAAAATGGATCAGTTTTAGGTAAAGTAGAACGTAATATTGATGGTGAAATTGAAAGTATCATAATTAATTGGGTCGTTTTATTAGATGAAGAAATTTTGAAAGTTGTTGCTTTTCATGAATTTGCCCATCATTTTTTAGAGTATAAACATACCTGTCAAGATTGTAATGAAATAATGGCAGTGCAAAATAAGAGCTATTTTGCTGTTGCTCGTGATTGGGATAATCAAGTTGAACATTTATTTACAACATCACCAGCTTACCTAGAAACAATTAAATCTTCAACTATAGTATCAATTGATTATATTAATTAAAACTCTACTTCGTTTATTTTAAAACTATAAGTACCTTTAAATTATAAAATATTAATTTATGATTCTTTTGACGCAAGTTATAGGGGCTCTCTATGCAATGTTAGCTGTAATTTTTGGAGCTTTTGGAGCGCATGCTTTAAAAAAGACTTTTACTGAAGACCAATTAAAAAGCTTTGAAACAGGAGTGAAATACCAAATGTATCATGCAATAATTTTAATTGTAGTTGGGTATAATTTTAGCTTCACTAAAACTATAGAGACTTACATTGTATATTGTTTTATAATCGGTATTTTTTTATTTTCATTTAGTATTTATGGCTTATGTATTAGTGCTTCAAAAAATAAAAAAATAAAATTACTAGGTCCTATAACTCCAATTGGCGGCCTTTTTTTAGTAATTGGCTGGGGCTTGTTACTGTATTCTTATATCCAGAATATTATATAAATTATTCGGTTTCTTTAGAGGTAAACTCACGTATGGCTGCATTTGGTTCTATAATAGTATATCCTTCCCAAAATTCAGGATTGTAATTAGGCATATACACAGGTGAAATTTTATTATTTTCATTGAAAGAGTCAAATTCAGCACTATTTGTATTTGTGGTGTTGAAAACCACAATTTCAAACTTATCAGTATTAGTTAAACCTAAGTCCATTTTAAGAGAAAGTTCATTTTGTTTATTCCTCCCTTTTACTACTTTGTTTTTTTCAATAATTTTTAAAGGTCTATTTACACCAACACTCGATCCTTCTTCTTTTTCAAGATATCTTAAATTGTAAGAGTTGTTTTCTCCTTTATAAAAAATAATTTTTCCTTTAGATAGGTATTGATTCATTGAGATACCCAATAAGTTAAAAGTCTTTATAGATTTTGTGTTTTCATAATCAGCTCTTACAACCGCAAAATCATCTGCATTTATATATAATTTACCTTGGTAATCAGCAGAGCCTTTAGAATTGAAATTTATAACATACACAGGTTCATAGTTTAAGTATGAGAACTCTTCTAATGTGTAATTATATTTACGAGCTTTTGTAATAAAATTTAAATCAGTTTTATTATTAAAAAATAAATTTTCTAAAGTCTTAGATACTTTATTTTTTATATGCTCAGCAAAGTATTTTTGTCGATTTTCTTTTCTCTTTTTTTCGTCTTCTATTTTTTTGTTTAAAGCAACAACATCTGTTGAATCTACAGATGTTCCAAAAATATCTTCAGTTTCAATTTTGCTCCCAAAAATTCCAGATTTAACTTTAAAATATGAAGTTGTTTTTACATTTTCTTTTATAATTTTATTGAATTTATCTTCTAATTTATTTAAATCCATATCACTGTTTTTGTCATATAGTTCAGAAGCTTTAATTAAATTAATCTTTTGACTTTTATCATTTTGGTTTTCATAAAAATCAAAAAGTGCTTCAGTATAATGCTCGTCCGATTTAGGAATAATTTTTATTACACTATCTAAAAATGTAGTATTAAAAGCTGTAATAGTAGATTCAAAATCTGAATACTTAGCTTTATTTAAATTTTGATAATTACGCTCTCTGTAAAACACTCTTTTTTTTGTAATATCAGTAGTGTAATTTTTTTCTAAATTTTCGTTAACCAAATCTATAATTTCGTCTGCTGTGTATTGTTTATTAGAAACAATTACGTTTGATAATGAAATTGCTTTGGGTGTCAAATAAATAATACTATCCTTAAATTCAATAAAAGTTTTCATTAAGGTTTCATAACCCATTGATGATATTGAAATGGAGTCTGTGGGTTTTATTGTATTATCTGAAGTAATTTTGAAATAGCCTTCTTCGTTTGTTATTAGGCCTTTATCTATGGACCATTGTATTGTGGTAAATGGAACTGGTTTTTGAGATATAGAATCTAAAATTGTACCACTTATTGCTTGTGCATTGCACGTTAAAAAAGCAAAATTTAAAAGAAAAAATAACGAGAAGGTAATTTTCTTAATCATACTATATTGGTTAGTTTACAACAAAAAAAGACATTGAATGTAAATTTCACATTGCTTTTTTGTTTTTGTTATGATCTATTTATCAATACTTTAACTATTACTAAGTTTTAAGTAAAGTTCTAGCTTTGATAGTTTTTTAATATAGACGTAAGAAAAAAAGAAAGGGTTGCCTTTGGAAGACAAAAAATAATTTTAATTAAAATTAATGACAGCCGCAATCGGTACTACCACATGCTTTTTGGTTTTGCTTTTTAATGGCAGAAAGTTTTTTTGGCAAAAAATATTTCTTCACAACATAGCCTATGGCTACTGCTAAAGTTAAATACATTAATATGTTTTGAATCATATCTTTTTTATTTTAATATTTGATATGCTATAAAAGAAACAATATAAGCAAATGCACTCATAAAAACTAACTGAGCCACAGGCCATTTCCAAGTATTTGTTTCTCTTTTAACAACAGCTAATGTACTAGCACATTGCATTGCAAACGCATAGAATAATAATAATGAAACACCAGATGCTAAATTAAATAGTGGCTTTTGAGTTTTAGGATTTATTTCAGCAGCCATTCTATTTGTTATAGTTTCTTCTTGATCATTTCCTACACTGTAAATAGTAGCAAGAGTACCGACAAAAACTTCACGAGCAGCAAACGATGTTAATACGGCAATACCAATTTTCCAGTCGTAACCTAATGGCTCTACAATAGGGGTTATAGCTTTACCAAGATAGCCCATGTATGAGTTTTCTAATTTAAAACTGGCAATTTCTTGACTTTTAGCATTTGAAAAAAGCTCTTTTTTTCTAAAATTTAAAGAGTCGTTTATTGCTAATTGATTTATAGTGTAAACCTTTTTAGAAACACTGTCATTTAAAGCTTTAGAATACGTAGCTATTTCACTTTTTATATTCGCTTTATTGTAATCAGATAACCCTTTTGATTCAATTCTGTTCTCGACAATAGTATCTGCATTCTTAAATTCTTCTGAAATTCCATTAGAGCCTAAAAACCATAAAATTATAGATATTGCTAAAATTATTTTACCAGCACCAAATACAAAACTTTTTGTTTTTTCAATTACAGTGTAAACTACATTTTTTAGTAATGGTAGTTTGTAATTTGGTAATTCAATAACAAAGAAAGATTTGTTTTTAATTTTTAAAATCTTATTCAATATCATCGCCGAGAAAATAGCTGTGAAAAAGCCAAGCAGATATAGTAACATTAATGTTAATGCTTGAAAGCTAAGACCATAAAAATTACCTTTAGGTATAACTAGGGTAATTATAATTAAATATACAGGTAGCCTGGCAGAACATGTTGTGAATGGTGTAACTAAAATAGTTATTAAGCGCTCTTTCCAGTTTTCGATAGTTCTTGTTGCCATAATAGCCGGTATAGCACATGCAGTACCCGAAATTAGAGGAACAACACTTTTACCACTCAAACCAAATGGGCGCATTATTCTATCCATTAGTACAACTACACGGCTCATATACCCTGTTTCTTCTAAAAGAGCTATAAATAGAAATAAGAAAGCAATTTGAGGTATGAAAATTACAATACCACCAATACCAGCCAATATACCTTCTGCTATTAAGTTTGTAAATACACCAGGGGGTAAGGTGTTTTTTACCCATTCCGCAGCAATAGCAAATGAGGTTTCAATAAAATCCATAGGGTAAGAGCTCCAAACATAAATAGCTTGAAAAATCGTTAATAGAATTAAAAAGAAAATTACATAGCCAAATACTTTGTGCATCAGTATTTTGTCTAGTGTAGCACGTAATCCTTTAGCGGCATTTAAATCAATTTTATGTCCTTGCTTTAAAATACCATTTATATACTGGTATCTTAAAATCGTTTCCTTTTGTTGTAACCTTTTTAATTCTGATTTTGATTTTGTGTCAAAAGATTTTGTCTTATTTAAAAGATTTTTTTCAATTGGCATAAAGTTTACATCTTGTGTAATAACTAGCCAGAGTTTGTATAAATCTTCTTTAGGAAAAGCTGTTTTTAAGCGGTCAAAATAATCGGGAGAAATAACCGTCGTATCAATATTTGCAGAAATAGATAAGCTTTTATAATCAGCAATTAATTCACGTAGTTTTTCTATTCCAATATTTTTTCGAGTACTAACTAATGCAATTTTAGTATCTAATTTTTCTTCAAGTAAGGGAATGTCTAGTGTAATACCTTTTCTCGACATTCTATCTGCCATATTAATGACTAGAATAGTAGGTATTTTAAGATCTTTTATTTGTGTGAATAATAAAAGATTTCGTTTTAAATTCTCTACATCAGTTACAACAACAGCAACATCAGGGTAATCTTTATCGTTTTTATTTAAGAGTAATTCTACAGCAACACTTTCGTCTAAAGATGTTGTATTTAAGCTATATGTACCTGGTAAATCTATGATGTGAGCCTTAACACCTCGTGGTAACTTGCAAACACCTTCTTTTTTCTCAACAGTTATACCAGGGTAATTACCTACCTTTTGATTTAATCCAGTAAGCCGATTAAAAACAGATGTTTTACCGGTATTAGGGTTTCCAATAAGTGCTACATTAATTTGCTTGCTCATAATACAGCTGAATCTTCAATTATTTCTAATTCTATCAATTTAGCCATTGAAAGACGAATTGCTATATGAGACCCATTTACATTAATATAAATTGGGTCTTTTAAAGGTGCTATTAAAACTAGCTCAATTTCATTACCAGGCAAGCAACCCAGCTCTAAAAGCTTTATAGGTAAAATATTATCAGCAAATTCTTTGATGATGCCTTTTTCTCCTCGTTTTAATTCTGCTACTGTTTTCGTCAATTTTTATTTAGATTGATTTTAATTAAGGGCAAAAATAAGGGAAATTAAAGAGAAAAAGAAATGCTTATTTGTTAATTTTAGCTAAGTATGTGTTGCTCCGAAAAAATAGATTTGCACAATATTTTTTCTCTTTACTTGTTAATTATAGTGTCTATTTACTATATACTACAAGGACTTGTTATATAGGAATGTTTAAATCTTTCATTTTCTTAATATCAATTCTTTATAAATACCAACCAAAAAACAGAAACTAATTAGCAAACTTACTTAAATACTATTTTTATGAAAAAACCTTTATTAGCCATATGTGTATTACTTGCTTATAATATTCATGCTCAATCCGTTAAAAGTACGCGTGTAGATATTACGGTACCAAGTTATGCTTTAATACCAGCACCTGAAGGGTATATTACCTATATGGGAGCTGTTGGAAATACAGAAGGCTCTGTCTTGCCATTTACAGAGGCGGAATTTCAAAATGCACTTAAATTGCAGAGCTTTACTTTGAGTGAAGGAGAAAATAGTAGTCCAGATTTATTTTTTGTTGTGAACGGAGTAGATGTAGGTGATTTAAATATTACATATAAACGAAGTAAAGCAAATGAAAGGTATGATATAGAAATTTTGCCTAAAGCTAGTACATCTATAAATGTATTGACTATGGCAAAAGGTGAGGCGACACATATTTCTCGATTAAGTGTATTGCCAAAATCTGATGGAAAAGGTGGTTTGGTTCCCGAAATTATTAGCTTTTCATTTGACGAGTCTGAAAAGTATTTAATTATTGAAGATGAGGACTCAGTAAAAGCTTCTCCTTATTTAGTAGAACAATATTTAAAACGAGTTTTAGGTGATAATTTTTTAAGAAAAGATTTAGTATCAAATATTTATAATAAGTATGATAATAGGGCAGATATAACAAGTGAAAAACTATATTATCTAAAAGATAAAAAAAACCCAGCTTTACAAGAGTCTACAGAAGGTAATCTTAAAGCTTTAGAAGAACTGTCAAAAGGGTTTACAACTATTGATAAATTAAGAAATGGAAAAGAAGAATTAAATTCTTTTTCTGATTTTTGGAAGACTCAGTTAGCCAACTATGATCTATCATCAAAAGATGGAGGTAAAATTGGATGGGGTATTTTAATGAACCTAGTTCAAGTTTCTATAATGCAAGAAGATTATGCTGCTGCTCAAGGTTTTATGAATCAAGCAATAGACTTAAAAGAAAAGAAATGGATTACCAATTCTGCTAAGTCGCAGTTGGATAAACTTTTTAAAAGCTACGAACTTAACTATGATGCAGCATCAGGAGATAAAATTTACGGACCAGAATTTGAAATAGATGGTATGTTAGCTTCTATTGCTAAAAAAAGCGAAGTAAAAGGTAATAATATCACTAAAGAGACCGGTTATATTTTAAAAGATGATGGTGAAAAAATTGAAGGTAAAATTTCTATGAGATTTTCTCCAGAAGAGAGTGACGGTGGTAATATTGCTGATTTAAGTGGTGATACAACGGCAAAAAGAGTTACTGTTTATTATGTAAATGAAAAAGGTAAAAATAAAAGTACGAGTCTAAAATGTAAAGAGGTGAGTGAGGTTTTTATAGGTGATAGAGTTTTTCAATCAGTTAACCCTAAAAAAAACTTTTTAGAACAAGAAGCTCTAAGCTTAGGAATGTTAAATAATACTATTTTTATGGAACGAGTTTATAGTTCTGATAAAATTAAATTATTTAAAGATTTAACTGCAGTATCTCAATATTACTTTGAAATTCCAGGTGTTAAAAAGGCAGAACGAGCAAGTGCTGAATTTTTTGCATCTTGTGATGTTCTAGCTAAAAGAATAGAGTCGGAAGAATTTACAGAAACAGAAGAAGATCAGATTAAAATAGCAAAAGCATATACTGACTCATGTAACTAAGTTTTAGAAAATATTTTTGAAAGCCTCCTTATATTAAATATAAAGGGGGCTTTATTTTTTATCAGATTCTTTTAAAATTTTTAAATCTGCTAAAAGTTTCTGAATTTCTTCAGGGTTAGTGCCATCGTACGTACCCCTTATTCTACGATTTTTATCAACAAGCATAAAGTTTTCAGTGTGTATCATATCAAAAGGCCCACCATCTCCATCAGTTTTTACAGCCATGTATGATTTTCTAGCAAGCTCATAAATTTGCTTTTTATCACCAGTAACTAAATTCCATTTAGCATCATTAACACCTTTTTCTAGAGCATACTTCTTTAATTGTGCTACGGAGTCTATTATAGGTGTAACAGAATGAGATAAAAGCATAACATCATCATCATTAAGTATTGCTTTTTGTATCGTAGCCATATTATCTGTCATAATAGGGCAAATAGTAGGGCATGTCGTAAAAAAGAAATCGGCTACATAAATTTTGTTTTCGTATGTCTTATTTGTTATCGTTTCTCCATTTTGGTTGGTTAATGAAAAATCGGCAATTGTGTGGTATTTTTTCACATGTTGTAAAGAGATATCGACCAACTCAGGGTTAAAATCTGCAGGTTGATAAATAGGTAGTAATTTCTGAGGCTGTAAAGCTTCATAAAAAAGATACATGATTACTGCTGAGATACCCAACATAACCAAGCCGAATAGCTTATATTTTGCAAAAAAAGAACGCATACTTTTTTTTACAAAGGTACTAATGCTCGTTAAACAAGTCAAAGATTTTAAACTGTTAGCTGCTAAATCTTTCTTAAAAAAAAAGCGTGGTAATTACTTTACTTTTTTTACATCTTGTAAAAGCTTACTTTTGGCGCTTTAAAAGTTAATAAAAGATACTAAATGGGCTTGTTTACGCAAATATTTACATTTATTTTAATTATATCAATACTGGTTATTTTGCACGAATTAGGGCATTTTATTCCAGCAAAATATTTTAAAACTAAAGTTGAAAAATTCTATTTATTTTTTGATGTTAAATTTTCACTTTTCAAGAAAAAAATAGGAGATACAGAATACGGAATAGGTTGGTTGCCTTTAGGTGGTTATGTGAAAATCGCTGGTATGATTGACGAAAGTATGGATACTGAGCAAATGAGCAAAGAGCCACAACCATGGGAGTTTAGATCTAAACCAGCATGGCAACGACTAATTATTATGCTTGGTGGTGTTACCGTTAACTTTTTTCTGGCATGGATTATTTATTCTACATTATTAGTAACCAAAGGCGATAGTTATATACCTGCAGATAGTTTAAAATATGGTATTCTAGTAGATTCAATCGGAGAGAAAATCGGATTAAAAACAGGAGATAAAATTTTAGCAATTGATGGTAAAAAATCTAAAAAATTTACTGATGCTTCATTAGATATTCTTTTAGGAGATGAAATTACGGTGGATAGAAATGGTGAGAAAATTACTTTTCCTGTACCTGATGAGGGTATTAAAAGTGTAATATCGTCAAAAGGAAAACGTTTTTTAGGATACCGTCAAAAATCTTTAATTGATAGTGTGTTACCTAATTCTGTAGCAAGTAAATCAGGTTTGCAATCTGGAGATTTAATTATTTCAGTTAATAACAAGTCTACAACATATTGGAACGAATTTGTTGAAGAAATACAATCATCAGTAAATGAGTCTTTAGCTATTTCTGTAAAAAGAAACGGTTCAATTCAAAACTTGAATTTAACGGTGCCTGAAGAAGGAGCTATTGGTGTTACGTTAAATAATGATGATTTGGTTGTTACAGATGAGTATAGTGTGTTAGCATCTATACCAGCTGGTTTTACAGAAACAATAAACGTTCTAACAAATCAGATTAAACAATTTAAAATTCTTTTTAAACCTAAAACAGAGGCTTATAAATCAGTTAAAGGCCCAATTGGTATTGTAAGTATGATGCCGACAACTTTTGATTGGGGTTTCTTTTGGAGTTTCACAGCAATGTTTTCAGTTTGGTTAGCATTTGTAAACCTTTTACCAATTCCTGCATTAGATGGTGGGCATGTGATGTTTTTACTTTATGAGATGATTTCTGGTAGAGCGCCAAGTGAAAAAGTATTGGAGCGCGGGCAAATCATTGGTTTTGTTATAGTTATGGGATTAATGGCCGTTGTTTTTGGGAATGATATTTGGAATATTATTAAACAATATTTATAATAAAACGACAGAATAAAAAAAAAGTGAAAATTTCCATTTTTTTTGTTTGTCTAGTTTGAAAAAACATTTATATTTGCAGCCGCTAACGCGATAAAGTACACTCCTCCTTAGCTCAGCTGGTTAGAGCATCTGACTGTTAATCAGAGGGTCCTTGGTTCGAGCCCAAGAGGGGGAGCAGAGCGACAAAAGCCTTTACAGAAATGTAGAGGCTTTTTTGTTTTTAATAAAATATATTGTAATAGGTATTGTTTTAATATTTAGTTCAGCCATACGTCTATAGCTTGTTAAACATCCATTTGGTGCAAGCCTCTGGCCAGTTTATATTGGTTTCATCTATTCCTAATCCGAAACCATGGCCTCCATTTTCATAAATGTGCATTTCTGCAGGTATCTTATTGTTTTTTAGAGACAAGTAATAGTTAATACTATTTTCAACAGGTACAACAGTATCATCTGTAGCATGAACTAAAAATGTAGGAGGCGTTTGGGTGTCAATTTGTTTTTCATTAGAATATTTTTCAATTAATGCTACTGAAGGTTTTTTACCTAATAAATTATTTTTTGATCCATTGTGTATTATTCCTTCATTCATAGAAATTACAGGGTAAATTAATATTGAAAAATCTGGTCTGGCAGTAGTTTTATCACTTGGTGTATATACTTTGTCATCATAATGAGTAGATAGTGTTGAGGCTAGGTGACCACCGGCAGAAAAACCTAAAACACCAATTTTATTTGGGTTAAGATTCCATTTTTTTGCATTTCTTCTAACTATTCTAATAGTTTCTTGAGCATCTTGCAATGGGCCAACAGTTTTATTTTTCATAGTTTTATCTGTTGGCATTCTATATTTTAAAACAAATGCCGAAATACCTACCGAATTTAGCCAATGAGCAACCTTATAACCCTCTTTGTTGATAGCAAGGTGTGAGTAGCCGCCACCAGGTAATATAATTACAGATGGCGCATTTAAGGAGGTCGAGTCAGCAAGAAATATGCTTATATCTGGGTTAGATACTTTACTTAAGCCTTTAAGTGTATCAAGTTCATCAAAAGTTGAGGTTTCAATGTATTCATTATTTAAAATAGCATCAGGTACTCCATTTGGCCAAACAGCTACTTTGGTATGTTGTGCAGTTAGTGTAAATGTTATAAAGCATAAAAAAAGGATACTAAAGTTAGCTTTTGAGTTCATGTTTTTGAATTTATATATAGAATTAGCAAGTTAATAAAATATGGTGCGTATAAAAGTATACAGAATTGAGTTCATGTTTAACACCTATTCTATGTGTTTTTTTAGTGATTTCAGATGATATGCTTTTATTAATACAAAAATGCATGATGGTGGGGTGGTAGTAGGTATTGGTGTCTCTAATCTTCCTGTTTTTAGGTTTTTTAAAAATACCAAGCTCAAGATGGATTACGATAGCAGTGTTATTTTGTTCGGAATATCGTAAAAGTCTTTGTAAAAGTGTAGGGACTTTTTTTGTTTTGAATATTTATTTTTATAAACAAACTTCTAATCAAACGTTATAGTAGATTTATTATGTGTTTATTCCTTTAATTACCTCATATTCTCTTTATAATAAATTACCTTAGTTTATCAACTTAACAATAAACTGAAAATTAAAATCATGAAAAAAACAGCAATCTATGCGGTTTTCTTATCATTAGCCGTGTTTTTTACATCGTGTAAAGAAGAGAAAAAAGCAGAAACAACCGTAAGCATTCCAGAAGTTGTTGAAGAAAGTAATTTTGGTGGGTTAGCATTATATACCGTTAGAGATGACATGGGGGTAGATGCTAAAGCGACCTTAGAGGCGGTTTCAGATGCAGGTTATAAAAATATTGAAGCAGCAGGGTATAGTGAAGGTAAATTTTACAACATGTCTCCAGTAGATTTTAAAACATTTGTAGATAGCTTAGAACTTGTTCCTATAAGTACTCACCATAGTGATGTAACATTAGAGAATGCAGATGCTATGATGGCTGATGTAAAAACAGCAGGTTTTGAATATTTTGTTGTGCCAATTCCTCCAATGGGTTTGTTTCATTATGATGACGCTACGAGTACTATGAGTATGACTGGTGGTGCAGAGAACTTAACAAAAATTGTAAATGCATTAGGTGAAAAAGCGCATGCTGCAGGTTTGAAGTTATTATATCATAACCACGATTTTGAATTTATGGAAGATAAAGATGGGATTGTGCCTATTGATTATCTATTAGAACATACAGATCCTAAATTTGTAAACTTTCAGATGGATCTTTTTTGGGTAACAAAAGCAGGAGCTGACCCGTTGGCTTATTTTAAAAAATACCCTGGGCGTTTTAAAATTTGGCATGTAAAAGATATGGATGAGCAAGGTAGGTTTGCACCTGTTGGCACAGGAACTATAGATTTTGCTAAAATATTAGCAAAAAAAGAACTTTCAGGCATGGAATATTACATGGTAGAGCAAGATGCTACTTATGATAGTATGAAGCCTTTAGAAGTTATTAAAACGAGTCATGAGGGTATTAAAAACTTCGGGTTTAATTAAGTAATAAAAATCATATATATATTAAAAGACGCTAATTAGTTTAAGCGTCTTTTTTGGTTTATAGATTTAGTATTTTTGTAGCATAAGGTATTATAAAATGCCTATCTCCATTTTTATACCTATCAATAAATAATTTAATTGCGAAATGAAGTTTTATTACGGCATTATTTTATTCCTTTTATCTTTTTCCAATTCAGTTTTTGGGCAGAAAGTACTACCTCCAATTTACAATTATAAAATTTTCGATTATAATGCGGCTAGTCAAAATTGGGATGTTGCGGTAGACGATTCAGGAGCTTTGTATGCTTCTAATAATAAAGGCTTATTATATTATAATGGGGAGGAATGGGTTTTAAATAAATTGCCAAATAAAACTATTATAAGGTCAGTAACTATTGTAGAAGATAAAATTTACACAGGTTCTTATGAGGAATTTGGCTATTGGCAGAAAAATGAATTTGGCCTTTTAGAATACACTTCTTTAACTCATTTAATTAAAAACTATACATTCACAAACGAAGAATTTTGGCAAATTATTTCTTTTAATGATGCTATCGTATTTCGTTCGTTCTCCTCAATTTACATTTATAAAAATAACGAAATTAAAGTAATTGATGCGGATGTTGTGGTAACTAACCTTGTAACTTATAAAGATGAGTTGTATGTTGGGACTAACGAATCTGGTATTTATAAGTTAAAAGAAGATGCGCTTGTTCAGCTACCTAATACTAATATATTTTTTGACAAAACAGTTATTGCAATGGCTGTGGTAGATAACGATTTATTAATTGGAACCAAGCTAAATGGTTGTTACCTTTTAAAAGATGGTGTATTAAAAGAATGGAATAACGAGGTTAACGAAGAATTAAAAAAGCACCAACTTAACGATATAGCACCTTATCCAGAAAATAAAATAGCATTTGGAACTATAAAAAAGGGAGTTTATTTACATGATTTGGATACTAATAAGTACGTAAACTTAGATAGAGAAACAGGTCTTCAAAATAATACAGTTCTATCTATTTTTCATTTTGACAATCAGTTGTGGTTAGGTTTGGATAATGGAATAGATCGTATTAAAACTAATGCTCCTATAACTTATTATACTGATTTTTCTGGTTTAGTAGGTACTCTTTATGATATTGCTTATTTAGATGATGTTATTTATTTAGGTAGTAATACTGGCATCTATTATTTTGATAATAATCAATTACAATTTGTTGAAAATTCTCAAGGGCACGTTTGGGATTTAACAGTTGTTGATGGAGAATTGTTTGCAGGGCACAATACAGGCACATATAAGATAGATAAAAATCAGCTTGATAAAATTTCGTCAGTATCAGGTGGCTATCAATTAATTAAAGTGCCAGAGCAAGAAAATATATATTATCAAGGTACTTATGTTGGTATTTCTAAATTTTTAAAAAATGAGGATAATATATGGAATGTTGTGCCTGTAAAGGGTATTCAATTTCCTGTAAAACAATTGTGTTTTGAGTCGGCAAATGTACTTTGGGTAGCACACCCTTATAAAGGTTTTTATAGGTTACACCTAAATAAAAATTTAGACGAAATTGTTGAAATTGAAGAATTTAATAACGATGCAATTTCGAGCAATTATAATGTAAAAGTGTACAATGTTAAAAATCAAATTGTTTTTTATGCAGATGGTATTTGGTATAAGTTTAATTCAATAGCCAATAAAATTGAAGTTTTTGAAGATTTTCAAAAGTTCAATAAAAACGAGCTTATTTATAATGATGAGGAGTTTTTCTGGTTTATTAATAATGACGAAAATAAAGAGATAACATACACTAATTTAAGGGATAAAAGCTTGGCTATAGCTGAAAATGTGCTTAAAAAAAGATTGGTGCCTGATGCTGAAAATGTCATAAAAGTTAATGATTCCATATACCTTTTAACACTTAACGATGGTTTTGCTAAAGTAAATTTAAATAAGCTGAATAACTATCTTGGGAAGTTTAAAATTCCAAAGCCTCAATTGAGTTATTTTAAAGATGAAAACAATCGATTTTCGTTAAAAGAAAAAACCTTCAAAATTAAGTATAAGAATTCTCAGAACATTAGTTTTCAAGTGTCTTCGCCTAATATAGCCAAACCACATTACTTTTATGAACTTAGTGGGGTTAAAGAGCAATCGATGTATGTAGATGAAGGTACTATTGATTTTCAGAATTTACCACATGGCAATTATAAAGTTCAAGTTTCTACAGTGAGTATTGATGGGGAAACATCTGAACCTATAAACTTTTCTTTTGAAATTTCTCCTCCATGGTATCTTTCAAGTATAAGTAAAGTAATATATGTTTTTGTACTTATTGGTATATTTTTTATAATTCGTTTTTACAACTTGCGAAAGCTCGCAAGAAAGCAAAAAAGCTTTGAAGAAAAAATGGATAGAAAACAAGAAGAGCATTTAGCGTTTCTAGAAAAAGAAAAGTTAGCAAAAGAAATTAAATCTAAACAGCAAGAGCTTACAAGTACAGCGCTAAACATCGCAAAGAAAAACGAAGTCATATTAGAACTTAAAAATATGATGGTAATGAATAAAGATAAATTTACAAGCTCAAGTCGTTATGGTTCATTTATAAAAAAGATAGATAAGTCAGTAAACGATACTGAAGATTGGAAAAAATTTGAAGTAAATTTCAAACAATTGCATGAAGATTTTTTCGAGAGACTTTTAAAAGAGTATCCTAAACTTACACCTAAAGATTTAAAATTGTGTGCGTATTTAAAAATGAATTTATCATCAAAAGAGATTGCGCCATTAATGGGTATTTCACTTCGTGGAGTAGAAATACATAGGTATCGATTAAGGAAAAAATTACAAATCGATACTTCAGAGTACCTTTCAAGCTTCTTAATTACCTTTTAATAGCAGCTCAACTGATTACAAACTATTGCAGTTGTAAAAATGATAATATTACAATTTTAGGCTGTATTTAATTAGTAATTACTATTCTAAAAGCCTTAAAATGATTTTTTTGTAATTACTTAAGTACATCATCACTACATCACAATGTTAAATTTTTAGTTTCATTTAACATTACAACTACAGCAATACACCCATAAATACTGGCTGTAAGTGATTTAAATTAGTTGATGTAGTTATTATGTATAAGGCCTTAGAATCTTTAACAATCCTTCTTTCTTAATTTAGCAGTATTCTAACTCAATTAATTATAAACTATGAAAATAAGCAATGCAATATTGGTAATTTCACTTTTGCTGTTTCAGTCATTTTTGTATAGTCAAAATACAAATGTTGTTTCAGGAACAGTAACAGATAGTGGTAATATACCTTTGCCTGGAGCATCGGTTGTTGTAAAAGGAACAACTACAGGTACGCAAACAGATTTTGATGGAAATTTCACTTTAGATAAAGTGCCATCTGATGGTATTTTAGTAATAAGTTTTATTGGGTACACATCTAAAGACTTCCCTGTAAATAACCAAACAACACTTACAATTTCGCTTGAAGAAGATTCACAAACATTAGATGAAGTTGTTGTTGTTGGGTACGGAACTCAAAAAAAATCAGATTTAACAGGGTCAATAACTACTGTTAATTCTGAAGATATAACAAGAACACCTTCTGGTGCGCCAATGCAATCATTACAAGGTAAGGTTGCTGGTTTGCAAGTGGTAAGTAGCGGAGCGCCTGGTAGCTCACCAACAATTAGAGTACGTGGTTTAGGATCTTATACTGGTGGTGGAGCATCAAACCCTTTATATGTTGTAGATGGTACTTTTTATGATGATATCGATTTTTTGAATAATGAAGATATCGAAACTATCTCGGTTCTTAAAGATGCATCAGCTTCTGCTATTTATGGTGTAAGAGCAGCAAATGGCGTTGTACTTATCGAAACAAAGTCAGGAAAGGTGAACCAAAAACCTCAAATAACATATAACGGTTATCAAGGTGTTCAAGTAGCGCAAAATTTAGTAAAACTCTCAAATTCTGAACAATTTTCAACACTGGCAAGGGAATCTGGTTCTGCCGCAGAAGCTAGTTTTATTGATAATGCGATCCAGCGTTATGGTCGTAGTCGAGTAAATCCAAACATTCCAGATGTAAATACCGATTGGTATGATTTAATTTTACGTCAGGCTTTAATTCAAAACCATAGTTTAGGTGTTACTGGTGGAACAGAAAGCGTTACCTATTCTTTAGGAATAAGTCAGTTTGAGCAAGAGGGAATTTTAAAAATGAAAAATGAGTATGAGCGTTTTAATATTCGTTCAAAGGTTAATGTAGATATAAGCGATCGTTTAAAATTAGGTGTTTCTACTATTTTTAGTAATTCTACAAGGTATAATGCAGAAAGTGGAGCCTTTAGCGCAGCATATTTTGCAGTGCCAACAATGCCAGTTTTAGATTTGTCAAAAACGGATGCATACCCTAAACCTTATGCAAATGCACAAGATTTAGGATATAGAGAGCCTCAAAACCCATTTCCTTTAATTGAAAATTCAGAATTCAGAGATAAAATTAGAAATAACTTGGTGAATTTCAATTTGGAGTATCAAGTAATTCCTGATAAATTGAATTTCAGAACAGCATATTCTCACAATTTTGAGGCCTTAGAAACTAGAGAAGTTAGACTTCCATATTTCTATGGTATTGGTAATGCTTTCAGAGAAAATGCAGAATTAATAAAAAGAAATGAAACTTTTTCTGAACAAACATGGGATAACACGTTAACGTATAATAACGATTTTGGAAAACATAATTTAACGGTATTAGCGGGTACTTCTTTCAGAAATAGATCTTTTGAGCAATTAGAGGTAAAGGGGTTAAACTTTCCGAACGGTTCGGGAATTGGAGAAGAGTCCTATTTTTTAGATTTGGCGAAGAGTATTGACTTAGATGGTGTTGGTGATGATGGAGTAAGTCAATATTTCTTCTCATATTTTAGTCGTGTAGCTTATAATTTTGATAATAAGTATCTTTTATATGGTACGTTCCGTGCCGATGGTACAAGTAAGTATCAAGAAAAATGGGGATACTTTCCAACTATCGGTGCAGGTTGGGTGATTTCAGAAGAGTCATTCATGGATAACAATAAAGTTTTCAATTTTTTAAAATTGAGAGCTAGTTGGGGAGAACTAGGAAATGCAAATGTTGACGCTAGTACAGGTGGTATTACATCTACAGAAGTTAATGGTGTTTTTGGAGATACTAGATACCCAGGTTTAGTAACTAGTAGCGATTTTGAAGCACTAAAATGGGAAGTAACTGCAGAAACTAATGTAGGTATTACATCAAGGTTATTTGATAATAATTTATCTGTTGAAGCTGATTATTTTACTAGAGAAACTAGAGATGCTGTTATTCCTGTTTCAAGACTTTTAGTGCCAGGTGAAACTCGACAAAATGTTGGAGTAATTAAAAACTCAGGTGTTGAGGTTGCTGTAAATTGGAGAAAACAAGTTTCAGAAGATTTTAGCTATTCTGTTGGAGGTAATTTTTCAACGTTGAAGAATGAAATATTAGATTTAGCAGGGCAAGATAACTTAACATCTGGTGGCGATACTGCACAACGATCAGTTGTTGGCGGTGCAATAAATTCATTTTACGGCTTAGAGGTTGCCGGAATATACCAAACTCCAGAAGAAATTGCAGCAGATCCTGCAGCACAAGCAGCAATAGCAAGTTCAGGTATTTCTGATTATATACAACCTGGAGATTTCAAATTTGTAGATCATAATGGTGATATGGTAATAGATGCAGAAGATAGAGTAGATATAGGCTCTTATTTGCCAACATATAATTTTGGTTTCAATTTAGGTCTTAACTACAAAACATGGGATTTTTCATTAAATGTTATAGGGCAAGGTGGTAATGTAATTGCAAACCAAAAACGTTTTTCTATCCGTCAAACATCTGATGTTAATATCGATAGTGACTTTGCTGTAAATCGCTGGCATGGCGAAAATACCTCAAATACATATCCATCTGCAAGAGGTATAAGAAATCCATGGAGTAATCAATTTTTAAATGACTTTTTTGTTGAAGATGGTGACTTTGTGAGATTACAAAATGTAACTGTAGGATATACATTACCAAGTTTAAAAGGCAAATTCAATCCTAATATTAGATTTTATATGACGGCAGAAAGACCATTAACTTTCTTTAAGTATAATGGTTTCACACCAGAAGTATCAGATGGTAGAGATACACAAACATATCCTATTCCAGGAGTATACACATTAGGAGTAAATATTAAAATTTAAAAAATCAGCTATGATACATATAAAAACAAACAAAATGCTTGGCTTTTTAGCCGTTTTAGCTATGGTAGTTTCAAGTTGTTCAGATGAATTAGATCAGCCAGAACTTAATAATAATTTTGCTGGTGGAACAGATTTTTCTAAGACAGACGATATGATATTTTCTCTTATCGGAGTTTATCAATCTGTTGGAGATAGAGGCTGGGAGCAACCATTAGTTGTTTCTACAAGAGGTGATGATGTTAACGCAGCAGGAGATCAGCAAGGTCTTAAAAATCAAGATCGTTACTTCTACGATAATTCATTTTTTGGATCTAGAACCTTATGGGAAACTTATTATGATGATATTATTGGTGCGCATACAGGTATGGAGCAAATTGCTAGATATCAAGAGCTGGCAGATGAAGATGGGGTAGCCTTAGCAAACCAATATATTGCTGAAGCTAAAGTATTACGAGCAATGTTACTTTTTCAATTATCACAAGTATACGGGGCGGTTTTTATTCCAGAATCTTCTAACTTAAATGATTTTGCTAATATTACATCAGTACCTACAAAAGATGAGGTTATGCAACATTTATCAGATCAGATGGATGAAGCTATTCCTTTTTTATTGAATGTAAGACCTAATGAAAGAACGGACTTGCCAGGAGGTGTAACTAAATACACGGCTTTACAAATTAAAGCATTGGCAAATCAAGAACTTAAAAATTATCAGGCAGTAGCAGATGCTACAGGAGAAATTATAAGCTCAGGTAAGTTCAACCTTATGGATGACTATTATGAGTTATTTAAAACACCAGGTAAATTAAGTAATGAAACTTTATATGAATTTCAATATTCAGATTTTAATACAGGTACAGGTGAAAGAGTAGGGCATCTTTATGCTCCTTATGGGCCAAACGGTTGGACACCTAGTGTAGCAGGGTCAAGTGCCGGTTGGGGCTTTTTCGAGCCTAGCATGAAATACGTAAAATTTATGTTAGACAGAGGAGAAACAAACCGTTTAGAAACTACTGTTCTTTTTACTCAAAAAGGTATTGATAGTATTATAGCAACATCTAGTTATACTGAAGCGACATTACCTTCATTTGTTTCATCAACAACAAGAGATGGTGATAATTTAACAGATAATGCAAGAGCCATTTTTGCTAGTGGTAAACATTACTTACCAACAAATCAATTAATAGCTGGTCGTACGGAGTATGGTAGTAATAAAAACTATATCGTTTATCGTTATGCCGAAACGTTATTAATGTATTCTGAAGCAATTAAACAAGGAGCAAGTCAAACCTCAATTACTGCCGATGCTGCTGTTAACTTGGTACGTGCTCGTGCTAATATGCCTGCTTTAACGGGTGTTACTCTTGATCAAATCGCAGACGAAAAATACGCAGAACTTGCTTTAGAGTGGGGAAAACGATTTTTTGATATGGTTAGGTTGGGTAAAAATGATGAATTAAGTTACGAAGGAAGAACTTTTACTCCAGATAAAACTTTTGTCACTTACCATCAAGACCAAGTAGATGAGTTTCCAATATTAGGCGAAGTATCAAACTAAAATAAGAAAGATGAAAAATCTAAAAAATATAGTATCGTGTTTGGTTGCAGTACTTTTTATGTATTCATGTGATCAAGGTATAGATGAAATTACACAGGTAGATCCTGGGGCAGATATAGCGGCCCCAACGGTAACCATAAATTACCCTAAAGAAGGAACAAAGATTAAAGTACTAGAATCATCAACAGAAATAACAATAGATTTTGAAGTTATAGATGATATCGAAATAAATGATATTAAAGTGCTTTTAGATGATGTTGAAATAGAGAGTTACAATACTTTTAAAGATTACCGTAAGGTGTTTATTGATAACTTGGTGTATAGTGGTTTAAATGATGGTTCTCATAACCTAACAATTATAGCGACAGATTTAGATGGTAAGAGTACTTCGGCTTCAGTAAATTTTGTCAAGGAGCCAGCTTATGTAAAACAATTTGATGGTGAAATTTTTTACATGCCTTTTGATGGAGATTATCTAGATTTATTAAGTCTACAAACAGCTTCAAAAATAGGTGCACCAACTTTTACAGAAAATAGTAAAGTTGGTACTAATGCCTATGCAGGAGCAACAGATTCTTATATAACAGTACCAACAACTGGCCTTACCGCTCCAGAGTTTAGTGCAGTAATGTGGTATAAAGTAAATGATGCTTCCGATAGGGCAGGTATTCTAACAGTAGGCCCTCCAAATACAGAAAATGCAGGTTATCCAGAGGTTCAAAACTTGCGTACAAGTGGGTTTAGGTTATTTAGAGAAAATGCTGATGGATTGCAAAGAATTAAACTTAACGTAGGAAACGGTATTGCTGATGTTTGGGTTGATGGTGCAGCAGCAGCAGATATTGACCCAGCATCAGGAGAGTGGGTTCATATAGCATTTACAATTTCAGAGACTATTGCTACCGTATATATAAACGGTGTATCTGTTGCTGATGCTGAAACAGGAATTAGTTGGGCAAATTGTGATTTGGTATCCATTGGTTCTGGTGCGCCACGATTTACAGAGTGGGGTCATGGTGCCGATTTAAGTTCTATCGATGAATTACGATTTTTTGATAAAGCATTGACACCAGAAGAAATAACAGCAGTTATGAATGTCGATTCCGAAGAATAGAATAAAAGAGTAAACAATATACATAGACAAATACCTATGAAGAATTTAGTTAAGTTAATTGCGAGTTTAGTTTTAGTGGTTATTGTATCTTTAGTTGAGGGATGCAATGACCGCAAACCTAAAAAAGTAGAGAATGTAGAAGAATCAGCAACTGAAAAAATAACTATTTCTGATACTGAATTATTAGATAAAGTTCAAAGGCAAACGTTCGATTATTTCTGGGAAGGAGCAGAGCCAACTTCGGGTTTAGCAAGAGAACGAATTCATTTAGATGGTATTTATCCATCTAATGATAAAGATGTAATTACAATAGGTGGTTCTGGGTTTGGTTTAATGGCAATTTTGGTAGGTGTCGAAAGAGGTTTTATTACAAGAGAACAAGCTGTTCAGCGCTATGATACAATTATTAATTTTTTAGAAAAAGCAGATCGCTTTCATGGTGCATGGCCGCATTGGCTGAAACCTTCGGGAAAAACAGCTCCTTTTAGCAAAAAAGATGATGGTGGAGATTTGGTTGAAACTGCATTTTTAATTCAAGGGTTACTAACGGCTAAAGAATACTTTAATAAGTCTAATGCTGAAGAATTAGCTATTAGAGATCGTATTCAAAAACTATGGGAAGGTGTAGAGTTTGATTGGTATACAAAAGGTGAAAATGTATTGTATTGGCACTGGTCTGAAAATTACGGTTGGGATATGAACTTTCCAGTTGGTGGTTATAACGAAGCTTTAATTATGTATGTTTTAGGTGCAGCTTCTCCAACACATCCTATTCAAAAAAAGGTATATGAAGAGGGTTGGGCAGGTAATGGCGCAATTAAAAAAGACACTACTTATTATGGTCTTAAAACAGTTGTAAATCATTATGAACATGATAAGGCTCCTGTAGGTCCACTGTTTTGGGCACATTACTCTTATTTAGGTTTAAACCCTAAAGGCCTTACAGATCAATATGCAGATTATTGGAAGTTGAATCAGAATCATGCTTTAATACATTATAAACATGCGGTTGCAAATCCAAATAATTTTAAAGGATATGGTGAAAAAGCATGGGGTTTTACATCAAGCTATTCTATTAAAGGTTACGATGGGCACCGACCAGATAATGATTTAGGAGTAATATCTCCAACGGCAGCATTATCATCAATGCCATACACGCCAAAAGAAAGTTTAACCTTTTTAAGATATATGTACACTGAACAAGATAGTTTAGTTGGTAAATATGGTCCTTATGATGCTTTTAGTTTAGAAGACGATTGGAGTCTGCCAAGGTATTTAGCTATCGATCAAGGTCCAATACCTGTTATGATTGAAAATTATAGAAGTGGCTTATTATGGAATAACTTTATGAAAAATGAAGATGTGAAAAAAGGGCTTAAAACATTAGGTTTTAAATACACTAAAGTGAAAGAATAATTAACGCATATATAACCCAAATCTGTTTTAAAATTTTAAGTTAATATTTCTATACAAATGAATAATTTTAAATTTTTCACACTGTTTTTTTTGTTTCTAGTATCTTGTTCTAAAGATGTTAGTCAAGGGCCAACTGGGGTTTCTGAATTGCCAGAGGTTAATCCAGAGCCAGAAGAGGCAGAAATAACAGACGAAGAATTATTAGACATAACACAGGCAGAAACATTTAAATATTTTTGGGATTTTGCTCATACAGCTTCTGGTGCAGCAAAGGAAAGATACCACCCTAATGACCCAAGTAATGATGAAAATACAGTAACTACAGGAGGAACGGGTTTTGGATTAATGGCTATTCTTGTAGGCGTTGAAAGAAATTATATTTCAAGAGAACAAGCTGTTGGCCGTTTGAATAAAATTATTACATTTTTAAATACAGCAGACCGTTTTCATGGTGCTTGGCCACATTGGATTGATGGAAATACAGGTAAAGTAAAACCATTTAGCCCACAAGATGATGGAGGAGATTTAGTAGAAACAGCTTTTGTAGTACAAGGCTTAATTTGTGTTAAAGAGTATTTTAAAAATGGGTCTGAAGCAGAGAAAGAGCTAGCCAATAAAGCAGATACTTTATGGAAAGATGTTGAATGGGATTGGTATACACAAGGTGAAAATTCACTTTTCTGGCACTGGAGTCCATCAAATAACTTTGCTATTAATTTAGAATTGAAAGGGTATAACGAAACCTTAATTACATATGTTCTTGCAGCTGCATCACCAAGCTATAGCATTTCAAAAGAAGTTTATAAAAATGGGTGGGCATCAAATGGTAGTATCAAATCAACAGCTACTGCGTATAATTACCCATTAATTGTAAAACATGCTGGTTCTGAAGAGTTAGGCGGACCTTTGTTTTTCTCTCATTATTCCTTCTTGGGGTTAAATCCAAACGGTTTAATAGATGAATTTGTGAATTATGGAGACGTAAGTGTCAATCATAGTAAAATTAACTATAATTATGCAGTTGCTAATCCAAATAATTTTAAAGATTATGGAGAAGATTGTTGGGGTTTAACGGCTAGTTATTCTAGAAATACCGATGGTAGTTTAGGGTATGCTGCACATGCTCCAAATAATGATATAGGCGTTGTTTCTCCTACTGCAGCAATCAGCTCAATAGTATATACTCCTGAAGAATCTTTACAAGCGTTGCATTATTTTTATACGAATAAAAGTAAATTATTAGGCTCTGCTGGGTTTTATGATGCTTTTAGTCCTCAAACTGATTTTTGGGTAGCAGAAGCTTATTTAGCAATCGATCAGGGACCACAAATTATAATGATAGAAAATTATAGGTCTGGTTTATTATGGAGTTTATTTATGCAAAATGAAGACGTTCAATCAGGATTAAATAAATTAGGATTTACATATGGAAGCTAGAAAAATAATTCAAATTCTTCTTTTACTAGGTTGTTTTCAACTTACAGCCCAATACAGCACTTTTGAAGAAAAAATGTTTATAAAAGAAGGTGATACGCTTTTGTACCGTATTCAATACCCGAATGATTTTGTAAACACAAATAAATATCCAGTATTATTCTTCTTACATGGAGCAGGTGAACGTGGTAATGATAATGAAAGTCAGCTTATGCACGGTAGTGGCTTATTTTCAAATGAAGAGATAAAGAGAGATTTTCCTGCTATTGTAATATTTCCACAGTGTCCTGAAAATGAATATTGGGCTAATGTAAAAGTCAATAGAAAAACACAACCAGTAGGTCTACGTTTTAAATATGGCAGAAAACCAACAAAGGCATTAGGCTTAGTTATGGATCTGGTAGATGAAACATTAGCAGAACCCTTTGCAAAAACAGATCAGGTTTATATTATGGGACTATCAATGGGCGGAATGGGAACTTACGAGTTGCTTTACCGTAGGCCAAACCTATTTGCAGCTGCAATAGCCATTTGCGGTGGCGGAAAGCCAAAATCAGCAAAAGAATATGCTGCAAAAGTACCATTGTGGGCGTTTCATGGCTCACAAGACAATGTTATAGACCCTATTTTATCTTTAGAGATGACCAAAGAAATATTAGAATATGGTGGATACCCAAAATTAACACTTTACGATTTTGCAAACCACAACAGTTGGGATTCTGCATTCGCAGAACCAGAATTATTACCATGGCTTTTTTCTAAAACAAAGCAAAAACTATAGTACTCACTTAGCATACACTATTAAAAAATAAAGAATGATATTAAAAAAATTCGCATATAAAATCAGTATAGCAGCAATAAGTCTGTTTGCAATTTCTACACAGGCACAAAATAAAATTCCGGAAGTAGAAACTCTTTTACAGAAAATGACGATTGAAGAAAAGATTGGACAACTAAACCTTGTGACTCCAGGTGGTGGTATTGCTACAGGTTCGGTAGTTAGTTCTAATGTAGAGGATAAAATTAAAGCGGGGCAAGTAGGTGGCTTATTTGGTATAGCAGGACCAGAGAAGATAAAAGCAGCACAAGATTTTGCAGTAAAAAAAACTCGGTTAGGAATTCCTTTAATATTTGGTTCAGATATTATTCATGGATATAAAACTACATTTCCAATTCCATTAGCGCTTTCTTCTACTTGGGATATGGAATTACTTAAAAAAACAGCTCAAATTGCGGCTTTAGAAGCAACAGCTGATGGTATAAACTGGAACTTTTCTCCAATGGTTGATATTGCACGTGACCCAAGATGGGGACGTATTGCAGAAGGCGCAGGTGAAGACCCTTACTTAGGATCAGAAATTGCAAAAGCTATGGTTGTTGGTTATCAAGGAGATGATTTAACTGATGCTGACACTATGCTAGCATGTGTAAAGCATTTTGCTCTTTATGGAGCTGTAGAAGGAGGTAGAGATTACAATTCTGTAGATATGAGCAGAATTAAAATGTATAACGAGTATTTTCCGCCCTATAAAGCAGCTATTGATGCGGGTGTGGGTAGTGTTATGAGTTCTTTTAACGATGTTGATGGTATTCCTGCTTCAGGTAACAAATGGTTGTTAACAGACTTGCTACGTAACCAATGGGGCTTTAATGGTTTTGTAGTGTCAGACTATACTTCTGTTAATGAAATGATAGCTCATGGCCTTGGAGATTTGCAAACAGTATCTGCATTATCTTTAAAAGCAGGTTTGGATATGGATATGGTTGGCGAAGGTTTTTTAACAACGCTAAAAAAATCATTAGAAGAAGGTAAAGTTTCCGAAGAAGAAATTACAATTGCTTGTCGCAGAATATTAGAAGCGAAATTTAAATTAGGTTTGTTTGATGACCCTTATAAATATATCAATAAAAAGAGACCAGCGAAGGATATTTTAAAGCAAGAGAATAGAATTGTGGCTAGAGATGTCGCTAAAAAATCTTTTGTTTTGCTTAAAAACCATAATTCAGTTTTGCCTTTACAAAAAAATGCAAAAATTGCTTTAATTGGCGATTTAGCAGATAGTAAAGAAAATATGTTAGGTACGTGGGCACCTACGGGAGATCCTAGCATATCTATTCCTATAATTGAAGGATTCAAAAACGTAGCGCCAAATGCAACTATAATGTATGCAAAAGGGGCAAATATTACAGATGATGAAGAGTTAGCTACAAATACAAATGTTTTTGGTACTCGAGTAGTTATCGATAAGAAATCGCCTGAAATACTGTTGTCTGAAGCTGTTGAGGTAGCTAAAAAATCAGACGTTGTTGTTGCTGTCGTTGGTGAGGCTACAGAAATGACAGGTGAATCATCAAGTAGAACGGATTTAAATATTTCAGCAAGTCAGAAAAAATTAATTAATGCTTTAGTTGAAACAGGGAAACCTGTAGTTTTAGTTTTAATGAGTGGTAGGCCATTAACAATTGAAGATGAGTTAGCTTTACCTGTTAGTATTTTACAAGTTTGGTTTCCTGGTATAGAAGCTGGTAATGCTATTGCAGATGTTGTTTTTGGAGCGTATAACCCATCAGGTAAATTAACAGCTACATGGCCACGTAATGTGGGTCAAATACCAATTTACCACAGTATTAAAACAACAGGTAGACCACAACCAACAGCAGAATTTGAAAAATTCAAATCTAATTATTTAGATGCTCCAAATACTCCATTATTACCTTTTGGGTACGGATTAAGTTATACTAATTTTGAGTATTCTGATTTAAAAGTTTTGAAAAGTGAAATTGCTTCAGATGAATCTATCTCAGTTAGTTTCTCAATTAAAAATACAGGAAACTTTGATGGAGAAGAAGTAGTGCAATTATACCTTAGAGATGTTGTTAGAAGCATTACCCAACCAATTAAGCAACTTAAAGGCTTTAAGAAGATAATGCTTAAGAAAGGCGAAAAAAAGCAAATAGAGCTTCTTTTATCACCTGACGATTTAAAATTTTATAATTCTAATTTAGAATTTGTATCTGAACCTGGTAAATTTGAGGTTTTTGTAGGAACTAATTCTGATGCAACCATGAAAACTACATTTACATTGAAGTAGATACATTCTTTTTTAAAAGTAGAGTATCAAACAACTTAACGTCCGAACATTATTTATAAATGTTCGGACGTTTTTTTGTGATACATAAATAAAACCACTTTTTTTTGTTAAAAAACAGTTGTAAAAGCTAACTGTTTGCTTATGCGTTCATTATACTTTTAAATGAGCACATTTATTATGGATGTCATTTGTAATTTTACGTAGGATATTGGTTACAATATCTTAGAAAAGATTAATGAAGAAAATATCAAACTATGAAATTAGAAAATAAAAAGGTAGCTATCTTAGCTACTGACGGATTTGAAAAATCAGAATTATTTGAACCTCTTGAAGCATTAAAAAAAGAAGGAGCTGAAGTAGATATAATTTCTATTAAAAAAGGAGACATTAAAAGTTGGGACCAAACAGATTGGGGAAAATCTATAGCTGTTAATTTTGATCTGAACGAAGTAAACGAATCAGACTACAGTAGTTTAGTTTTGCCAGGAGGAGTAATTAATCCCGATACGTTAAGAACAAATGAAGATGCGTTAGATTTTATAAGAGCATTTTTTAAAAGTGGAAAACCAGTAGCAGCTATTTGCCATGCTCCATGGTTATTAGTAAGTGCAGGTGTTATTGAAAATAGAGAAGTAACATCATACAAAAGTATTAAAGATGATATTTTAAATGCAGGCGGTACTTGGATGGATGAAGAGGTTGTTGTGGATAGCGGGTTAGTAACAAGTAGGAACCCTGGTGATTTGCCAGCTTTCATTGAAAAAATGATTGAAGAAATTAAGGAAGGCAAGCACAAGAAACAAGTGGCAAGTGCTTAATAAAAAATCTTAGATAAATAAGAATACTAAAATCGGTGTGGAGATACAAATCTAGCCGATTTTTATTTTATAAAAACATTAAATAATAACCATATGGCAGTTTTAGGGGCAATAATAAAAGGAGTTATAGAATTAAAAGATAAACTGACTCCAGAGTCTAATCCTATAGAGGAACAAGAAAATCTTTTAAAAAATATTTTAGAAAAAGCAAAAGACACTGCCTTTGGTCAATATTATAATTTTGATAAGTTAATTGATGCCCCTAATACATCAAAATTATTTTCTAGTTCAATTCCTTTTTTCGATTATAATAAAATAAATGACGAATGGTGGAGTAAACTGCATGAAGGAAAAGAAAATGTAACATGGCCAGGAACACCAGATTATTATGCGTTAAGTTCGGGTACTACAGGTAAAACTAGTAAAAGAATACCTGTTACTGATGCTATGATTTCAGCAATAAAAAGTACGGGTATAGATCAAGTATCTGCACTTAGTAATTTTGATTTGCCTGCGGATTTTTTTGAAAAAGGAATTCTGATGTTGGGGAGTTCTACCGATTTAACTGAAAAAAACGATCATTTAGAAGGTGAAATTAGTGGTATAAGTGCAAGTAATATTCCTTTCTGGTTTCGAGATTATTATAAACCAGGAGAAGAAATTGCACAAATTGAAGATTGGGACGAACGTGTTCAGAAAATATCAGACAATGCAAAAAATTGGGATATTGGTGCGCTAAGTGGTATACCTTCATGGATAGAATTAATGTTAGAGAAAGTTATTGCAGATCATAATTTAAATAATATACACGAAATTTGGCCTAACCTACAAGTTTATACTTCTGGAGGCGTTGCTTTTGCACCTTATAAAAAAAGCTTTAATGCTTTATTAGCACACCCAATTACAGTTATTGATACATATTTGGCATCAGAAGGTTTTGTAGCTTTTCAAGCAAGGCCAGAAACTGACGCTATGAAATTAGCAACGAATAGTGGTATCTATTTTGAATTTGTGCCTTTTAAGCCTGAATACATTAATCAAGATGGTTCTTTAACTGATGATGCACCTGCACTTACACTTTCAGAAGTAGAAAAAGATCAAGATTATGCTTTAGTAATTAGTACTGTATCTGGTGCGTGGCGTTATTTAATTGGAGATACTATTGAATTTACAGATTTAGAACGTGCTGAGATTAAAATTACTGGACGAACAAAATTCTTTTTAAATACCGTAGGGTCACAGTTGTCAGTAAATAAACTAGATGATGCCCTGAACCATATTGAAGAGGTTTTTAATGTTAAAATATCTGAGTATACACTTTGTGCAAAACGTTTTGATGAGGATTTTTACCATAGCTGGTATTTAGGAACAGAAGATGAGCTAGATACTAAAAAGGTGATTGCAGCTTTAGATGAGCATTTAAAAGAAGCTAACAAAAACTATAAAGTAGCAAGGTCAAAAGCATTAAAAGGAGTAAAGGTAACTATCGTTTCTCCAAATGTTTTTCACGAATGGAACGGTGCAAATAAAAAGAAAGGTGGACAGGTGAAAATGGAACGTGTAATGGGTGAAGAGAAATTTGAAGAATGGGAGAAATTTACCAATAATATTTAATTACTTTAAATTTAGAGCCTTATCTCGTTCTTCTACAATTGCCAAAATTTCATCAGGAGAAAGATAGTATTTTTTAATTCTAGCTTTGTAAACTTCCGATAAATTGGTGTTGTTTAAGATGAAATTTTTTGTTTCTAAAATATATTTATCCATGTTTTTTTCAACGGCATATGAGTCTGCTGCTCTTTCTGCTTCTCTAATCGATTTATCTAAAAGAATATATTTTATTCCGAACCAAATAAGATCAAAACTATTTCTGTTTCTATAGTCCATAACATGACCTAATTCATGTCCAAGCCAGCCAATCATTACATTTTCAGGAATGTTTTTGGTATCAAATTTTACACCTTCAATTTCAAAAGACTCACTTACAAATATATAATAACGCCTATTTTTTTTTGAATTTAATAAGCTCCAAAATGAAGGCTGCGCCTGCATTATAGATTTTTTAATATTCTTTTTAAATTTAATTTCAATTCTAGTGTTTTTCAACTCAGGATAATAAGAGAGGGCTGTTAAAGCTTCCTTTCTTATAGAATCGGGTACTATATGTTCTGATTTTTTATCTTTCATATTTGCAAATGCAACGGTTATTAAAATGCAAAAAGTGGCTAATAGCCACTTTTTTAATTTACTCTTCTTTTTCATGTAATTTTTAAAACTGGTATCTGATACCTAATGCAATATCTAAATCTAAATCGTCAGAATAGTTGTCGTTAAAACCTAATTCAGGACGCATATCTAGAGAAAGTATCAAAGGAAAATCAAAATTATATTCAATTCCAATATCACCTGCAATTACAGCAAAAACACCATCGTTTTCACCAGCATCAAATGATCCTAAACCACCACCAGCACCAACAAACCAATTAAAACCACCATCAATAGGCATAACCCATTGGTACAATCCAATTAATTTAAAAGCATCTACATTATTAGAGTCTCTCCATCCTAAATCAAATTCAAGTCTGTTATTTTCTTTCAAATAACGTTGGTAAGATACTTCTCCACCAAAACCATCATTATCACCTAATCTAAGACCTAATGCGTTTTTAGAAATTGACTGTGCTTGTGCAGCTACAGTTGTTAAAATAATTACGGCTAATACACCTAAAATTTTCTTCATCTTCTTTGTTTGTTTTATTACAGCAAATTTAACGATGGTATTGAGTTTCTATTGCTCTATTCGAATTTATAATTAACCTAAACCAATGGTTTTAAAGTAGTGGGCTAAAAAAATTAGCAAGGCCTTCTAAGAATTTTTGGGCTATCGGCCTATTCTTAAAAGTTTTATAATCTATTAGATTATTCTTATGGCATTGGGTGTCAAATTCCTCGCAAATAACTTTAGTGATTTTACTGTCATATATTAAAGCATTAGCTTCAAAATTGTGTTCAAAACTTCGGTAATCAAAATTGCCAGAGCCTACAGAAGCAAGTTCGCTATCAATTAATATAACCTTGCTGTGTGAAAAATCGTTTCTTAAAAATATTTTAACACCTATAGCAAGCAATTCTTCAAAGTTAGCATACATACTGTATTTAGCCATTATAGAATCTGATTTACTAGGTATTAGAAGACTGACCTCTATACCGCTTAATGCTGCTACTTTTATCGCTTGAATTACTGTAACACCTGGTATAAAATAAGGGTTGGCAATACAGATGCTTTCTTGAGCACTGTTAATCATAGCAACATATTGTTGCATAACGGCGGGTTGCTTAGAGTCTGGACCACTGGTAACAATTTGTATCGTACTATCACCTATTGGTTCATTATTTGGCAAATATTTTTCATTGATTAAAAGCTCTTCGTCACTAGCAAAATGATAATCTTTAATAAATACGCGATGCAAACTGTTTACAGCAGGGCCTTTAATCATTAAATGTAAATCTTTCCAAATACCTAATTCAGATATATTTTTTATGTATTTATCAGATACATTTACGCCGCCAATAAATCCTATTTTACCATCAATGACTGCAATTTTTCTATGGTTTCTATAATTTAGTGTAAATAGTAAACTTCCGAATCGCAATGGCATCATAGGAAAAGCTTTTACACCAATTTTTTTAAACCGTTTTATAATTTTCCCTCTAAAAGCAAAACTACCAACAGAGTCATATATAAGCCTTACCTCTACACCTTCATTTATTTTTTCTTTAAATACGTTGTAAAAACGTTCAGTTAGCTCCCCTTCTTCAAAAATATAATACTGTAAATGAATAAAGTTTTCAGCTTCTTGTATTGCTTTAAAAATAGAATCAAATGTTTGCTTTCCATCATTTAAGACGGATACATTATTACCTGAATACGGTAAAAAAAAGGTGTTGCTTTCAATTAGTTTAGAGAGTTTACCATATTTTAAAGAGTCTATCTGAGTTGTATTATTTGTACTTTCTAGCTCTTGATAAGTTTCGTTATAAAGTTTTCTTCTTTCTGTTTGGCGCAGTCTAAAAAATTTAAATTTTCTTCGGTTAACACCAAATAAATAATATAAGATAGGGCCTCCAAAGGGTATCGCAATTATAGCAAGTAACCAACTTAATGATTTTGTAGGCCTAGAACCATGCAAAACAATACTGCCGAAAGCCCACAGCGTGCATATACCGTACATTATATAAAAAAAGGTGTTCATGAGATTTTGTTGTGTTGCTTGAATTTTTGGGTTAAAGTACTAATAAATACCATGTCAATTTAAAAGCAATTGTAATGCAGTTAATTATAAGTTTGATAGGGGCTGGCTATGTTTCAGTAATAGCGGAATTTTATCGTGTATAACTAACCATACTTCACATTTTGAAAGATTATAGAAGACATAGGAGTAGATTTAAGAAACTTAATTTAGTGCTTTTGCCACTACTTACTTTAGGCGTTATAGGCTATTTTGTAGTTACAAATTATGTGGAAAATAAGATTGAAACAGTACTTAAAAGTGATTTAAAAGAATCGTTTGATATTAGTTATGAAGATATATATGTGAGTCTTTTTTTTAAAAGTATTCAGATTGATAAAATACGTATAAAGCCTACAGCATCTAAAAGCTTTACAACTATAAAAAAATTAGAAGTAATTGGGATTAGTTATTATGATCTCATTAAAAATGGAAATTTTATTATTGATGATGTTGTTTTTGATAAAATAAATGCAACACATTATCAAAAGAAAGACTCATCAAAACTTAAAAAAAGTAACACCAATTTTAAGCAAACAATTAAGATTGAAAATTTTAAAATAACCAATTCTAATATCGACCTTTATAAAGCTAATGATAGTTTAAATTTTACAATTAAAAATTTAGACTTTAATGTTTCTAATTGCCTGATAAACTCAAAAACATTAGCTTCTAAAATTCCTTTTAAGTTTAAAGATTTCAAATTTCAATCAAATGAAGTTTATTTCAGTTTAAACGAGTACGAGGCATTGCGTATGGCTAGCATATCGTCGGATGAAAAGTTGACTATTAAAAATTTTGAATTAAAATCTAAGTATTCAAAAGAAATTCTTCAACATAAAATAAAAAAAGAGCGTGACCATATAGATTTAGAAGTACCTATTATAGAGATAAGCGGCCTGAAATTAAATTTTAAACAAGATTCTTTAAATTTAGAAATTCAGTCAGGTTTGCTTGAAAGTTTGAGGCTGAATATGTATCGTAATAAACTTATATCAGATGATTTTACTGTAAAAAAAATGTTTGGCGAAAAAATACAAAACCTACCTTTTTCTTTAAATATAGAGGAGCTTTTTGTTAAAGATGGAGAAATCAGATATTCAGAACTAGTTACTTTAAAGGCTAAAGCAGGCGAAATATTCTTTACAGAATTGAATTCTAGAATTATAAACATAGCAAACACTAATAAAAAAGAAATTTTGTTTGATAATAAAGCTAAACTTATGGGTGTTGCTCCTATAAAAGTAAAGTGGTCGTTTTACCAGGTAAATGATAAAAACCTATTTAAGGCTTCTGGCAGCATACACAATTTTGAAACAGAAAATGTAAATGCTTTTTTAAAGCCAAACCTCAGAGCAGAAGCAGAGGGTTCAATTAACGAATTGTATTTTACAATAAGTGGTGATGATTATGCTTCAATAGGAGATATGAAAATGAATTATGAAGATTTTAAATTCGTTGTTCTAAAAAAAGATAGATTAGGCGTTAATAAAGTATTAACTTTAATAGGTAATGTATTTACTAACGATGGTTCTCATACTGATGATAAAGGATACAGATACGGGCAAATTGAAGTAGAAAGAAACTCCACTAAATCATTTTTTAATTATTTATGGCTCAACGTCAAAAGTGGTATTCTATCAACAATGACGGGTAATGGTAAAAAAGATGAGAAGTAATTGAATTAATAATAAATTGGAACACGCCAAGCGTTTCCGAGCCGTTAAGATACCTTTATTAAAAAAATAACAGATGGACGATATGGGAGTAATTTCAACAGATAATAAAAAAATTACGTTATACTATAACTCGGAAAATAGTATTGGTCAGCAGTGTTACGCTTACGTACAATCTTCAGATAAAAAAGTATTAGGTATAGATGTTTCTAAAACAAATGTTTCAGGAACACAATGGGCAGAATTAGCAGGTAATTTAAATATACCTGTTAAAGATCTTATTAATGTAGATCACGCAGATTTCGTAAAACAATACGGCGACAAAAAAATTGATTTAGAAGCGCACGATTGGATGAAAATTTTAGAAAAAAGCCCAAAATTAATTCAGTACCCTGTTTTAATAATTGGCGAAAATTACCACCAATTAAAAAGTGGATCTGATTTTAAAAAATTCTTAGATGGCGATAGCGCAGGGTTAAAAGAGGCATAATTATTTAAAACAGAGGCATGGACATTAAGGTAAAGCGAAGGATATATAAAAAGAAAAGATATATAGTGCCGATTATAATAATCGCATTATTAGTACTATCTAGAATTCTGCTGCCTTATATAGTAAAAACCTATGTAAATAAAGTATTAGCAGATATACCTGGGTATTATGGCCATGTTAATGATATTGATATTTCATTGATAAGAGGAGCATACGTTATCGATAATTTGTATTTAAATAAATTAGATGCCGGTACAGAGGTTCCGTTTTTGAATTTTGAAAAAACAGATATATCAATAGAGTGGAAATCAATTTTTAAAGGAAAAATTGTAAGTGAAATTATAATGACTCGTCCTGAAATTATTTATGTTTTTGAAGATCAGAAAGAAGAGCCAACAGATGCTGATTTTGATGATTGGACGAAAGCATTAACTGACTTGGTACCTATTGATATCAACAACCTTGAAATAATAAATGGAAAGGTTGCATTTGTTGAAGTTACTGCAGAGCCCACCATCGATTTACATATGGATAAATTGAATTTACAGGCAACAAACCTCCGTAATATTGTTCAAAATGAAAGAACATTACCGTCTGATTTGCATGCTACAGCAGTGTCAATTGGTAATGGTGAATTTAAAATGGAAGGTAAAATGAATTTAGTAAAGCAAATACCAGATATGGATGTATCATTTTCATTAGAAAATGCATCTGTAACGGCTTTAAATGATTTTACAAACCATTATGCAGGTATCGATTTTGCCGAAGGTAATTTTAACCTATTTAGCGAATTAGCCATTGCGGATGGTTATTTAAAAGGCTATATAAAACCCTTGCTAAAAGATTCGAAACTTATCAGTAAAGAACAAGATAAATTTTTTGATACCCTATGGGAGGGATTCGTAGGCTTCTTTAAATTTATATTGAAAAATAAAGGCAATAATACCTTGGCAACTAAAGTGCCTATTGAGGGTGATTTAACCAACGTAAACTCTAAAGTGTGGCCAACAGTTTGGAATGCTTTTAAAAACGGTTGGGTTAAAGCTTTTAAAAATGTAGTTGATGACGATATTACTTTTAAAGATGCCGAAGTTGAGGCAGATAAAAAAGAGGATAAGAAATAAAAAATAAAAACGGATAACTATTTTATCCGTTTTCTGTAAATCCTGGATAACAAGTCATTCCTCCATCAACAAAAAGAGTAGTGCCATTTACGTATTCTGATTCGTCAGATGCTAACCAACTAGCTACGCTGCCAATATCATCAGGGACTCCCATTCTGTCGTAAGGTATAAGTTTTAAAACTTTTTCAAGTCCCTCTTTATTATCCCATACATCTTTATTAATATCTGTTTTAATAGCTCCAGGCGCAATACTGTTACACCTAACTTTTTGTGGTGCATAGCCTTGGCAAATACTTTCCATTAACATTTTTAAACCACCTTTAGCAGCAGCATAATTTGCATGGCCAGCCCATGGTATAATTTCATGTACAGAGCTTATATGTATAAGCTTACCGATAGATTTTGATACCTCGGGTCTCATTCCTCTCCTTAAAAACTCATTAAGGGCTTCTTTTGCACACAAAAACTGCCCAGTTAAATTTACATCAATAACTTGTTGCCATGCACTTAAAGGCATTTCATGTAAAGGGTAATCTTTTTGTATGCCTGAATTTGGTATGCAAATATCAACAGTTCCAAATTTAGAAATTGTTTGTTTAAACAAGTCTTTAACCTCATCTTCTTTACTAACATCACATTTAATAATTAAAGTTTCAGGAGCATTTGATTGTTTTGATATTTCATGAGCAACCTCTTCTGCACCTTCTTTATCACTGTGGTAATTAATTACAACATTGGCGCCTTCTTTAGCTATAGACTTTGCTATTGAAGCTCCTAACCCTGAGCTTGAACCCGTAATAATACAGGTTTGATTTTCGAGTCTTTTATTTGGTTTTTGCATGATGTATAATTTTAAACTAAAATTAAAAAATTACAGAGTAATTATACTCAAAATTAGCGGTTCGAGTGCGTAATTTTAGCGATTGAGGTAATTGTAGTTCTTGTTTGCTGACAGGTTTTAATCGCGGCAATTTATAAATGGAATACAGCAAACGGTACGTGATTATATAGGTAATTTAGATGTAGATAATAATTAAAAACACATATATAATGAAAGCAGAAAAAGCAGAAATAGGAATTAAAGAAACAAACAGAAAAGCAGTATCTGAAATGTTACAACAGATTCTTGCTGATGAATTCGTTTTATATACAAAATATAGAAATGCACACTGGAACGTTGAAGGAAGTGACTTTCATACCAAGCATGTATTTTTTGAAGAAGAGTACGGTAAGCTAGAAATTATAGTTGATGAGGTAGCAGAACGCATTAGAATGTTAGGTGTATATGCGCCAGGTACATTAAGAGAGTTTATTGAGCTTTCTCAATTAGATGAGAAAAAACCAAAACAAAATGATAGTGTTAGCTATATGAAGCTATTGTTAGACGATCATCAGCAAATAATATCATATATTAGAAAGAGCATTAGTGAAAATGCCGAAGAACATAACGATGAAGGTACAGCCGATTTTATTACTGGTTTAATGCAACAGCACGAGCAAATGGCTTGGATGTTGAGAGCATCGGTGAAGACATTTAAATAGAAATTTTTACTCACATTTTAAAAAAGCGATAAGATTCAGTTCTTATCGCTTTTTTTATTTATTAGATGTTGATATGAGTTTTTTCTCAATTTAGAGTTGTGAGTTTTTGTTATATTTAGGTGTTATAGGTAATGTAAAACCAAGCGGGAATAAAATTTCACTCAGGTTTTGGTGAGGTTTTTACGGAAGAAATTCTGTGTTTAGATACTTACTCGTAAGGATTGGTGTAGCTAGCAATGATTATTGAATAATAGTATATGATAGGAGGAGCAAGTGGGCAAGGTATGATAACAAGCCTGAGGAATAATAGAAAACTCCTTAAATCAAAACGTTCATTTTTAAATCAAAAAAAAGAATTTTTAAAAGCAGCAGAAGGAAAGTTAGAGTTAAAAAAGGCTTCTAAAGAAGAACTTAAGCTACTTAGAGCGGAAATTTACAAAGAACGCAAAAGACAAGATAGAATAAATGTAACTGTTTGGTTGTCAATTGTATTTGCACTAGTGTTAGTAACATTTTTTTTCGCAAATATATTATCTAATCATACTTTTAAATTAGAGAAGGAGAACCTTAAAGTTAAAACGGACAATTATTTAAAATTGATTGAAGATGGCGACCAGTGGTTAAAAGCTAAAAATTGGAATAATGCTATTTTTCAATACAAAGAAGCATTGGAAATTTTTCCTAACGAATATGATATTAACTATAGGCTGACCTATGCATTGAGTTTAAAATGCGAAACAGATTTCATGAATTGCAAGGAGGCAAAAGATAATTTAGATAGATTACTTATAGCTTATCCTCAAAAAAGAGAGCTCTTTGAATTACAAAAAATTCTGGAGTATGAACAAGAATCTCAGAATTTTCAATGAAATTTTTCGTGATGTTTGGTATAATAGTGAATCATATGACCAAGCATTTAATAAAAGACTTATTGAAAAAGGAATGATTAAATTGAAACCTGTCTTTTATAAAGTAAACTAGAGTGGTAACTACAAATTTATATTCTAGGGTTAATAAAAACCAAAAAAGCCACTCAATTGAGTGGCTTTTTAGGTAATCAAATTACTTATATATATTATGCTGTTACAGCTAACGTATGTTGGTTGTCTTGGTAGTATTTTGGACTACAATCGTACTTTTCTTTAAATATTTTAGAAAAATAACTTCTACTAGTTAACCCAACTGAATATACAATCTCAGAGATGTTTAAATCTGTTGTTTTAATTAAGTTTTCAGCAGTCTCAACTCTTACGTTTCTAATGAAATCAGTAACAGTCCTATCATGCAATAATTTAAAACCTTCTTGTAGTTTAGAAGGAGATAAACCAGATTTTTTGCTTAAATATTTAAGGCTATATTGAATTTCAGGATAGTTTTTAATGAAATCAGAAATTTCTTTAACATCCTCCATCTCGTTTCTTGTTAAAGAACCCAAGTTGTTGTTTTCGTTTTTTAAATCTTCGTTATGCTGTTGTATTTCCATTGCAAGAATTACGTGTACAGTACCATTTATTAATAAATTACGTACAATACCTTTTTGTGTAATGGCATCTAATTGTTGTATTTTTTCAGCAATTTTTAAATTATATGAACCTACATAAGAAAAAGTTTCTTCTCCGTTTTTAGGCATAAATGTTTTAATCAATTGATTTTTTAATAAATCGATAGATTCATCATTTGCATCAACCATAGCATCTACTTTTACGTTAGAGAATTTTACTTGCTGATCTTTTCTGAAAAACAATACAGTATCTCTATTTGGATCACTTGAAAAAACACCTGTCTGAAATTGATTTAAAGATTTTTTAGAACCTTCTTCATTAAAACCAAATGCTAATTGCCCGCTAGAACAATACATGAAGTTTATAGGGTTTGTTTTAGAAGTGCTGCTTTTTAAAATAACATCTTCAGTAAAGCTAACATCATATTTCATGAAAGTAATATCATTATCAAACTCAATACCTGTAATAGAACCTGATACTAAATCGTTGTTTAAAACAAGGGTGTACTCTTGTTGTTTTTTATTCAACTTACCACCAAGTTTATTTTGTAATTCGTTAAAATTCTGAGAAATATTGTTTGTAGATATATATATAGTTTTCATAATAGCTGTTTTTAAAATTATCAATTATTTTTTTTAAGCACTGTTACTATTAATGCAGCTGTTGCTATAAGTAGTAACACATGTATTATTGGGCCGATATTGAAATAAAAAAAACCCAGAGCCCATAGTATTAATAAAAACACTGAAAGGGATTTTAATATGTTTAACATGTCAATAAATTGTCGCTAGATAGTTTTGTCATGTTTACTTCAATTTGATAAATTAATAAAGTTGTTTTC
Organism: Cellulophaga sp. HaHaR_3_176; assembly: GCF_019021925.1. Taxonomy (NCBI): domain Bacteria; kingdom Pseudomonadati; phylum Bacteroidota; class Flavobacteriia; order Flavobacteriales; family Flavobacteriaceae; genus Cellulophaga; species Cellulophaga sp. HaHaR_3_176. The sequence goes on from NZ_CP058990.1 coordinate 3,559,414, forward strand.
AATTGTTGTTGTTCTGTTCAAAGTCAGAAATTCTTTTTTCAAAATCGAGACATGAGAATCTAACGACCAAGTTTTACCAACTTTAGAATTTACTTGAGAATTTAGTTTGTTGTTGTTCATGTCAATTATTTTTGTGTTTGAATCAATGAATGTGATATATCATTTATTTTGTACATGACAAATTTCGGAAAAGTATACAGTGAACTTGTTACACAATTTTTAGGTTCTGTTACATAATTATAAGAAAAGCCCTAAAACAGAGCGTTTAGGGCTTTTTTATAAGTGTTTGGAGCTCTTTAATTAAAAAAATGATTAAAAAAGCTATTATGTAGTGCGTAATTTAGGCCGGTAAGTATACGTTAAAGGTAGTGCCTTTATTAGGGATGCTTTTTGCTGCAATATGACCTTTATGGTTTTGAACTATTTTTTTACAGATGGCTAAACCTATACCTGTACCTGAATATTCGTTTTTCTGATGAAGCCTTTGAAAGAGTTCGAATATTTTTTCAGAATGTTCTTGATCAAAGCCAATACCGTTATCTATTATAGATATGCGGTAATACGTTTTGTACTTTTTAACGAAGTTTTGTTTGATTTGATTTTTCTTAAGCTTTTTACATTCAATTATAATTTTAGGGTCTTCGGTATTGCCATATTTAATAGCATTAGAAATTATATTATTGAAAAGCTGCTCCATCTGAAATGGTATTGCTACAACATTAGGAAGATCATCAACTATAATTGAAACATTAGATTCTTTTATTCGAGCTTCTAAATCTTCTTGTACTTTATGTATGATGTCTCCTAAATTTAAATTGACAAAATCATTAGATGTTTTATTGATACGAGAGTACGATAGTAGATATTTAATAAGCATTCTCATGCGTTCTGATGAGGTAATTATTTTTTCGAAGTATGATTTACTTCTTTCGGATAATTGATCGAAGTCAGCATCTTCTATTCGCGAAATAAACATTTGAATTTTTCGAATAGGTTCTTGTAAATCATGACTAGCGACTCTATTAAAAGATTCTAGTTCTGCATTAGAACGTTTTAATTCTTCGTTTTTTTCTTTTAGCTTTTGTTCGTTTTTAATAATTGCAGTTACATCTTGTACAACACCCAATAATATATTATCTGTAATATGCCCTGAGGTTTGAAAATGTCTTACTTTCTTTTTAGAAGTAATTACTCGGTACAGAAAATTAAAATCTTTTTTTGTTCTTTCTGAAATTTCTAATTCAAATTCGTAGTTTTCAAGATCAACTGGGTGAATGAATTTTTTATAAGACTCGTGGGTGATATCAAGCGTATTTGTTTCGAGGCCTAGTAGATGATAAAAATTTTCTGAAATAGTAGATTTCTCTTTCGAGCTACCTAGCCTAAAACTCCCAATTTGAGCCATTTTTTCAGCATCTTTTAAAATAGAGTTCTGAATCTTTAAATTCTCATTTAAAGAAGTCATTTGCTTTTCTGCTTGTCTTTCTATTGTGTTTTCTCTAGAGGTTAAGGTAACACCATTATTTACTTTGGTGGCTGTACTTAAAAATACTTTTTGTACGCCCATTAAGTCGTAATCTCTTTCAATTTTAAGCGTTTTGCCCGTTGTTATGGTTTCTACCATAGTATCAAAAACGCCATTTTTCATTAAATAAGGATAAACTTCACTTACTTTTTTTCCTTTTATTTCATCAGGTATATCGCCTGTAGCATCTTTTATAACTTCATTAGTAAAAGCAATTGAAAAATCTATTATTGTTCCGTTTTTATCCTTAATAGGTAAGTAGTGCGCGATTACATTATTGGTAGAGGTGAAAATAGATTGCAAAAAGCTTTCAGTGTCTTGTAGCTCTTTAAACTGATCTTGTAGTTTTAAATTTAAATCATTTAACCTGGCAACCGACTCTTTTTCAAAAGTTGTGTTTTTTGCAACAACTAATATTCCGTTAGACAGAGGACGAACGATAGATTCTAGCCAGATTTTATTATCCTCTAAAGCTACTTGTCTGTTTAACTTAACAACCTTTTTTTCATTAAACGACTCAGCTAATTTATCGTATTCACCATTAAGTTTTGTAAATGGTAATACTTCGCTAATAAGTTTGCCCATTATTTTTTCTGGGTCTAAATTAAAGTCAATTCTATTACGCTCGTTAGCATACACTAATTTAAAATCTATAATCTCGTTGTTATCATTAAAAATAGGTTCGTAGTAATTTATAATATTTTCGGTATTTGCCATAACACTCGCTAAAAATGCTTCGGCTTTTGTTCTGTTTTCTCTTTCACTATTTATTTTTATAAAAGCTACTATAAAGATAAATAAAGCGAACACCCCCAATATTAAAATCATATAGGGAGTTAGCAATGCTTGAGATTGATAGTTGGCCCTTCTTTCTTTTAAGAGCATCTCTTCTTTTTCAATCATCAAATTTTTTCGTTCAGTAAGCTTGTCCATGATAGTTGCAACCTCATCGAGCTTATTTTTTTCTTTTAATGAGAATTTTAATCGTGTTTGTGGACTTTTAGATATTTTGTTTAAAGCATTAACTAAATCTACTTGTAGTTCAGTAATTCGCTTAATGTGTGTTTGTTGTACGGGGTTGTCATTAACGAGTAATTTTAAATTAATTAGCGAAGAATCGGCAGATTTAATAAACTTGTTAAATGTTGTAGAATATGAAAGGGTATCTTTTCTAAGCAAGTTTTTAAGCTCAGAAGACTCCATTCTTGAGTGTATAAAAAACAAGTTGTTTATTTCTTTTTCTACTTCTAAGGTATGGGCAATTGAATCGGCAGAATCTCTTAATTCTATAATTTGTCTGAAGCTGATACTACCTATAAACATTAATAGTGCAGCAGCTATAATTAACAAAATTACATAGAATTTAGTAGGTGTTGCTTTTCTTTTAAGGTTCATGTTTTAAATTCTTAATAAAAAATTATCTCTGTTAAGTGCAGATGTTTGGTATTGCCAGTTAAGCTGTAAAACCTTTTCGATAGCTTTTTTTAAAGCACCAAAATTGGTAGGTTTATTTATGTAAACGTTTGCACCATTTATAAACGTTTCTTCAATATCATTTTCAGAAGATGATGTAGAATATATGGCGACAGATAACCCATTTAATTTCGGGTTTTCTCTAATTTCTTTCAAACATTGCATTCCATTTTTAATGGGCATATTTAAATCTAGAAAAATTATTTCAGGAAGAATTACATTAGGTAATGTAAGATAATCCATCAATTCTTTACCATCATTAAAAAGCGAAAGTTTAGTTTTAATTTTGATCTCATCAATAGCATCTTTAAATAAAAATCTATCATCTTCATCATCGTCCGCAAGGGCAACGTTTAAAGTTTGTAAAGCCATATAATTAGTCTTGAGCAGTACTTCTTTCTTTTCTTTTTTTAATTATTTTTTGAAAAGTAGAAGGGGTTAAACCTGTTGTTTTTTTAAATTGACCCGATAAATGAGCAACGCTACTGTAGTTAAGTTTATACGCAATCTCAGTTAGCGTTAAATCATTTTCAATGATTAAACTTTTTGCAACATCTATTTTTTTTAAAATCACAAAATTTTCGATTGATGTATGTGTTATTTCAGAAAAAAGATTGGATAAGTAAGCGTATGAGTAATCTAATTTTTCAGCTAAATATGCTGATACATTATATTTTTGAGCTTCCTCATCACCATTAACTAAAAGCGTAATGGCATCTTTAATACGCTGTATTATTGCAGTCTGCTGATCGCTAATAATTTCCACACCATAATCTGCAAAACTATCTGCTATAATTTGCATTTGAACGCTACTAGGTGTCTGCTTTAATTCAATTTCGCTAACACCGTGTAAAACGTAGTCAACATCCATGCGTTCTAGCTGTTCACAAACAACTTTTTTGCAAATTGTATTAAAATCGAATTTGACATTAATTCTCATAAATAACTACAAGTGATAAAATGGGGTGAAATTTAAATTGAATATAAACTAATATTTTATGTTATTCACTTTCTTTATAATTTTCTTTAGGAATATATGCAAAAAACTCTGCGGTCTCTGTTTCACTAGAAGGGCTGTAATTAGCTAACACCGTTCCTTTGTTATTATCTTTTGACTCAATAATATATAAAATAGACATATCATCAGGGTTACTCATTCCTTCAAATCTATACTCTTTAATTATATAAATATCTTCAGGCTTATATTCTTTTTTAGTTTCTGTATCAACCAATTTACTGTCTTTAATTAAATAGTTTGATGTATATCCTAATTTTTGATACTTATCTATATACTCTTTTTCACTTTTTGCGTATTCCATAATTTTTTGATTTAAATTAAGAAACGGACAATTTCTCAATTAAGAAATTGTCCGTCAAATTGAAAGTTCTAAATTAATATTGACGGTTTTTATTCGTCAACAGCATCTTCGATTTCATCTCCTGCATCTTCTAAACCATCTTCAATATCGTCTCCCATATCTTCAACTGAATCTTCAACTTTTTCAGAAGTGGTTTGCTCTCTACAACTCGTAAAAGTTAAGGTAGATAAGCTAATGAATAATGCGAAAAATGTAAATATTAATGTCTTTTTCATCTTTTTTGTTTTTAGGGTTAATGTGTTATTTATATGTGTGTTACAATAATTTACATGCTGTAATTAACTATATTTTTTTTCTTCCTGTAATTAATGATATTACAAATAATATCAAAAAGATAAAAAATAAGATTTTTGCTATACTTGCTGCTCCAGCGGCTATACCACCAAAACCAAATACTGCTGCGATTATTGCTAATACTATAAAAGTGACTGTCCAACGTAACATAATGTTTGTGTTTTTAGGTTATTGAAATTTTAGCACCTTGCTAAATTTCTATACTCAAAGATCCACATATTATGCCGTTCCGATTAACTGAATCGGTAAATTTGTTGCCGCATAAAGAGTTGAAAATTATACATATAAAAAAGGGGAACACACATAATGTATTCCCCTCTTAAAATCAAATTAAATATAATTTTAACTTATATTTTCCATTACCTTTTCTTTAGATAAATCGAGTTCGATTTGATTCATCTGTTGTAAAAGAATAGTTTGAGTGCTACTCGGCAAATCTGTTTCCGTAAGTACATCTTTATATTCTTCTATTGATGCTTTTTCGCCTCTAATTGCTTCTTCTAACATAGATTGTTCGTCGTTAGTTGTGAAGAAAGATTTGAAATCCATCCAAGTCCTATGTGCTGCTCCAGCTGCGGTTCCGCCTTTTTCAATTGTTTGACCGAAACTTGATATTTCGTTTTTTAATTCATGACCGAAATCATAACGTTGCTTTGTTTTTCTTGTAAAAAAAGATTTTAAAACTGCATTGTCTATATTTTCTGCCGCTTTTTTATATCCTTGCTCAGCATCGTATGTTTTTTGTAATAAACTATTTAATTTATTTCCTACGTTTTCTGTATATGTACTCATCGTATATAATATTTAAATTATGGAAGTAAATTTTTAATGCCTACTTCCTTAGCATTGTTACTTCAAATTTAAGACTTCAATTATAGTTTAATTGATGCTATAAATTTCATTATTGACGTAAATAGTATTAGAGTGTTAAACCTTAGTTAAGGCTTTTCTGTTGCCGTTGGTACACTAAAGTTTTTTGGAAACTCGAGAGTTCTGATTGGGAACGGAATATTAATATCGTTTGCATCAAAAGCTTTTTTTATACCTATCATAGCTTCTGTTTTTGCTTTTGCAACTTCTAGGGCAGATGTTGAATCGATCCAAAATCTCGTTTCGAAATTTATTGAACTATCTCCAAATTCTCTATATAGAAATATAACGTCCTCTTTATTTTCAACAGGTTCAAATTTTTCAACAATTGTTTTTTGTACCAAGTCTCTCACAAATTCTAAATCAGATGAATAACCAACGCCACAATGTAATATGACTCTTGATTGAGATGTAGAAGAAAAGTTTTTTATAGGATTTTCTAAAACCAACTTATTAGGTAAGTATACTAAATTATTATCTGGTTGTCTTATCGTTACAGCTCTTAAGTCAATATCGACAACTTCACCTTCAAAATCATTGCTTTCTATCCAATCTCCAAATTTTATTTGCTTAATATAAGATAGAACGATACCAGAAAAAGTATTAGCTAATGCACCTTGTAATGCTAAACCAACAGCCAAACCAGCAACACCAGCACCAGCTAATATTGTTTGTAGAGTTTTGTTTAAATCTAGAATACCAAGTACCAAAAACAAACCTGCCAATATTATTAAGACAGATATTAACTTAGCAATCACATTTTTCATTGATTTTTGAAGATTACTTTTGCTAAGTAACTTTAATGTTAATCTGCTCAAATATTTTGATAATATAATTACAATAATAAAGACAACTACTGCGATTATTATATTCGGTAGGTTTATGATTAATTGATTTAACCAAGTTTCTAACCTGCTAGTCATTTTACCCCAAGCTCCTTTTACTTCAAAATCCATCAGTATTTTTTTATACGTTAATGTTGGTTTTAAATATCTATTTGTACAGGCGATGCTTTTTACAAAGAAGAATTGATATTTTTTAAAACAAAAAATGGCTTCAACTTTTTGTAGTATGTTGAAACCATTTTAAAAACAACCAACCAATATTTTATACTGTAAAATTAAAGATACTAAAGGTGTTTAGTGTGCTATTTTGAGTTTTTGCTTAACTGATTTGAACTAGCTTTAATACTTGAAAAAAAAGGCCAACTCATTTGAGTTAGCCTTTTTTATATTTATTTGAAAAGTTTTTTAAGTAGCATTACCGTACTTAATTTACGTGCTATTTTAAAACCAGACTGTAACCAATTCGCTGGTTGCAGATCTTCTTGTATTTGGTGTTTTATACCCTTTATTTCTTCAAGAGCTATTTTGCGTTCAAGGTTATATTGCATTAACTCTAGCTCTATTTCTTCGAATGATGTAAAGTTTGTATTTCTCATTAGTCAAAATATGTTTTTGAAAGCTTTTTAATAATATACTTATCTAAGTATTTTCTTAAAAGGAAAATAAGTACGATTGCTATAAATATTATAGAACCTACAATTAAATGACCTAAAGCTTTATTATCGTAATATTCGCCAAGCGCTATTGCTCCAGAAATTGCCATGAAAATTAAACCTAAGACAGAAAGGCTACCTAAAATTGCCGCTTTAACAATATATGAAGACATCAGAGTCAACATTTGAAAAGCTTTTAATTCAAAATACTTCTTTGTCGAATTCACATAATTTTCTCCTGACTGGGCAGCCTTAGTAGTTGACTCGTCTAAAGATTTAATTATACTCATATCAATTTATGATTTTTGTAATTTTTTATTTTTATTTTTCAAATCAGCAAGTTTTTTCTCTAATGTAGTTATTACATCTTCAGTTTTATGACTTACGTCTGATACGATATATTCTATTTGAGAATCTAATGTTTCTCTCTTATTAGCCACAGTATCAGCCGCTCTATCTCTTAGCTCATAAGCAGTTTCTTTTAAAGAATCTTTTGTTGCTAATGCTTGATCAGCAATTTTTTGTCTTGTATTAACTCCTCTATCAGGTGCAAATAAAATACCTAAAGTTGCTCCAATTGCTGTACCTGCTAATATTCCTAGTAATGTGTTGCTATTATTATCCATAGTGTTGTTTTTAAAAATTAATATCAATTGATTGTCAATTGCTTACTTCAAAATTAACAAGAATGTACTGTAGTAATTAACTTTAAAAAGTTTAAGATTGACTGTAAAGAATTTATAGGTAATGGATTAAAATTTTAATGAAATGAATTAATCAAGTCTTTTGATAATCAATAAATTGGAGCAAAATAAAAAATTATGGATAACAAGGATAACGACCCAAGAGTAAAGTTTATTAAAGAATCAGATGAGGATACAAAACACTACATTTTACAAAAAAATAAGAAGACAAAAATTGGAGCAACTATAATTATAGGAATGTTAATTGTAATAATCGGAGCGATTGTAATTTCAGGAATATTCTTATAGTATGTATTAAGTTACACGTATAAAAAAAGCCCTTAAAAGGGCTTTTTTTATACGTGTAACTTTTTTTATTCTAGAACTTCCATTCTCCTTTATAGGCAAAATCGGTTTGTCGTATACGTTTACGTTCATTTAACTCTTGCTTTTGTAGTTCTGTAGATAATTGATCTAACTCGCCACCATAGTAACCAACAGCAATCGCGCTGTTAATATGATATCCTTCAGGAATGTTGAACACGTCTTGAGCTTCTTCCCAATCAATACCGGCCATATGGTGTAGTGCTATACCCATATATTGAGCTTGCATGGTCATACCACCTATAGATAAACCTAAATCATGTGGTGCGTGAAAATTTTTATCACCATCTTCTGTTTCTTCTTTATAAGCAGTAAGCATTAATAAAGGAGCGTTAATTGCCCATTCTTTATTAAAATCACTTAAACAAGATAATATTTCGTTGTATGATTCTGTGTTTTTTTCGGCATATAAAAAACGCCAAGGTTGTATGTTGTTAGAACTAGCAGACCATCTAACGGCTTCAAAAAGCTGTTTTATGTGCTGTTCTTTTATTTTTTCTTTTTTAAATGTTCTTGGGCTATATCTTTGTTTTAAAAGCGCAAAGATCTCGTATTCGCCGTCTGCTATGTTCTCTAATTGAACTTGTTCTGGTGCTATCATAACTTTTTCTTTTTTTTAGCTTCTTTTATTACTCAACAATGTTACGATGATTTGATAAGTTTAATTGATGCTAATCAATTTTTGATTGCTCCTTTTAAAATCAGAAAATTTTATAATTCCTCTTTATGATGAACTTCTTGACCATATTCTTCTTTATAAATTCGTAGTACAATTAAAAATAAGCTAATTAAAAGGGGGCCAAAAATAAGTCCAATAAAGCCAAATAAAGGCACCCCTACAATTACCCCTAGTAATGTGATTAGTGGATGTACGCCATCTAATTTTTTTAAAATAAATAAGCGAAGTAAATTATCAGTTGATCCCACAACTACTAACCCATAAATTAAAATACCCCAGGCTTTAAAATCGTCTCCTGCAGCTAGTGTAAGTATAAATACAGGTAGTGTACCTATAAATGTTCCGATAAAAGGAATCATAGAACCTACAAATACAACTACAGCCCAGAAAAAGGGTTGTTCTATATTAAATATTAAAAACCCTATTAAAGCTACAACTCCTTGAGCCGCTGCAACTAGTGGAATGCCTAGTGCGTTTGATCGCACCATTGCCTGTACATCTTTTCCAATAATTTTTAAATTTGAATTTCCTATAGGTATATATTCATATAATGACTCTCTTAATTGCCTTCTGTTAGTAAGCATATAATAAAGCAAAAAATACATAAGGCCAATAGCAATAAAAATATTAAAAGTGCCACCGGCAAAATTCTGTAAGCTTTCGGAAAGCCAAGTAGAAACGCCTTCGGCATCAATTTGTGAAGTTAAATCGTAACCAATTTTATCTTCCCATGTTTGTAATTGATCTTTTCCTGCTTTTATTACTTTTTCAGAATGTTTTACTGTGTTTTCTACTTTATTAGCTAACATCATAACAATACCAGCAACGGGTATTACAATACCTATAACAGATCCAAAAAGTAAAAGACTAACAGCAACATCGGGGTTCCAGCCTCTTTTTACTAATTTACTCATAGGTTTACGTAACAAAACATATATGGTTATGGCTCCTAATACTCCTGATAAATAAGGAAGCATTTGTTTAAATATCATAGACCCCATTAGTAAAATAAGAAGTATGATAAATAATTGACGAATTATTTTAGGGTTTATAGTTTTCATTTTCAGTGGTTATTTATATTAATTTTAGTCGGTTCTTTTAGCTATTGATGTTGGTTCAATACCCATTCCGTACCTTTTTGCATATACATATGTAAATTGAGCTCCAAAAAACAGAATCAAGCAAGAGTAGGATACCCATAAAAGAATTAAAACAATAGTACCTGCAGCACCATAGGTTGAACCAGGATTAGCAGCTCCGAAATACAGACCTAATAATGATTTTCCGATAACAAAAAGAACTGCGGTAATTAAAGCGCCTTTCCAAACAGTTTTCCATTTAATTCGGGCATCGGGTAAATATCGAAACATAAGAGCAAAAAGTATGGTTATAATACCTACAGAAACGATAAAATCTAATAAATAGGCAATATATATTAAAACCTCAGGTAATACTTGTCTTATATATTCATTTAAAGCAGATACACCTGCAGTGATTATAAAGCTAACCAACAATAAAAAACCTATTACAAGTATAAAGGCAAAACTTCTGGCTCTATCAGTAATAACTTTCCAAAAATTAGCATTTGGGTCTGGCTTTATTTTCCAAATTTCGTTTAATGATATTTTTAGTTGATAAAAAACTCCAGTCGCACCAAACAGCAGTGTGCCTATACCGATAATTGTAGATATTAAATTGTCTTCTTTATTTTGAGTTTCAGATATTATTGTTTCGATAGATTCGGCGGCGTCTCTGCCCAAAGCCGATGAAATTTCATTTGTTAACTGTCCCTGTACAATATCAGGACCCCAAACAGAACCAATAATATTTATAATAATAATTAAAAGTGCGGGTAATGAGAGTATCGCGTAATAAGCGACAACCGCACTTAGCCTCCATGGGTTGGCTTCATCCCATGCCTTATAAGTTTCTTTTATAAGCGAAGGAAGATCTTTGTAATTAAATTTGGGTTTAGATGTATTCAAATCATTATGCTTTTAAATAATAATGATCGAAAGTACTTAGGTTGAATTACATATATTAACCCTATCAAATAAAATACTTCTTCTAAAAGTATTTATTTTTCATGAGATAAAATTAAGTAACTTACTGGTAATAAGATATGTGAGTCCAAAAAAAGCAATAGCGATAACTAAGCTTATTAAAAAATATTTAAACTTTTCCATAAAATTAAGTTTTTAGATATGTAAAACTTTTCGCTACGAAAGTATTTATTTCCTACAATATAATTTTCAAGTTTAGGTGAATGGCGGTATATAAAAGATAAACAGTAGGTAATGTATAGATGGTTTTAGAAACACTGTTATGAAATGCAATTTTCATCGATTAAATAACTACGAGCACTTCTTAATATTTAATATTTTAAAGCATTTTTTAATAGTAATATAAATTTAACGTTAGGGTGTTTGTTTTTTTATTAATTTTCAATTTCAAAAGTAGTGTTAAGTATCTGTAAATTAGATTTTTAATCTTATTTTTTTAATCTTATTTCATTAATTAGGTTTTATATCGTAAAAAAAAATAAAACACTTGTTTTTTCGTTTTTTTTGTTTTCATTTGCGCTCTCAAACCAGGATTAAAAAATAGGCTGGTATAAAAGCTTTTAGCTGAAAAAAATGAATAGTATTTTTATGTTTGGTCCATCGGATAATAAGAAGGGGTATCCGCTTGAAGTCTGTAAAAAAGGCAACCGAATTTTTTTTACATCTTCCTTAGAATCTTCAATCGTTTGTAGTCAGCACGATTATTATTTTGTACCTACAACGCAACGTCAAATCATTATCTAGTGATTGTTTTAAATTTTTAATTGAAAGCGATAAGCTTTTCTTACTTATTTAGTAGTTTTAACAAATAACAATCATTTTAATGAATACAAAATATATTGATTTAATAGATCAGACATACTATTTTCCACAGGAAGAATTTACTTTAGATGGAGAAAATCTTAATTTTCATGGCATACCTTTAAAGAAGTTAGTTGAAGATTACGGTACACCGTTGAAGTTCACATACCTACCAAAAATTTCTCAAAATATTAATAGAGCGAAGGTTTGGTTTAAAAATGCAATGGAAAAAAATGACTATAAAGGTAAATACCATTATTGTTATTGTACAAAAAGTTCGCATTTTCAGCCTGTACTAAACGAAGTTTTAAATAATGATGTGCATATTGAAACATCATCGGCTTACGATATAAATATTGTAGAAAAACTTAAACAAAAAGGAAAAATTAAAGATGATACATATGTAATATGTAATGGCTTTAAAAGAGATGCGTATATCGATAATATTGGTCGTTTAATAAACGAAGGACATCGTAACTGTATTCCTGTTATTGATAATTATGAAGAAATAGAATTATTATCAGACGTAATAAAAGATACTTTTAAAGTAGGTATCCGTATTGCTTCAGAAGAAGAACCTAAGTTTGAGTTTTATACCTCTAGATTAGGTATAGGCTATAAAAACATAGTTCCATTTTACGAAAACCAGATAAAAGATAATGATAAGGTAGAGTTGAAAATGCTTCACTTTTTTATCAATACAGGTATTAGAGATAACGCCTATTATTGGAACGAATTAGTAAAATGCTTAAAAGTGTATGTTAGGTTAAAGAAAATGTGCCCATCGTTAGACAGTTTAAATATTGGTGGTGGTTTTCCAATAAAAAATTCTTTGGCTTTTGAGTATGATTACCAATATATGATTGATGAAATCATCAACCAAATAAATATTACTTGTCAAGAAGCAGATGTACCTGTACCACATATTTTTACAGAATTTGGAAGTTTTACTGTAGGAGAGAGTGGTGGTGCTATTTATGAGATCTTATATCAAAAACAACAAAACGATAGAGAGAAGTGGAATATGATAGATTCTTCTTTTATTACAACATTGCCTGATACATGGGCAATTAATAAGCGTTTTGTAATGTTACCAATAAATAGGTGGGAAGATGAATATGAGAGAGTTTTATTGGGAGGTTTAACTTGTGATAGTGATGATTATTACAATAGTGAACAGAACATGAATGCTATTTATTTGCCCAAATATAGAAGAGATAAACCTTTATATATAGGTTTCTTTAATACAGGAGCATACCAAGAAACAATAGGTGGTTATGGAGGTTTACAGCACTGTTTAATTCCAGCACCAAAACATATCTTAATCGATAAGGATAAAGACGGAAATATATCAACTAAATTATTTAATGAACAACAAAAAGCAGAAGACCTGCTAAAAATTTTAGGCTATGACGACAACTAACAATTACGCGGGAATCCCAGATAAATTTGCGCAATTGGAAACGGCAAAGGTGGTATTAATACCTGTGCCTTACGATGGAACAAGTACATGGGGTAAGGGAGCTGACAAAGGACCAGATGCATTTTTAAATGCCTCTGAAAATATGGAGCTTTACGACATTGAAACTGGTACAGAAGTGTATGAGCAAGGTGTTTATCTTGCTGATGCTGTTACAGAAAATAGTTCTCCAGAAGCAATGGTGAATTCAGTCCATGCTGCTACAAAAGATTACATAAAACGTAATAAGTTTGTAACGCTTTTTGGTGGTGAGCACTCTATCTCTATTGGTTCAATCAGAGCATTTAATGAATGTTTCGATAATTTGACTGTTTTACATATTGATGCTCATGCTGATTTAAGAGAGTCTTATGATGGTACGAAATTCAACCATGCATGTGCGGTTCATGAGGCGAGCCAGACTACAAACCTAATTCAAGTAGGTATTCGTAGCATGGACGCAATTGAAAAAAGCTTTATGGATGAGGAAAAAACATTTTTCGCTCATGATATGGTTAATGATGAATACTGGATGGATAAGGTAGTAGATTTAATGACCGAAAATGTTTTTATAACATTAGATTTAGATGCATTTGACCCTAGTATTATGCCATCGACAGGTACACCTGAGCCAGGTGGGTTATTATGGTATGAAACATTAGATTTTTTAAAGCAAGTTTTTAAAGAGAAAAATGTTGTAGGCTTTGATATTGTTGAACTTTGCCCGAATAAAAATGATAAATCGTCAGATTTTCTTGCGGCAAAATTGTATTATAAAATGTTAAGCTATAAATTTATGGATGCAGCTGTTGAAGATTCGTACGATAACACATACGATGTAGATCAAATAGCAGGTGCCTCTAATAACTCAAAATTCGAAGATGACGAAGAATAAAGGAGCTATCTCCAATTTTATTGAAAAATATTATTTACACTTCAATGCAGCAGCTTTAGTAGATGCAGCAAAAGGGTACGAAGAACAATTGAATAATGGTGCTAAAATGTTAGTGTCATTAGCAGGTGCTATGAGTACTGCTGAACTAGGTAAAATTTTTGCTGAAGTTATCCGTCAAGATAAAGTTCAAATCATATCTTGTACAGGAGCAAACTTAGAAGAAGATATAATGAACTTAGTAGCTCACTCTCATTACAAGCGTGTGCCTAACTATCGTGATTTAACTCCGCAAGATGAGTGGGATTTATTGGAAAAAGGATTAAACCGTGTAACTGATACTTGTATCCCAGAAGAAGAAGCTTTTAGAAGATTACAAGAGCATATTTTTAAAATTTGGAAAGATGCAGAAGACGCTGGTGAGCGTTATTTACCGCATGAATATATGTATAAAATGTTGCTTTCTGGCGTTTTAGAAGAGCATTACGAAATTGATCTTAAAGATTCATGGATGTATGCAGCTGCAGAAAAAAACCTTCCTATTATCTGTCCAGGTTGGGAAGATAGTACAATGGGTAACATTTTTGCTTCTTATGTGTTAAAAGGCGAGTTAAAAGCTAGTACCATGAAATCTGGTATTGAATACATGACATTTTTAGCAGATTGGTACACTGATAATTCTGAAAACGGAATTGGTTTCTTCCAAATAGGTGGAGGTATAGCTGGTGATTTTCCTATCTGTGTAGTGCCTATGTTATATCAAGATATGGAAAGAACAGAAACTCCTTTTTGGAGCTATTTCTGTCAAATTAGTGATTCAACAACAAGTTATGGTTCTTATTCAGGTGCAGTGCCTAACGAGAAAATTACTTGGGGAAAACTTGATATTAATACCCCTAAATTTATAATTGAAAGCGATGCAACTATAGTTGCGCCATTAGTTTTTGCTTACTTATTAGATATGTAATTATGGATAATTTAAAAAGAGTTATTGTAGATTTTAAAAAGCTTACACCTGAAGTATTAAAACTTTTGGTAGATAAATATCCTGATGGTTATGACGATTTAAATGTAATATCATTTAAAAATGCTCAAGGCGAACGTATTGAGGCTGTTGAGGTTACTACGGAAGATACAAAGTATTTAGTGAAAATTAGTGCAAAGTTAGAAACAACTATGGCTAATTACGACGAGGATGATTATGAAGATTTTGATGATGATGATGCATCAGCTGTTGTAGATCCAGATATTCTTCCTGAAGATGAAGAAGATTTAGACGATTAAATATTTTAATAGAAACAAGTACGATTACAAAACATAATTAATTTAAAACAAAAATTTACATTGGAAGATTTGACAATTATTGGTAGTGAAGAGTGGTGTGTTTTTGATACTTTGGGTATTCCTGCAATTAAAGCAAGGGTAGATTCTGGTGCGAAAACATCATCTATACAAGCTGCAAATATTAAAACTTTTATTCGAGGAGCTCAAGAACTGGTTAGGTTCGAGGTAAATCCAATTCAAGATAATAGAAGTATTGTAATCGAATGTGAGGCAAAAATTGTAGATCGTAGAACAGTAAAAAGCTCTACAGGTATTTCAGAAGAACGTTTTGTAATTAAAACACCGTTGACTTTAGGCGAAAATACTTTTGATGTGGAGCTTACACTAGCAAATAGAGATACGATGGAATTTCGTATGCTTTTGGGAAGAGAAGCACTTAGCAATAGATATATTGTTAACCCTGCAGACAGTTTTAATCTTCAAGATTTTAATTCAGGTGAAATTTCACAAAAGTATTCTAACTATTTTAAAGAAAAAACAGGTCTTAAAATCGCGGTATTAGCAAGTAATCCTAATCTATATAGTAATAAGAGGCTAATGGAAGCTGGTGAAGCAAGAGGTCATGAAATGGTGTTTTTAAATGTAGAGCACTCATACATGAAATTAGATGCTAATTCTCCTGAAATTAGATACCGTGGTGGTAATATTTTAAACGAATTTGATGCGATTATTCCTCGTATCAAACCTGCAGTTACATTTTATGGTTGTGCTTTAATTCGTCAGTTTGATAATTTAGGTGTGTATTGTTTAAATTCAGCAGAAGCTATTACTCAATCTAGAGATAAACTGTTTGCTTCTCAACTGTTTTCTAAAAATGATATTCATATACCTATTACTGGTTTCGCTAAGTCTCCTATGGATACTAAAGATTTAATTAGAATGGTAAATGGTGCTCCGTTAATTATTAAATTATTAGAAAGCACGCAAGGTAAAGGTGTTGTTTTAGCAGAAACTAATAAAGCAGCAGAGAGTGTTATAAACGCTTTTAAGAGTGTGCAAGCAAACATACTAGTACAAGAATTTATCAAAGAAGCAAACGGGCAAGATATTCGTTGCTTTGTGGTAAATGGTAAAGTTATAGCATCAATGCAGCGCCAAGCAGAAAAAGGTGAGTTTAGAGCAAATATTCATCAAGGTGGTAAAGCTTCAATTGTAAAAATTACAGCTGAAGAGAAAAAACTAGCCATCAAAGCAGCTAAAGTTTTAAACTTAGCGGTAGCAGGTGTAGATATTATTCGCTCAAATAAAGGGCCTTTATTGTTAGAAGTAAATTCTTCGCCAGGTCTTGAAGGTATCGAAAATGCAACAGGAAAGGATATTGCTAATGGTATGATTATGGCAATTGAAAATAAATTGAAATTTGTACACTAAAAATAAAAAACCCTTTACAAAATTTGTAAAGGGTTTTTTTTATGCTTTAAGGTTTTCTAACATTGTTTTTGTAGTCTTCTCTAAATCAAATTCTGGTTTCCATCCCCAATCTTTTTGTGCTTCGGCATCATTAATACTTTTAGGCCAAGAATCAGCAATACTTTGTCTAGAATCTGGCTCGTAGCTTATTTCAAAATCAGAAATGTGATTTTTTATACTAATAGCTATTTCAGAAGGATCAAAGCTCATTGCAGATAAGTTGTATGATGATCTTATCTTAATATTTTCAGAATCATTTTCCATTATAGAAATTGTAGCTCTGATTGCATCATCCATAAACATCATAGGTAACGTTGTACCTTCTTCTAAAAAACAGGTGTATTTTTTGTTGTTTAAAGCTTCATGATAAATTTCTACAGCATAATCTGTAGTTCCACCACCTGGTTGTGTTTTCCAGCTTATTAAGCCAGGGTATCTAATACTTCTAACATCAACCCCATATTTATTAAAGTAATACTCACACCAACGCTCGCCCGATTGTTTACTGATACCATAAACGGTACTAGGCTCCATAATTGTGTTTTGTAATGTGTTTTCTTTTGGAGTGTTAGGACCAAATACAGCAATACTTGAAGGCCAAAATATTTTATTAATTTTTTTCTCTTTAGCTAAGTTAAGTACATTGAAAAGTGAATTCATATTCAAATTCCAAGCTCTCATCGGGAACTTTTCAGCGGTTGCGCTAAGCATAGCAGCCATTAAATACACTTCTTCAATTTCGTAGTGCATTACAACATCTTCAATAGCCTCGTAATTGGTAGCATCTAATAATTCAAATGGGCCAGAAGCCATCAAATCAGTATTACCTTCTCTAATATCACTAGCAATTACACTATCGGCACCATGTTTTTCGCGTAAAGCATATGTTAACTCTGTTCCTATTTGCCCACAAGCACCAATAATTAAAATAGATTTCTGCATTTTTGAACTCAAATTAGTTTCTTAAAAATAAGGAAAATTTTGGTTGACAAAATTCGTTAGAAATTTTTAAAATTAGCCTAATAATATTATTATATTTTTAATAAAATTACTTTTGTGTTAAGCTTTGTGTAAAATCAGGTCTTTTATAGGAGTTAATTTTGAGGTATTCTTATTTATTTAAATTTTTAATTTGTAGTTGAATATCCTGTTATTTTAAACTAACTTTTTAATAACATAAAAAAAATAGATTACTAAAATTTGTACTTTAGCTATATGAAAAAATTAATTGTTTTAGCTTTAATCTGCTTCGGCGCAATTTCGTGTGCTGAAAAAAAAGTTGAAGAAGAAAAAATAGATAAATCTAAAACCCTTGTGGCTTTAAAAAAATTACCTAAAAGCAATGAGCCTAATGAAAAAGCATCATTAATATTACATGATTGGACAGAGTATAATGCTTTTCATTCTGCTTTTAGAAGTATTTATAATGTTGATAATAGAGAAGATTTAACAATTGCGTTAGAAGGGTTAATTGAAAAACAAAAATTATTAGAAGCATCTACTTATCCAGAAGAATTTGATAGACCAGATATAAAAAGCAGACTAAGAACAGTTAGAACGTATGTTCTGAAGACAAAATTAGATATGGAGTTTGATATAAACCCTAGAGAGTCTGTTATACAAATGGTGACTGCTTATAATGCACTTAGTAATCAGTTTTCTATAGTTGTAAAGAGTACATTAGATCCTAAAGTTTTATTTGATGAATAAATTTATTTTAATAGCTGCTTTTACAATTTCAAGCTTGACTTATGCTCAAGATAACTCTGCGAAATTAAAAATTGATGAAATTATAAATGAGTGGCATAAAGCAGCTGCAAATGCAAATTTTGAGGCTTACTTTGGGTTAATGACAGCTGATGGTGTATTTATTGGTACTGATGCTACTGAGAATTGGCAAAACGAAGCTTTTAAAGCTTTTTCAAAACCATATTTTGATGCAGGTAAAGCTTGGAGTTTTACAGCAATACAACGTAATATTTATGTAGAAGATGAATTTGCCTGGTTTGATGAGTTGCTAGATACGCAAATGAAACTATGTAGAGGCTCAGGGGTTTTAAAAAAGATAGACGGTGAATGGAAAATTGCACATTATGTACTATCTATAGCAATACCTAACGAGAAGGTATCCGAGGTTACAGCCTTAAAAAAGAAAAAAGATAGCTTACTTACTCTAAAACTTAAAAGCATAGAATAAAAAAAGCGAGCATTTGCTCGCTTTTTTTTATTTTGTATTATTCCTGCTTCGAAGGTAGAGTAGGAGGGTTTTTTATGTTTTCTAAAGCTTGCTTACTTAAACTAGCTAAGTTAAAATTTGGATCAATTTGTATCGCTTCATTAAATAAAGCTAATGCAGCATCAATATTATTTTTATCAGTATTATAGATTACTAATCCCTTTAAATGCAAAAAAGCCGCTTTTAAAGAAACCTGATAAGGTTGTTGTCTTTCATAAAAAGCATGTTTCATATCTTCTTTTGAATTTGCAATACCATATTCAATATTTTCAGAAGCATCTTTTATATTACCAACTTGAATTTTTAAATCAGCAAGTTCATATGCTAAATAAGGGCTCGGAGTTCTTTTATATAAAACTTCAAATTGCTCAATAGCACGTTTTGGTTGGTTTAAAGCTTTTAAAGAAATCGCTTTTACCTGAACAGCTAAGTCGGAATCAGAATCATTTTTTTCGACACCAATAGTATTTAGTGCTTGCATGTGCTGATTGTTATCAGCATATAAGTAAGCTAAGGTATCTTTACGCTCTAATGAGGGTGATATTACATTTAAATGAGTAATTGCATTGATGATGCCATTTACATCGCCTTGTAAGCGCATTTGTTTGTAAAATGACTCGTAGTGCTTTTGTAAATCAGTTTTAGTCTGTGCAGTACCAATAAAGCTAATGCTTAAAAAAAGCACAAATAATTTTTTTTTCATTTTTAGTTCCCCTTAAAATTAGGCTCGCTAAACTATAAAAATTATTCGTAGTATCCTGTTAAGGAAATCGTTAAATACAGTAATGTATAGTGTAAGTGTAAAAAAGAGGCAAGATATATTAAGTGTCTTACCTCTTTTAGTTTATATAACAATAAAATTTTCTTTATAAGACTTTAAGAGACTTGCATAAAACCCTAAATTTTTACTGTCTTTATCAATAGATTCATTCAAAAAGTTTCGAAGATTACTGAATAATAAATTAGCATGTAATGTAGGCATGTACGAGTTTAGCTTTTTTGGATCATAAAAGCCATCATCTATAATGATATCCATTTCAACCCTATTTCTATGGTAGTCAATAGTTACACTAGATGCATTGTAGTATTTTTTTAAAATAATTATATGTAGGTTTTGAAATTTTCGGGGGATTTTTCGACTTGGACAACTTTTAGATATAAGAGTTTCAATTTCTTTAAAAACTCTTGTTTTTACAATAGAATTTTCCATGATAATCGATTTTTTTAGTATGATGCTAAATGTATACTATAAACTTTGATTTAGAAGAAACGAATTTGTGAAACAAGTGTTTTTTGTTGTGAAACAACTGATACTTGTTGTAGGTTAATTCCTGATGCTTGTAAGAAATTTGAATTTTTTATGATTTATTAAAAACTCAGATACAATAATTTTGCCTTTTTCAGAGCTATTTGGCTCATACTTAGGTGCTTTTAAGTTTCTTTTGATTGCTTCTTTTTTATAATAATCTTGTTTTTTCGGGTGGTAAGGGTAAACACCATTGATGATTGTGTCCCACCAACAGTTCTTTATTACAGATTTTATAATGAGAGTACAATCATTTCTATGTATTAGGTTTATTGGCATATTACCATTAGACAAATTATCTTTTTTCGATAGCATGGTTACAGGGTGTCTATCTTCACTTACTAAACCACCAAATCTTATAATAGAAACTTTTAAATCTGAGTCGTTTTTGAAAATGTTTTCTGAAACAATAAGTTGTTTCCCTGATTCGGTAGCGGGTTCAGGAATTGTTTTTTCAGTAACCTCGCCATCTATATCACCATAAACAGATGTACTGCTGATAAAAACAACATTTTTAATAGTAGTTCTTTTTATTTCGGAATGTAGCAAATGCATCTTTGATACATAATTTTCTTTGCTTACACCTCTTAATCTCGGTGGAACATTAATAATAATTGTATCTACATTTTTTAAAAATTCATGAATGCTTCCTTCTATCTCACCTTCATTAAGTTTTATCAAGTAAGGCTCAATGCCTTCTTTTTTTAAAAGATTGATTTTCTCTGGAGAAGTAGTAGATCCTTTTATTGTAAAATTTTCTTTTATAAATTCTTTAGCTAAAGGTAGTCCTAACCAGCCACACCCTATAATTGCGATTGTATTACTCAAATGATATTGTTTTTGTTACTAAGATAGCGTCATTTAAAACAAATGGCATCGGAATATTATTTTTTGGTCTTTTCGGAATCGTAAATAATTTGTTTGTAAGTAAATCATTAGAAGCTTCATAAAAGGTTAACTCTAGTTTCTCTGTTGCTTTTAGTACTAATTCTAATTCAGTATATGCATTGTCTGTTATATAGTGTGTGATTAACTTACCCTTTCTCCTATCTGATAAAAATTTATCAGATAAAGCAATTGTATTAACACGTGCTTTTTTAATTTGTACATCGTTGGTGAAAATCTCTAATCGATTTATATACCTTTCAGGAGTGATGCAAATTTGTAAATGCCTTTCAGTACCAATTATAGTGTCTTTCGTTTTTTTAATTGTAGAAAAATTAAGGTCTTTTAAAGGCGCTTCGCTTATATATGTAAAACCAGTACCATATTTACTGCTAATTATTTTCTGATTATGAGCAATTGCTTTCGTTTTATTATCATTTATAAATTGGGAAGTCCAATTAGAAACAACATTCTCATAGGTTGCCCATTTTGCGGTATTAGTGTCTTTGTCGTAAACATATAGTAAACTGGTCGGTTTTGCATTTTTTTCAGTGAAACCTGAATTAAAATGAGCTGATACCATACATCCTAAAAATAATAACAGGCAAACTAAAGCCAATTGTCCTTTGTGTTTATAAAAAGCAAAAATGGGTAAGAGTAATAAAAACAACAATGAACTTAGCATTGTTGATGCAACCATCATTTTTAAACCCAAACCAACAGGGAACATTTTTATAAAGGGTGTAAATATCCAAATGGCAGGCAATGCAAGAAAAACTAATAAAAAGCTATTAGGTTTTTGTTGATTAATTGTGATTAAAAACGAAGCAAGTACAGCAATAACTGGTATTGTGAAAAAGTTTGCTCCTGGTAAATACATGCTAAGTCCCCCACAAATTAATAACCAAATAGTTATAGGGCCTATTAAAAGGTTTGGTGTCGTTATTTTATTGAATCTATGGTATACATAAAAGCAAACACCAATTGAGCTTAAAGTAAATGCTGCAATATATGTATATCCGTTATATGTAAATCCATGTAAAATATCTTGATAAGCAGGGTAGAGCAATTTTAACAATGACCAACTAAAATAGCCAATAAGGGTGTTTATTAAAATAACAAGTAAAGCGGGTACAAAACTTTTTAATGCAGTAATTGGTGTGATAATCTTTTTGTTTAAGCCATAAATTAAAAAAATAATAAAGCCCAAAACAGCTATGCCAAAAATATACCACGCCCAACTAAAAGGATATGAGACTAGCTTGAAATACGGAACATTAAAATAGTTGTAATCACTATCGCTTTTTATTTTAGACAAATCGGCATTACTAAAATGTAATAATAAAGGCATTAAATAGCTGCCTTGGTGCGCTAATGTTTTTTTGTCTAATCTTTCGTATGTGTCTTTTTCAGTGTGATAGTCATAATGGTCATCAATAAAAGCAAAATTCATTCCATCAATATTCCCTTTTTCTCTAAAAACAGTTAAGTCAGTATCATTAGGCAACATTTTATAAATACTATATACTAATGAGTTTGCAACAGGAAAATCAGGATTTGCCTTTGTAAACTCTTTAATAATATTTCCATTTCCGGTATTGGTTTCGATAAGCATATAAGAAGGTCCTCCGCTACCACGGGCTTCAAAATTTAAAACCATACCTGCATTTCTAGCCCAAGGATGTTTATTTACAAATAGATCTGCGCCATTTAAACCTAGCTCTTCAGCATCAGAAATTAAAATTATAATATCATTTTTTGGTGTTTTATTTTTTGCCAAATATGCTCTTATGCCTTCTAAAATAGTTGCAACACCGCTGCCTGCATCACTAGCTCCTAATGATGAATGCGGGTTGCTGTCATAATGAGATAATAAAATTAGAGACTTGCCATTGCCAGAGCCTTTTATACGAGCTATGATATTCGTTGCTTGACTTAAATTAGCCCAATCGCCAGCAGTATATCCTTTTTGAGTACTCGTTTCCAAACCTATTTTCTCTAGTTGGTCTATAATATATGCTCTAACTTCAGCATGGGCTGGGAAGCCGACAGCATGTGGCTTTTCTCCAATTTTTTTTACATGAGCTAATGCTTTGTCTGTAGAAAATGAATACTCGGATAAATCTTTGTCAACTTTATAAATTGGCATCGATGATTTAAAACCCCAATATGTTGCTAATAAAAGAAGTAGTATGGTAATGATTGAGGTGGTTTTTTTCATGGCGTATGGCGAGTAACGTTGGTTTTAAGCTTGATCTGTTGTTTTAGGACGAATGTAAGTTTTATATAAAAATATAAAATTATAAGCGGAATCAGTTTTTACAATCAAAAGAATTGGTTTGATGAAATATTTTCGATTAAAATGTTAAAAATATAGGTATTTTGTAGATATTAAATTAATTTATTGCGTTATTTCAATTAATAATGATATATTTAAGATCAACCTAAAAATAAATATAAATGGGAATCAAAAGTTTTCAAGGAGCTCGAAAAGTTGTCAAAAAAGAATTTGATGCTCCTATTTTAGTAGAAAATTATATGACTAGAAAGCTAGTTACGTTTTTGCCAGATCAATCTATATTAGAAGTTATGGAGCTTTTTACAAAGCATAATATTTCTGGTGGACCTGTCTTAGATGGTAATGGTTTTTTGGTCGGCATTATTTCAGAAGCAGATTGTATGAAGACCATTTCTGAAAGTAGATATTTTAATCAACCAATACTTGATAAAAGGGTTGATAGTTACATGACAAAAAATGTAGAAACAATATCTAGTGACATTAGTATTTTTGACGCAGCTGGTATTTTTCATAAAAATAACAGACGTAGATTGCCTGTAATGAAAAACGATATTCTTGTTGGTCAAATAAGTAGAAAAGATGTAGTGATTGCGGCATTAAAATTAAGCGGGCAAAACTGGTAAAATAAAATATTTACTTTAGTATAGATGTGCTTTCTAAATATAATTTTTAGGAAGCTTTTTTTATTCTCTTTTGACAATCATATACAAATTGTTCTCAAGCGGTAAATACCCTAAATCGTAAACAAAATAGTATATAGTACCTTTTTTAGTCGTGTAAATGCTTGTGAATATATCAAAATCGAAACCTTTGTCTAAAAGTTTATTTCTGGTAGTTTTTGTTTTACCATCGTTTAGTGGAAAACTTTCTAAAATTCTGTGATTTTTTCTAAGTCGATTATTGATATTTCGAATTAGATTTTTACTGTCTTTATTTATTTTATTGTTGTAAGAATTTCTACAATAATCAGAACAGAATTTTTTGTCAATACGACCTATTATTTTCTCTCCACATTCGGGGCAATTTTTCTCCAAATTAATCTTTTTTAAATTTGAATGTCAATTCTTGTGTTGTTCCATTTTCTTTAATTCGAACATGAACAATAAGTTCTGAGTCATTTACTTTAGAGTAGGTTATACCGTTAAAATATAGTGTGTTAGATTCTTTTTTTACGAGTATATAGTCTTGAGTTTCATCTTTCTCTTCCCAGCCTTTTAAATCAGGTCCAAAGTGTTTCAACTGTAATTGAAGCGTGTTATCTTTTTCTATGATTTGACCTATTTCATAAAAATCAACCACTCCGTCAATTACTAATCTAAACGAAAACATCATTGAGTTCCCTAAACCAGATGTCCATATTTCTTCAGCAAGACCTCCAAAAGCTTCTCCTTTCCAATGTCCTTCAATAAATGCAGCATCTTGTATTGTTGCTTCAGGAGCAGCTTCATTTTCAGAAGAAGAAAGTATATTTTGAGCAGAACATAGTGTAGTGCATAATAAAAAAAACAGAATTGCTTTCATGGTTATAATTTTGTTATGCTCTAATATACAATTTATTACAGATAATTAATTAAGGTTTAGGCAAATTTAAAAATTGTAATATTTATTTTATTTCTATTTGATATTTACTTAGCAGACCTAATAAATTGTCTTTTGAAAACTTAGCTTTTTGAATTTTGTTTTTCTCAGGATCAAATGAAATGTTATAGGCAGTAGTAAAGTCGGCTTTCTCTAAATTAGTTGTTCCAAAAATAGAACCTTCTAAATCACATTCTTCAAAAATTGAAGCAGACATGTCTGCCTCTGTAAAATCTACTTGATGCATTTTACAGTGATTGAAAAGAGTGTTTTTTAATTTTAACTTATAGAAAGAAGATAAATCCAACATGCAATTTTCAAAAGAAAAGGAAAGTAAAAACGTGGTGCAATCATTAAAATTAACGCCTAATATTTTGCAATCTTTAAATTCAACTTCTTTAAAAGTAGTATGTTTTATATCAACATTACTTAAATCACAATCAGTGAATTCACATTCAGAAAAGGTGCAATTTGTTAAATCTGCTTTTGAGAAAATACAATTTTCAAAAATACAATTTTCGTAGTCTGCTTTTGGCAATCGGGTTTTACTGTAGTTTTGGCCTTGGTAGGTCTGGTCAAAAATTAGTATACTGTTCATAAATTTACTTTTTAAGGAGTAAGATTTCTTGGGGAATCTTAATTGTTTCTTGCAGCTTTAAATTCGCTGGTTGGGTACCATTTAGGAAAATAAGTTTCGTTAGAAAGTTGTAATCCAATTTCAAATAAAAGTTGAGCATCAAACTGAATACCACCTAAGGCTGTTACTCCAGCAATATATTCATCGGCAGGTTGATGATATTTGTTATTTGAATATTCCGTTTTCATTTTTTTTACAAACTCAATACCATGGTCAAAATCTTCATAACTGCCACTAGCATACAATGCAGGTATACCAATTTTGGCAAAGTTGAAATGATCTGATCTGAAAAAATATCCTTTTTCAGCATCGGGGTCAGGAATAATGTATCGACCTTGTTTTTCGGCAACTACTTTAGCATAATTATCCATTTCAGAGTGTCCGAAACCTGTAATGGTTAAATCTTTCATCGGGCCAGGGCTTTCAATCGCATCCATATTTATATTTGCAACCGTTTTTTTAGGGTTAAAAATTGGGTTTTCAGCATAGTATGCAGAACCTAAAAGGCCTTGTTCTTCTGCTGTAACAGCTATAAAAACAATAGATCTTTTTTGAGGTTTTCCTTTTTTGAAAGCTTCAGCGATTGCTAATAGGCAAGCTGTTCCTGAAGCATTGTCAACTGCTCCGTTGTAAATTGAATCATTATTTACCGGATGGCCAACGCCTAAATGATCCCAGTGAGCAGAGTAAATTATATATTCATCTTTTTGATCTGTGCCAGGCAATAAAGCAACGACATTTTTGGAAATATCTTTTTTAATGGTGTTTTTTATTTGCACAGATATTTTTAGGTTTAAAGGCGTTGCTTTAAAGTTTTTTTGTTTAGCAAGCTCATTGTAATTTTTAGTGTCGATACTAGATGTTTCAAATATTTTTTCAGCACTTTCTTTGCTAATCCAACCTTGTACATCTGTGGTAGGTAAATTACTTTCTAAATTCATGCGAGCACCACTCCAACTTGATTGTACTACATTCCAACCATAAGAAGCAGGTTCTGTTTCATGAATAATTAAAACTCCGGCAGCGCCCTGTCTTGCAGCTTCTTCAAACTTATAAGTCCATCTGCCATAGTATGTCATAGCGTTGCCTTTAAATAATGTAGAATCGTTGGATTTGAAACCGGGGTCATTTACTAAAACAACTGCAGTTTTTCCTTTCCAGTCAATACCTTCGTAATCGTTCCAGCCATATTCAGGAGCAACAATGCCATAGCCTGCAAATACAAGCTCAGATTCTTCTAAGTTTACTTCTGGTTTTATTTTTTGAGTAAGAGCTACAAAATCATCAAAATACTTTAAATCTATAGGAATTTTACTCCCTGTAATAGTCATTTTGTCAGATGGTGCCCCTGTAATTTCGACCATCGGAACATCTTGAAAAAAACGATCACCATTACCAGGTAAAAGACCAAGTTTTGAAAATTCTTCTTTTAAGTAATTTACAGTCTTAGTTTCTCCTTCCGTAAAGGGCATTCTGCCCAAAAAATCGTCAGAAGCTAATTTTTCAATATGTTTTCCAATAGTAGTTTCTTCTACATTTGGGATATCATTTTTTTCTTTAGTTTCTGTTTTACAACTAAATAGCAGTAGCGTAAAAGATAAAGTGAGTAAATGTATTTTCATTTTCGGTAAGTTATATTCTGTTTCCCGAGATTAAATATAAAAATTTCATGTTTAATAATGAAGTTATTACAAGCTTTTGTAAGAATGTGAGAAAAAAGAAAGTGCTAACTTGTTAAAGTTAGCACTTAAATAATGTAGTGAAAGTAAATAAAAGAAACTATTTATGAGTTCTCTTCATTTAACTCTTTCATTATTTCCGAAAACAGTTTATATGATTTGATGCGATCTTGTGCGTCATAAATATTTGTAACAGCAATTAATTCGTCAATTTTAGTTTTGTCAATAAATTCAGAAATTTGCTTTTTCACTGTTTCTTTACTTCCAATGAAAGAATATTTAAGCATTTGATGTACCGAAGGGTGCTTTACCATTTCTCTTAATTCGGGTGTCATTTCGGTAGGTTCTTGCATGTAATCTCTTTTGCCAGTAAGTAACCCAATAATTATTTTGTATAAAGAAGTTGAAATTTTTTCAGCCTCTTCATCAGTATCGGCTATAATTATATTTACACCAGCCATGGTATAGGGTTTTTGTAAATATTCAGAAGGTGTAAACTCTTCATGATATATTTTTAGAGCATCAAAAAGTTTTGCTGTAGCAAAATGACTAGCGAAAGCATAAGGAAGTCCCTTTTTGGAAGATAAATAAGCACTATCCGTACTAGATCCTAAAATATATAAAGGTACATCTACGCCTTCAGCAATTGTAGCTCGAACATTAGAACTCACATTGTTTAAAGAAAAATATTTTTGTATTTCTCCTACTTCTTCAGGAAAAGTAAAAGCAGCTTCTCTGTGGTCAGATCTTATAGCCTTTGCTGTTTCTTGATCAGTACCTGGCGCTCTACCTAAACCTAAATCAATTCTGTTTGGGTATAAACTGCCTAATGTTCCAAATTGCTCCGCAATAATAAGGGGTGAGTGGTTTGGTAACATAATACCACCAGAACCTACTCTAATAGTGCTCGTACCTTCTGCAACGTAGCCAATTAATACAGATGTTGCTGAGCTAGCTATGTAGTCAGAATTATGGTGCTCTGCTAACCAAAAACGAGTATAGCCAAACTCTTCTGCTTTTTGAGCTAATTTTAATGTGTTTTTAAATGTTTCGGTTAAAGAATTGCCTTTAGATACTATGGCAAGGTCTAAAACGGAGTATAGTATATTTTTTGAAGACATATGTTTTATGTTTTAATGTAAAGTTTATTTTAAAATAGATTTTCTAAGGTAATTTCTACATTTTTTTCGGTAAGTATTAGTCGTAAAGCTTCCGTAATTATTACAAATGATAAAACACATGTTTTTCTAATTAACGTATTTTCTAAAAAAGAAAAACTCTTATCTTTAAGCGTAATTAGAAAATATTTTAAAATTATGACAAAAGCGCTTTACGTTGCAGCTTTAGAATCTCATAGCGGAAAATCATTACTTGTATTAGGTTTGATGCAGCTCTTACTCGGTAAAATGGCAAAAGTAGGGTATTTTAGGCCTGTAATTGGAGATTTAAAAAAAGGAGAAGTTGATAATCATATTAATACAGTAATTTCTCATTTCGATTTAGATATAGCTGTTGAAGATGCCTACGCGCTTACTCAAAGTCAAGTCGTTGATATGTTCAACGATGGCAGAAAAGGTGATATTTTAGATAAAATTATATCTAAATACAAAAAGCTAGAAGAGCAGTTTGATTTTATTCTGGTTGAGGGTAGCGATTTCACGAGTGATGGTAGTGTTATAGAATTTGATTTAAATTTAGATATTGCAAAAAATTTAGGTATTCCTGTTATTTTAATTGATAATGCTAGAGGTAAAAGTTTAGAAGAATTTTTTGGTAATTTAGAATCTGCTGTTAATACTTATATCCAAAAAGGTATTGAACTTTTAGGGGTTGTAGCGAACAAGTTACGACCTGAAAACATGGATTTTGTCAATAAAAGACTTAAAAAAGAACTTAAAGATAAAACAGTAATTTTTACAGTACCTAGAGTTAAAAATCTTTCACACCCTACAATCAAAGAAATCGTAGAGCACCTTAATGGCGAAGTTCTTTTTGGTGGCGAAAGTTTAAATAACCAGACGGGGAGTTTTGGTGTAGGTGCAATGCAACTGCATAATTATTTAAAACATCTGCGTGATAATAGTTTGGTAATTACACCTGGTGATCGTTCTGATATTATTCTTGGTGCTTTACAAGCAAATTTATCTGATAATTACCCTACGATTTCGGGTATCGTATTAACAGGTGGCATTCTCCCAGAACCTTCTATTTTAAAATTGTTAGAAGGCTTTGAAACACATGTTCCAATAATATCTGTAAAACAAGGTACTTTTGATACTACCAATGCTGTTGGGAATATAAAATCTAAGATTTATGCAGAAAGCAAACAGAAAATAGCAACCTCAATAGCACTTTTTAATACCCATATAGATGGTGAATTGCTACTCGAGCGTTTAGAAACTTTTGAACCAAAGAGTACTACACCAAGAATGTTTCAATATAATTTAGTGCAACGTGCTAAAACAGTTAAAAAACATATTGTACTACCTGAAGGTGAAGATGCTCGGATTATTGAGGCAGCTAGTGAGTTAAGTGAGTTGGGTATTGTTGATATTACTCTTTTAGGTAATCAAGAACAAATAGAGAAGAAGGCTATGCAATTAGGTTTCGATATTTCTCATCTAAACATTCTAGACCCAGCTACTGCACCTAATTTTGAAAGATATGCTGCGACCTTTTGTGAACTAAGAAAACATAAGGGAGTTAATATGGATGTTGCCAGAGATACAATGCTTGACGTTTCCTATTTCGGAACCATGATGGTGTATAAAGGAGATGCAGACGGGATGGTTTCAGGAGCAGTACATACAACCCAGCATACTATACGCCCAGCATTACAATTTGTAAAAACCAAACCAGGTATTGGTGTTGTGTCTTCTGTATTTTTTATGTGTTTAGAAAATCGTGTTTCGGTTTTTGGAGACTGTGCTATTAACCCGAACCCTACAGCGGAACAATTAGCCGAAATTGCCATTTCATCTGCAGCTTCAGCAGAAGCTTTTGGTATAAAAGCTAAAATAGCGATGTTGTCATACTCTTCAGGTAGTTCAGGTAAGGGTGATGATGTTGATAAGGTTAGAAAAGCAACTGAAATTGTAAAAAACACACACCCTCATTTGCAAATAGAAGGTCCTATTCAGTATGATGCAGCAGTGGACCCGTTAGTTGGTAAAAGTAAACTGCCAGACTCAGAAGTTGCAGGTCAAGCATCTGTTTTGATTTTTCCAGATTTAAATACAGGCAATAATACTTATAAGGCGGTGCAAAGAGAAACTGGAGCATTAGCAATTGGTCCAATGTTGCAAGGTTTAAATAAGCCTGTGAATGATTTAAGTAGAGGTTGTACCGTTGAAGATGTTTTTAATACCGTAGTAGTAACAGCTATACAAGCACAAGAAAGTTAATAATTATGCAGATTTTGATTATCAATTCAGGGAGTTCTTCTATCAAATTTCAGGTGATTAAAATGCCTTCTGAAGAAATTATATGTAAAGGTTTGGTGGAACGAATAGGTCTTTTAGATGGTCTTTTACATTATGAAGCTAAGGGGCAGTCTCATAGTCAGGTAATGAATCTAAAAGATCATAATCAAGGTTTATTGGCCATTACTGATATGTTATTGCATGATGATTTAGGTGTTTTAAAACATGCAGATGACATTAATATCGTAGCTCATCGTGTAGTACATGGTGGAAGTAAGTTTGATCAACCAACTAAAATTAATGATTTCGTTTTAGCAGAAATTGAACGCTTATCATCATTAGCACCATTGCATAACCCTGCAAATGCAACAGGAATTAAAGTCGCAATTGAAATTTTTAAAAAAGCAGGTCAGGTTGCAATTTTTGATACTGCGTATCATCAAACAATTCCTGAAAAAGCATATCGTTATGCTATTCCTAAACAACTTTCAGATGAAAATAATATACGAGTATATGGTTTTCATGGTACGAGTCACAAATATGTATCTGAACAGGCTGCAAATTATGTAAACAAAACAGCGGATAAAATAATAAGTATTCATTTAGGTAACGGGTGTAGTATTACTGCAATAAAAGAGGGTAAGAGTATAGATCATTCTCTTGGTTTTAGCCCAACAAACGGACTTATTATGGGTACTCGAAGCGGAGATATTGATCATTCTATAGTCTTTTACTTAATGGATAGTTTAGGTATGTCATCTAGTGATGTAAATAAATTACTGCAAAAACAAAGTGGTCTTTTAGGACTTACAGGGTATTCGGATTTGCGAGAAATACAGAATGGAGCAAAAGAAGGAAATGAAGACTGTAAGTTGGCATTGGTTATGACAGCATATCGTATTAAAAAATTTATTGGTAGTTATATTGCTACACTTAATGGTGTAGATGTTATTTTATTTACGGGTGGTATTGGCGAAAATTCAAGTTTGTTAAGAGCTATGGTTTGTGAAAAGATGGAAGCCTTAGGTATTTATATTGATAGCAATAAAAATGCTAAAAGAAGTTCGGGTATTTTAGAAATTCAGAAAGATGCTGCTGCCGTTAAAATACTTGTTGTGCCAACTAATGAAGAGCTAGAAATAGCTAAGCAAACTTATGCTTTGTGAGCAATTACAAACGACTACAAACGTTTGTAAGCGAAAGTAACTATTTCCAAACCGAATATATTTTAGGTGTCGTTATAAGTTTGCAGTGTCGAAACAATAGTGTTCCGATAGTCTTAACTGTTTAAACTTTCCTGAATAACATCAGGATACTAAAATTAAAATTATGAACGCACTTAAAAATTCAGTACAGTTAATTGGTAACTTAGGTAATGACCCAGAAATTGTAAACTTAGAAAGCGGAATGAAACTCGCAAAATTCACAATCGCTACAAGTGATTCGTATAAAAATGCGAAAGGAGAAAAAGTAGAAGATACCCAGTGGCATAATATAGTAGCTTGGGGTAAAACGGCAGAAATTGTAGAAAACTATTTAACAAAAGGAAAGCAAGTGGCTGTAGAAGGGAAACTTACACATCGATCTTATGAAAATAAAGAAGGTGAGAAACGTTATATTACAGAAATAAAATGCAATGAAGTTCTTATGTTAGGAAAGTAGTTTTAAACGAAAGTTTTTAAAAATAAAAAAGGGTAGACATTTGTCTACCCTTTTTTATATATAATATAAGTTTCAATTACATTGCAGCGTCAATTGCATCTGTATAAACTTTCTTAGGAGAAACTCCTACTTGTCTACTTACAATTTCACCACCTTTAAATACCAATACAGTAGGTATGTTACGTACACCGTATTTAGCAGCAAATTCTTGATTTGCATCAACATCTACTTTACCAACTACTGCTTTACCATCGTATTCTGTACTTACTTCGTCAATGATTGGTCCAACCATTCTACATGGTCCACACCATGCTGCCCAAAAATCAACTACTACTGGTTTATCACTTTTTAAGACTACTTCGTCAAAAGTTGCGTCTGTTATCTCTAATGCCATATCGTTTTGTTTTAAAATAATTATACAAATTTAGTCAAATAATATACTTATTCCTTACTAACGTTTTATTCGTTTTGACTATTGCCCTATAAGTAAAATTTATTAATTGAGCTTGAAAAGAACATTTTGCTCTTCAAGTTGTTTTAAAAGTTCACTGCTTATTTGCACTTTTTGCTTTCGACTTACTAAATTTACTTTTATAGATTCTTCCATTTCATAAACTACAAAATTCAGCGTATGGTCTCCAATATAAGAGCCTAAAGTGCTTTTGAGAGATATGATGTTTTCTTCTTTTAAAGTGTCAATATTTAAATTAATGGTTAGTTTTTTAGCATAGGTTTCCATAACTTCTTGCAGAAGCATAAAGCTATTAAATTGCATTCTAGGATCTCCTTTTTTTCCTGTATCTCTATTTACCCAACCTTCTTTTACAAATATTTTAACATAGGCAAAGCTATTGATCATTAAAAAGTGGCGGAATTTTAAATATTCTTCACCAAAAATTCGAAATTCGAAAGAGTCAGTGTAATCTTCCATCGTAAACATAGCCCAGCCTTTTCCATTTTTAGAAATACGGTGCTGTACATCAGTTATTACGCCAGCAAAAGATAACTCTCTGTTTACAACACGTTCTAGATCATTTAAATCGGATAGGCTTGCGTTGCAAAATGATTTTATTTCTGCATTAAAATCATCTAATGGGTGACCAGAAATATAAATACCTACAACTTCTTTTTCACGACGTAGTTTTTCCATAGTTCCCCATTCTTCACAAGGAGGAACAACAGGTTCTGGTATTTGTACATCACTAGCATCACCAAATAAACTTACTTGGCTAGAGTTTTCGTTCTCTTGAAATTTAGATCCATATTTTACAGCTTTTTCTAAAAATGTAATACCATCTCCTTCGTCAACAAAATATTGTGCCCTGTGCGTATCTCCAAAAGAATCAAATCCGCCAGCAACAGCTAAGTTTTCAAACGCTTTTTTGTTGGCAGCTCTTAAATCAATTCGTTTTGATAAATCGAAAACAGATTTAAAAGGACCTTTCTCTTTTCTATTCTCAACAATAGTTTCTACAGCACCACGTCCAACACCTTTTACGGCTCCCATACCAAAACGTACAGCTCCTGCATCATTTACCGCAAATTTGTAGTACGATTCATTTACATCTGGCCCTAAAACATCTAACCCCATGCGTTTACATTCTTCCATAAAGAAGGTAACCTGCTTAATATCGTTCATATTATTCGATAATACAGCAGCCATGTATTCGGCAGGGTAGTGTGCCTTACAATAGGCAGTTTGGTATGCAATCCAGGCATAACAAGTAGAGTGAGATTTGTTGAAGGCATATGCTGCGAAAGCTTCCCAATCTTTCCAAATTTTTTCTAATTTATCAACAGCATGCCCTTTTGCAGAAGCTTGCTCAATAAATTTAGGCTTCATTTTATCAAGAACATATTTCTGTTTTTTACCCATTGCTTTACGTAAAACATCGGCTTCACCTTTGGTGAAATCTGCTAGTTTTTGTGATAGCAACATCACTTGCTCTTGGTATACTGTAATACCGTAGGTTTCTGCTAAGTATTCTTCATTAGCATCAAGGTCATAAATAATTTCTTCAGTACCGTGCTTACGAGCAATAAAACTTGGTATATATTCCATCGGGCCAGGTCGGTACAAGGCATTCATGGCAATTAAATCGGCGAAAACAGTAGGTTTTAAGGCTCTCATGTGTTTTTGCATTCCAGGAGATTCATATTGGAAAACCCCTATTGTTTCACCACGTTGGAAAAGCTCATATGTTTTTACATCGTCTAGCGGGAAGTTTTCTGGATCTAACTCGACACCATGTTTTGCTTTTACAATTTTTACGGTATCCTTAATTAGGGTTAATGTTTTTAACCCCAAGAAATCCATTTTTAGTAAGCCTGCATCTTCCACGACCGAGTTGTCAAACTGGGTGCAATACATTTCAGAATCTTTTGCTAATGCAACGGGTACGAATTTTGTAATATCATCAGGTGTAATAATTACCCCACAAGCGTGAATACCCGTATTACGAACTGAACCTTCTAGTATATAAGCCTGGTTTAAGGTTTCAGATTCGAGGTTATTGCCTTGAGAAATAGCAATAAGTTCGTTTATCTTAAGAAGCTCTTCGCTATTAAATTTACTTTTTAGCGTTTTTTCATCAATTCCGATTATTTTTTTTAATTTAGACATATTCGGAATCAACTTTGCCATTCTATCAGCATCACCTAATGGTAAGTCTAATGCACGAGCTGTATCTCTAATCGATGATTTTGCAGCCATGGTACCATAAGTGATAATTTGAGCCACTTGGTTGGAGCCATATTTATCAATTACATAATCCATTACGCGACCACGCCCTTCATCATCAAAATCAATATCAATATCGGGCATACTTACACGATCCGGATTTAGGAAACGCTCAAAAAGTAAATCGTACTTAATAGGGTCTAAATTGGTAATCCATAAACAATACGCAACAGCAGAACCTGCTGCTGATCCACGGCCAGGACCAACCGATACATCCATCTTTCGAGCGGCACGGATAAAATCTTCAACAATTAAGAAGTAACCAGGATACCCTGTTTTTTCAATTACTTGTAGCTCAAAATCTAATCGTTCATCAATTGAAGGAGTAATTTCTCCGTATCTTATTTTAGCGCCTTCGTATGTAATATGTCGTAAAAACTTATTCTCACCGCGTTTACCACCATCTAATTTGTCTTCAGCGAACTGAAATTCTTCGGGGATATCGAAGGCGGGTAATAATACATCACGCGCAAGTGTAAAGGTGTCTACTTTATCGACAACTTCTTGAATGTTAATAATGGCATCAGGAATATCTTTAAAAAGCTCCTTCATTTCATCTGAAGATTTAAAGTAATATTCTTGATTAGGTAAACCATATCGGTATCCGCGACCACGACCAATTGGTGTAGCTTGCTTTTCACCATCTTTTACACACAATAGAATGTCGTGTGCATGCGCATTTTCTTTTTCTGCGTAATATGTATTATTGGTAGCTACCAATTTTACATCATGTTTTTTTGCAAACTGAATTAAAACTTGATTTACACGGTCTTCATCTTCTTGACCATGACGCATAATTTCAATATACAAATCATCGCCAAAAGTTTCTTTCCACCACAACAATGCTTCTTCAGCTTGGTTTTCACCAACATTTAATACTTTACTAGGTACTTCACCATAAAGGTTACCTGTAAGTACAATAATATCTTCTTTATATTGCTCTACTACTTTTTTGTCAATACGTGGCACATAATACTTACCACTAACAAAAGCGATAGATGACATTTTCGCTAAATTTAAATACCCTTGCTTGTTTTTGGCAAGCATTACAATTTGGTATCCGTTATCTTTTTGAGATTTATTGGTATGGTCTTCACAAACTTGAAACTCACAACCAATAATAGGTGTAATTTCTATTTCAGGTTCGGGTAATTCGTCTAAAGCTTCTTCGCCTTCGGCTAAAGTTCCATTTTTCGTAGCTTCAAATCTTTTTAATTTTTCTTCATTTCTATCAACAACACCTTTGTTGTGATTTAGAACTCCATTTACGAAATGGAAAGCCCCCATCATATTTGCATGATCCGTCATTGCAACTGCTGGCATTTTAGCTTTTGCAGCTGCGGCAATTAAATTAGGAACACTAATGGTAGATTGTAGAATGGAAAACTGAGTATGGTTATGTAAGTGAGAAAAACTAGCGGTTTCTAAAGTTGCTAAATTTTCTTTTATTTCTTCTTTTGATATTGCACCTGTATCTTTTTTCCATAGTGCATCTGCAATTTTTTTAGATGCCTTTTTTAAGTTGATGTGCTTTAAACCGATTAGTTTAATTTCTTGAGGGTTAACCTCGGAGAAATTTTTAAAATAATCAGGTTGTACGTCTAACTTCTCAATAGTATATTGTTGCTTACGAATAAGCTCTAAAAAACAACGGGTAGTTGCTTCAACATCGGCAGTTGCGTTGTGTGCTTCACCAAAAGGCTCTCCGAATAAAAACTGATGTAACTCGGTAAGTGTAGGTAATTTAAATTTACCACCACGCCCACCAGGTATCTGGCAAAGTTGAGCAGTGTGTTCAGTACAGGTATCTAAAACCGGTAATTCTTGCAGTGGGTTTTTGACATTTTCTCTGTGATATTCTGCACCCATAATGTTGAGGTCAAAACCAACATTTTGCCCAACAATAAATTTTGTTTTAGACATAGCAATGTTAAATTTCTCTAACACCTCAGCTAAAGGAACACCTTGTTGTTCTGCTAATTCAGTTGATATGCCATGAATTTGTTCTGCATCATAAGGTATGTTAAAGCCTTCTGGTTTAACCAAATAATCTTGATGTTCTATAAGGTTTCCCATCTCGTCATGCAATTGCCAAGCAATCTGTATACAACGAGGCCAGTTGTCCGTATCTGTATGTGGGGCATTCCAGCGTTTAGGTAATCCAGTAGTTTCTGTATCGAAAATTAGGTACATAATGGGTGTTTTTCTATCAAAAAAAGTAGCTTATAAAAGTACAAAATTAGGGTGTTTTATTGGGTGTGATTTCTTAGTAGTTATTAACTTTAACTCTAATGCCTTAATTATCACATAAAATGTGTTGTATTTTTATTGAAAAGATATATATTTGCACCCGCTTATACGTAAGCAAATAAAAAGAATTAATAATCAAGGGTCGGGCACCCTACAAATTAATGTGATATGCCAGTAAAAATTAGATTACAAAGACACGGTAAAAAAGGAAAACCATTTTATTGGATAGTTGCAGCAGATGCAAGATCAAAAAGAGATGGTAAATTCTTAGAAAAATTAGGTATCTACAATCCTAATTCTAACCCTGCAATTATCGAATTAAAAATTGATAAAGCTGTTACATGGTTACAGAATGGTGCACAACCAACTGAAACTGCTAAGCGTATTTTATCATATAAAGGTGTTTTATTAAAGCATCACTTATTAGGTGGTCTTCGTAAAGGAGCTTTAACTGAAGAGCAAGTAGAAGAAAAATTCAATGCTTGGTTAGAAGAAAAAGGAAAAATTGTTGGTACTAAATTAGAAGGTTTAGACAAAGTTAAAGCAGAAGCTAAAGCTAAAGCTTTAGATGCTGAAAAAGCTGTAAACGAAAAACGTGCTGCTGAAGCTGCTGCTGCTGCATTACCTGAAGAGGTAGTTGCCGAAGCTGAAGCTACAACAGAAGAAGCTGCGCCTGCTGAAGAGGCTCCAGCTGCTGATGCTGAAACAAAAGAATAATTATATTTAAAACGATATGCTAAAGTCAGATTGTTTCTACTTAGGTAAAATCGTTTCAAAATATAGCTTTAAGGGTGAAGTGCTAATTAAATTAGACACGGATGAACCCGGAGAATACGAAAATTTGGAATCAGTATTTATTTCTTTAGGAAATAATCTGGTTCCATTTTTTATTAAAAAATCTCAACTTCATAAATCAACACTACTTCGTGTTCGTTTTGAAGAAATTGCAGATGAATCTGATGCCGATAGAGTTATGGGTTCAGAAATTTATTTGCCGTTAACAATGTTGCCTAAACTTTCAGGTGACAAGTTCTATTTTCACGAAATTATTGGGTTTACTCTTCTAGATAGTGTTCATGGTGATATTGGTGTTGTCGAAAGTGTAAACGATATGACTTCACAAGCGTTGTTTGAAGCTGTAAAGGATGATAAGCAGTTACTTATACCTATAAATGATGAAATCATTACAAAGGTAGATCGTGAAAACAAAACAATTCATGTAACTACACCAGTTGGTTTAGTTGACTTATATTTAGACTAATTTTTTTTTCTAAATAAAAACCACTCCTAAAAAGAAATGGTTCTGCAAACAATTTTACATACCATAAGTGAGTAACTTATGGCATATCTTTAAAATTTATTGATTCGTTTTCTAACATTTTATCTAGCCCTAATTGAAATATTGTTCCTTCTATAAGGTTTAATGTTCTCTCTAGTTCAGTATACGTCATAGCAAATGTTATTTGTCCGAAAGGAGTTTCTACCAAATGCATTTTTTGACAATGTTCATATGTATGGCAATCGTCGCAAACTGAAGGATTATCTAATGTTTTTTGTACATTATAAGAAAAGTGAATTAATTCCTTTTGTGTTACAAACAAGCCAGTATCTCTAAAAACTAACTGAATTCTTCTAAAATCTTTACCCGCCGATCTTTTCCATTGAAAAGCGATTCCGAAATCATTATAATATATTGTGTTTATATCATCCATGGAGTGTATTTTATTTATATCAATTCTAAATAACTAATTTATGTAGAATCATTCTAAATAAAAAATGAATTGCTAATTAATTTTAAAATAATAAAGATTAGTAACAATCTGATTTTATTAAGTGTCTATAAGACTCAAAATCAGCATTATTAGCTATGCAAATCTTTTTTAGTGCTTCTAAAGCTCCTTGGTACATTTTTAAAGATCCACAAATCATTACAATTCCATTTAAGGATAAGGTCTCAAATATAAAATCGGCATCACGCATTAAAAGATTTTGAACATATACCTTTCCTTGTTCTTGAGAGAGCGCCAAATGAAGTTTCGTTAAATGCCCATTAGATAAACTAGCATTCAATTCGCTCTCATACAAAGTAAAAGATTGCTGGTTGCGCAAGCCACAATACAAATACGTTGGAATATTATTTGTATTCTGATGCAACATCCCTAGAAAAGGGAGTATTCCCGTACCATTACCAATCAATACAACGTGATTAGAATTTTCAGGAAAATGAAAATTCTTATTTTCTATAATTCGAGCAGAAAAAATAGCATTAGTGTTTAAAGCATTTAAATAGCCAGAACCTAAACCTTGTTCATGAAGCTTTATGCTCAAATGAATATTTCCGTTGAGCTTTCCAATAGAATATAAACGCTCTTGGTAGTTATTTTTAGGGTAGATAGCTAATAAGTCTCCCGATGTAAATTGCAATCGCTTATTAGGTTTTAAAACAAGTTTGAAAGTATCATCAGGATTATTTTTTGCAGTTGTGGTAGAAATAACTTTAAATTCTTTTAACTGCTTTGGTTTATCATCTAAACTACTTAAAGGCATGATAATATTAAGGCCAACTTTTTTGGACCACAGACTTACCCATTGTTCAAAACTGCTGAAAGATTTATCATTTATGGTAAATACGGGTAGCGTCTGATTTTTTTCTTGTTGCCGTAGCCCTGCATCAATATCGAAAGCAAATTTGCAGAATTCTGTGTAAGCTAAAGACCCAAAACCAAGTACAGAAAAACTGTAGTTTTTTTCTTGTGGAATAGTGTTTAGTAGCTTTAAAAATTTATTAGCATTTACAGGAGCTTCTCCTTCTCCATAAGTGGAAGTCATGACGATAATGTGTTCCACATTTTTATATGTTGAATAATCATTAAGTTCTGCTAAAAAAACGCTATTTCCAGAAGCAATAATCTGTTCTTTTAATGCATTGGCAAAAACCAAGGTGCTTCCGTTTTCAGAACCTACAAGAATTACATATGTACTAGAATTTTTAGTGAATTTATTTTTAATCTTTGATTGCCTTCTTTTAAATGTCATGGCAAACCCTGAATAGATGAAAAACAAAATATTAATAGTCGCAATCGCTAAAATTAAAGACCAAACTATACTGCCTTTTCCGGTATGTAATTGAATGCTCAGGTTTGAAAATATAGTGGTTAGTGGGTTCTGAATCTCACTTAATACTTCTCCAGTAAACTGATTTATTAAAAGCTCTCTGTCTTTTAATTTTAATGTATAATAATCTTCTACATCGTCAGAAAAAGGAAATTCTACGGAACTAAGCTCAGAAAGCTTAATATCTTGGAATGCAGGAAAATTATTTACTGCTAAGATTGGTGTAGCGGCGATAGACTCATAGTCTACATCATGTGACGTTTTATCTTCTGGAAAAACATTAAATTTTTCTAAGGATAAATACACTCCTGTAATTGTAATGATGATAATAGGAATTAAAGACCATCTCCCTAGCACTACGTGCCAATATTGAGAAAAGTTTTCATTAACAATTTTAGCGAAGAATTTTTTAAACCCACGTTGTCTTTGTAATACTAGAATAGCTCCAGAAATAGAAATTAAAAATAAAAGAAAAGAACAAAAACCTACCAAAAAACGTCCTGTGCTTTTTAAAAAAAGGGAACGATGTAAATTGGTTACAAACTGAAAAAACTTTGAAGGTTCGGATTTTTCTCTTAGGAAAACCGCTGTTTTCGGATTAAAATACCCCGATAATGATTCGCCTTCCTCTGTAATAACGCTAGCTAATACAAACTCATTCGCATCTACTTCTAATTCTATAACTTCAGGGTATGTACCTTTAAATGCCGTAACGGTTTCGCAAAGAGAAACTTCATCAAGGTCTGCCATTTTATACGGCTGAGCTTGTTCCAAAATAGGTTCAAAAGCCAATATAATTCCGGTAACCGATGCTAATAAGATAAAAATAAAAGAAGATATAGCCAGGGTAAGGTGGCTATATCTCCAGATAGAAATTGTCATATACTCTATTTAATTAGGCAATAGACGTACGTAGCGTAAAAACCCCGTGCCTTCTACTTTACTCTTTACAGATGCGTTTGTAAGCTCAAACTGCACATCTTTTGTGTAATACTCTTGATCTTCTACGGCAGTTTCAAAACGGATGCTGTAACCACTATTTATTTTTGAATCATCAATTTCAATAACACTAATAATTCTTTCGCCACCCGCTATAGTTGCTCCTGTAATTCCATCTATGCCTGAGCGTTTTTTTCCGTAAAATTTCCACCATTCTGCTAAATCATGGTACCATTCACTATCATCTCCTTGCACATAAAGTGTTTTTTCGTAACCACCATTAGGGTTTATTAATGAGATGACGATATATGCGCCTTCTCCGGTGTAGTTTACCATCTGCATCATGCATTTATATTTTGAAGTAGCAGGTTGAGTATTAAAAGAATATATTGATAAGACAACAAGTAATATTAATACTGTTCCTATTATTTTAAATACGTTTTTCATATTACTTTAAAAATTCGATTGATATATTATTTTCTTTTAACAATTCATTCTCAGAAGCTAAATCATAAACAGACTCTTCAAAATCTGTTACAGCTTCTTTTTTTGCGCCTATAGATATTAAATATTTTAAGGCCTTATCATTTTTAGCTTTCATTGCTGCTATGTGAATAGGAGCGACACCTTCTTTGTTTTTAGTGTTTACATCTGCACCGAATTCATTTACTTGTTTTAATAAGGCAATGTCATTATACTCTAATGCTAAATGGAAAAGCGTATTGCCATTTTCTTGAGTTTTTGTGATATCAAAACCTTCTGCTTTTAATAATTCCAATTTGGCATTAAAATTTGGTTTTCTGTAAGATTTTAAAAGATAATAAGCTAAGTTGTTACCATCATTATCTATTGTTGCAATAGCCGCTTTGTTTTTAATAAAAAAAGAAATTATTTCAATTGAATTATTAGCAACAGCTAATGCTAAAGCTGATTCTCCTTTTTTATTTACAGAATTAATATCATTTATGTTAGGTAGTAGGTGGCTGAGAATCTCAGCTTTATTTCTACTTGCAGCATTTAAAAAGGCAGTATTTCCATCTTTATCTGCTAAGTTAACATCAACTCCTTTTTCAATAAAATAATCAATTATTTCTGTGTTCTTGGTATAGGAAGTTAAGTTGTGCAAAGGAGTTTTTCCTTCTGAATCAATAACATTAGGGTTTAAATTTAATGATTCTAAAAATTTATAAAAATCTAATTTTTTAGGTTTGACGTTGCGACCACCTTGAGTAGCAAAGATGAATGCATTATCGGTCCCTTTTATCCCTTTTTCATGTAGCTTTTTCAATTGCTCAATATTGCCAGTTTTAGCAACATAATTAAATACATCATTCCCATCACGATCTACACTGTTAATAGATAATCCTTTACTTGAAAAGTAATCCATTAGTTTAAAATCACGATCGTTTGGTGATGAGAGTAAAAGTGCATTTGCACCATTAGGTTTTAGATCTTTTTTTAAATCGGCACCATTGGCAAGGCAAATATCATAGACTTTAGTATTTTGTTGGCCTGATGCTGCTGCAAAATTTAAAATACTACTTCCTTTATCATCCGTGATATCTGTTTTAGCTCCTTTTGATATCAAGTATTTCATTATTTCATCATTCCCTTTATAAGCTGCCCAAAAAATATACGTTCTACCATCATGAGTTAACTTATTTGCCTCATTACCTTCTTTTGATTGAATATATTTTATAACAGAGTTATCACTCTCTTGTAAAATAGCATATACAACAGGGTCAAAATTACTTGAAGTTTTAGCTGATATGTTATTACCTTCTTTAATTTTTGAATCAATAACTTCGATGGTAGGTTTTGTATCCCAAAAATCACGAGTTAAAAAAACGTTTTCTTCTGCTTTTTCAGGTCCATGACCTTGAGCATTTATTTGAAAACCAGATATTAAAAAGACGAATACTATTATTATTTTTTTCATAATTTTATTTTATAAATGATTCTATTACTGAATTTATTTGCTCGCTTGTATTGTAGTTTTCTTCATCAAATAGATATTTATATAGTACTTTGTTATCGACTTTTTCTTCTAATATTAAATCTTTATTTCTTGCAAAAACTTCATCCCATTTTGCGCGAACTATTTTCCATTTACCTTCTTGTTTGTTCCAGTATTCTTGAGCAGCTTTACATTTACTATCGGCAACTTTAACATAAGCATTATGTCCTTTTTCTTGTGCTAATAAAATATCGTTTTTGCCATCTTCTCGGATAATTTTATTATTATCTTGATCATGTATCCATCCATTATTAACAACCTCTTGTCTATTTGTTCTAATAGTTACATTATAATCACTTCGTGTAGTGTATTCTCTTCTTGGTAAAGGAGCGTCAGTTGTATTCTCCCAATAACTTTTACCATCTATATGAATCCATGTTGCTGTTCCTTCGTAACGGGGGCTGTCATCTACTTGAAAAACTTTTTGAGACCATTGACCTTTTACTGTATTCTTTGGTAAGTTTACAAACTTCCATTTGTTATCATGATCAAATTCATACAAGTTTGTGTTTTGATACTCCCAATCTTGTCTCCAGTGCTTAACGATGTATGGTGTTTCTGGCGAACCAACTATTAATAAATGCTGTAACATTATTTTATCATCAGTATCTTCTACTAATTGAACCCACTCTAAACCTTTATCGTGTTTTGTTTTTGAAGGTATGTAGGTAGAGTCATTTGAATATTCAAAAGTCTCAGCAAAATTAAAAGCGACTTCATAGCAGCCACACATATTTTTAATAGCACTTTGATCTTGTTTTTTTTTGTTTTGAGCATTTGTAGTTATTGTAAATGCAAGACTTAATAATAGTGTAGTGATAAGTTGTTTCATTAATCAATATTTTTTTATTGGTTACTTTGAAAAACAGTAATCTTATTTAGACTCAATTAAAATAAGATTTTATATTTGCAGCAAATCTAATCAAGAATGAGTCTAAATAAAAATTATTACAACCTTTTTTTACCCTAGTTTTGACCGGATTTCTTTTTTCTCAAACTACAGCGAATGAAACCACGCAAACACAAACCTTAAACGAGGTTGTTATTACAG
Source organism: Cellulophaga sp. HaHaR_3_176 (assembly GCF_019021925.1). Lineage (NCBI taxonomy): Bacteria > Pseudomonadati > Bacteroidota > Flavobacteriia > Flavobacteriales > Flavobacteriaceae > Cellulophaga > Cellulophaga sp. HaHaR_3_176. The sequence goes on from NZ_CP058990.1 coordinate 3,603,983, forward strand.
GTCAGTATAATCCCACGACGATAAATAAGTCTATCAATAATGTAATCGTTATTACTAAAACACAAATAGAAAATCAAGCAGCAAATAACCTTGCAGACGTTCTAAATTTTAACCTTACAATTTTACGCTGACAGACATAAATCCCGCTAATTTTTTAAATGACCAACGTGGTATAGGTAGCACCTGGAGAAATGGTGGCGGACCAAGCACATTACCTTCTTTAAAAGAAGATGTATTTTTTGTTCTTAGAGATACGGATGACAATTACTATAAAATAAAATTTTTAGCCCTAACCAATGAAGCGGGCGAAAGAGGTAATCCGGAATTTATTTATAGCCTACTTCAATAGTAGTCGAGATGCCATAAAATTATTGTAATTTAATTTTAGATCCCTTAGCGTAATTGTTAAGGGTTTTTTTATTCCAAATAAATAAGTGCTAATTTTGAATTTAAATAAAATATATGAAGCCTTTCAAATTCAAACAGTTTACAGTAAACCAAGATAAATGCGCTATGAAAATAGGCACCGATGGTGTGCTTTTAGGTGCTTGGGCTTCTATAACCAATATGGTATATTCCGTGTTAGATATTGGCACAGGAACAGGGGTAATAGCCTTAATGATAGCACAACGTAGTGATGCTGAAAATATAGAAGCTATTGAGTTGGATGGCGATGCTTTTGAGCAATCTGTTGATAATTTTCAGACTTCACCTTGGGCAGATCGTTTGTTTTGCTTTCATGCAGGTTTTGATGAGTTTGTTGATGAATATACAGAAGAGGAACCAGAGGAATCAGAGTTGTACGATTTAATAGTTTCTAATCCGCCATTTTATTCAGAAGAAGTGAGTAGTGGAGATGAAGCTAGAGATAATGCTAGGCAAAATACTTCTTTACCTTTTAAAGATCTTGTAAGTGGTGTTGCTAAATTACTTTCTCCGAATGGGGTTTTCTCTACAATTATACCCTTTAAGGAAGAAGTTGATTTTTTGAAATTAGCAGAAAATTCAAACTTATACCCTAATCGTATTACAAGAGTAAAAGGCAATAAAGAAGCTGAAACAAAAAGGAGTTTATTAGAATTCAGTTTTCATAAAAAAGAGGTAGAAATTAATGAATTGATCATTGAAACAGAGCGTAATAAGTATACGGATGAATATATGGCTCTTACGAAAGATTTTTATTTAAAAATGTAACATTATGTGATTGTAATGTTATAAATCTTTATATATCTTTGGTAAAAACAGATATATATGCGACCAGATTTATTTGAAGCTCCAGATTATTATAATATTGATGATCTTTTATCAGAAGAACATAAACTGGTACGCGATGCTGCCCGCCAATGGGTTAAGCGATCTGTTTCTCCTATTATAGAAGAGTACGCTCAAAAAGCAGAATTTCCTAAAGAAATTATTGGAGGCCTTGCAGAAGTAGGAGCTTTTGGTCCGTATATACCTCAAGAATATGGCGGAGCTGGTTTAGACCAAATTAGTTATGGTTTAATTATGCAAGAAATTGAACGTGGTGATAGCGGAGTTCGGTCTACAGCCTCTGTACAATCATCGTTAGTAATGTACCCTATTTACACGTATGGTAATGAGGAGCAGCGTAAAAAGTACTTGCCAAAACTAGCTTCTGGAGAATTTATGGGTTGCTTTGGTTTAACAGAACCTAACCATGGATCTAACCCAAGTGGTATGGAAACGAAATATAAAGATATGGGAGATCATTATTTATTAAATGGCGCTAAACTTTGGATTTCAAATTCCCCTTTTGCAGATATAGCTGTAGTTTGGGCAAAAAATGAAGAAGGTAGAATTCACGGATTAATTGTAGAGCGTGGTATGGAAGGTTTTACGACTCCAGAAACACATAATAAATGGTCGCTTAGAGCGTCGGCAACTGGTGAGCTTATTTTTGATAACGTAAAAGTACCTAAAGAGAATATACTACTAGGAAAAACAGGGCTTGGAGCACCGCTCGGGTGTTTAGATTCTGCTCGTTACGGTATTGCTTGGGGAGCAATTGGAGCAGCTATGGATTGTTATGATACTGCTCTGCGTTATGCTAAAGAACGTATTCAATTCGGAAAACCAATTGCAGCAACACAATTGCAACAAAAGAAATTAGCTGAAATGATTACTGAAATTACAAAAGCACAATTAATGGCTTTGCGTTTAGGTCAGCTTAAAAATGAAGGTAAAGCTACTACAGCTCAAATATCAATGGCAAAGCGTAATAATGTAGAAATGGCTATAAAAATTGCTCGTGAAGCTAGACAGGTTTTAGGTGGAATGGGAATTACAGGCGAGTATAGTATTATGCGACATATGATGAACTTAGAGAGTGTAATTACATATGAAGGCACGCATGATATTCATCTTTTAATTACAGGTGCTGATATTACAGGTTTCCCAGCTTTTCAATAATCGTTTTCACATTCAAAAGCTATTAAATAGTTTAACAAATTCTTAGTATATCTTAAAAGTCAAGCCGCTAATCATCGTCGTATATTAGATATACAAATTATAAAAAACGATATTATGAAGAGGATAAAATATGTAAGTACTTTACTTATACTGTTTTTTGCAGTTGCAATAAACGCGCAGACAAGTAAAGAAAAAAAGATAATTAACGATGCCGACAATGCTAAAGAAGTTTTAATAAAAGCTGATGAAGGATTGCAAGGCTTTTTTGATGATTCAGCAGGTTATGTGCTTTTTCCGAATGTAGGTAAAGGTGGTTTTATTATCGGTGCATCATCAGGTAACGGAGTTGTATACGAAAATGGAATTAAAGTTGGAATGGCTGATCTTAAAAAATTGAACATTGGTTTTCAGGCAGGAGGTCAAGCTATTATTGAGGTAATTTTCTTTGAAACTAAAGCCGATTTAAGAGATTTTAAAGAAGGTAATTTTTCTTTTGCAGCCGAAGCTTCGGCAGTTGCAGTAAAATCAGGTTTAGCATTCAACGCAAAATATAAAGATGGTGTTGCTGTTTTTGCTTTGCCAAAAGCAGGTTTAATGGCAGATGCATCAGTGGGTGGTCAAAAATTTGGCTACGATCCATTTTAGTTTAAAAACAGATAATATAAAAAAAGGGAAGCATATTTGCTTCCCTTTTTTTATACTAATTTTTCAATAGTTACTTTAATAGATTTACTGATTGGTGTTTTACTTTTATCAGCAAAGTGGTTGTAAGGTACTAATACATTTGTTTCAGGAAAATAAGCTGCTAAATCTCCTTTCGGAATAGCATATGGAATGACTTTAAAATTATAAGCAGTTCGTAAAGTATCGTCGTAAAGACTACTTAAGTTAACTACATCTAACTTTTTCAATCCTCTTTGTTTCATATCCTCTTCATTCATGAAAATAATTCGTCGTTCATTATAAACTCCTCTATACCTATCATCTAAGCCATAAATAGTTGTGTTAAATTGATCATGTGACCTTATGGTCATCAACATATATTCATTCTTTTTTAAAGCGTGTTGAGGTAGCTTATTTATAGAAAATTGAGCTTTGCCATTTGGTAGCATGCTAAAATCTAATTCACGTACATTGTTTGGCAAATAATACCCAACACCTATCGATTTTTCATTTGTTTTATCAAAACCCTTTGCTACTTGATCAATTTTTTCTCGGATAAGGTTGTAATCAGCACCTAAACCAAGCCAATCTACAGAGTGGTTCCCTTTAAAATAGGTATCGGCTAATTCTGCGATAATATCGGGCTCGCTCTTTATGTTTTCTGACGCAGGTTTTAATAAACCTTTTGATTGTCGTACGCGGCCCATACTATTTTCAACAGTAATAAATCTAAGTCTACCGTCTTTCATATCTTTTTCAGATCTGCCGTAAGTTGGTAGCAGTAGAGCTGTTTTTCCAGTGATTAAATGAGTTCTGTTTAGTTTGGTACTTATTTGTACTGTTAAATTACAATTCTGAAGCGCTTTAGCAGTGTATTCAGTGTCAGATGCAGCCATTAAAAAGTTTCCGCCTAAACACATAAATAGTTTAGCATCTCCATCGTGCATAGCTTTCATGGCACCAACAACATCTAAACCTTTTTTATTGGGTGCTGTAAAACCTAAATGCTCTTTTATTCTAGCATTTAAAGCATCATCTACAAAGTGCATTATACCAACGCTTCTATCGCCTTGAACATTACTATGCCCACGAACAGGGCACGTACCAGCGTTTGGTTTGCCAATGGCCCCCTTTAGTAATAATAAGTTTACATATTCCTTTATGTTTTCTACACCATTTTTATGTTGGGTTAAACCCATTGCCCAGCATACAACAATTTTGGTTTTTTTAGCAATAAGCTGTACCGTTTCATTTATTTTTTCTTCAGATACTCCAGTTTGTGTAATAAGTTCTTCAATATTATAATTTTGAATGTCAGCCATTAAATCATCATACCCGTCAGTGTATGTTTTGATAAAATCATGATCAAAAACAGAGTTATCTATTGTATCTAAATCAGCTAATTTTTTAAGAATAATTTTTACAAGCGGAATATCTTGATTGATTCTTACGGGTAAATGAATATCAGCGATGTCTACTGCTGGGCCAATCCAACCTTTTATATGTTGAGGGTTTTTAAAGTTTACTAATCCAGATTCTTCTAATGGATTTATACTAATGATCTTTCCACCGTTTGCTTTGCATTTTTCAAGTGCAGACAACATTCTAGGGTGGTTCGTCCCCGGATTTTGTCCAGCGATGATAACGACTTCTGACTCGTATAAATCTTCTAATTTAATTGATCCTTTTCCGATACCTAATGTTTCGCCTAAAGCAATACCACTAGATTCGTGGCACATATTAGAGCAATCAGGCATGTTGTTTGTGCCTAAAGCTCTAGCGAACATTCCGTATAAGAAAGCAGCTTCATTACTAGAACGGCCAGAGGTATAAAATATAGCCTCGTTTGCAGATGTTAAGCCACCTAATTCCTCTGAAATTATGTTATAAGCTTCTTTCCACGTTACAGGCTCATAATAAATACTATTTGGTTTAAGTACTAAAGGTTCTATAACTCTTCCAAATTTATTTAATTCATAGTCGGTTAATTGAGATAATTCTTCAATAGAGTTTTTTGAGAAAAAATCAGCTCCAATATGGCTTGTCGTAGCTTCATCAGCTAATGCTTTCGCGCCATTTTCGCAATATTCAGCAAATTTTGAAGATTTTTCAGGGTCTGGCCAAGCACAACTCGGACATTCAAACCCATCAACTTGATTCATTTGTAATAAAGCTTGCATAGACTTAATAACACCCATTTCTTTAAATGTATGCTTTAATGCTTCTTTTACACCGAGAGCACCAGCAGCAATAATTACAGGTTCTGTTATTTTTACATCTGTGAATTTTTGACTACCTCTAATAGAAACTTTACGTTGGAATCCTTCTTTCATCTTACATCTATTCTTATCACATAAAGTTAAAATATAAAGACTGTTTTTGTTCAAAAAACATAGCAAATATTGAAAATTCTATCATTTACAACATAAATCAAGAGCTACACATCAAAAGTTATATAAAAGCTTATCATATAAATATCTTTGAGATGAGTTAGTTAATTAGTTATAAATTTTTTTCATTTTCATATAGTGTTCTCGTAAAAGAGCCCAGTCTTAATTGATTTGGGCTCTTTTTTATTTGTAAAGCATTAATGCTTAATAATTATTTTACCAGCAGCAAAACCTTAAATATATAAGTCCTTAAAACAAATATTTAAGGTTACACCACAAGTTTTGCTAACTACACATCAAAAGTTATTTATAACCTTAGTGTCTTTATATATTTGAGAAGAATTAGTTAATTAGTCAAAATTTTTTTCATTTTCATATAGTGTTCTCGTAAAAGAGCCCAGTTTTTAAAAACTGGGCTCTTTTTAATTTAATATTATTTATTTTAAAATATACTAGGAAAATCTTCTGCTAATATTGGGCCGTAAGACTCCCACCAATAACCTGCCGTTACTCTACGCATAGCATATAGATTTTTACCATCGGTTCTAACATTTATCATTCCATTTAATTTTTTTTTAAACAGTCGAGCACCTTTTATATCTTCTTTGTTTAGTGAATGATTGGGAACAATTGTTTTTAAATCTACCTCACTAGCATCTGAAAAAGTACTAGCTATTTCGGTAGAAAATATTAGAGGTGATTTTGAACGAGAGGCTAAACCTACGGCTCCTATAAAATTAGCTCTCGGGTGCCCATGGTCAGGAGAGTCACCAGAAGATACTACTGATATTTGAGGGCGTATTGCTTCAAAAAACGAAGGATGAAATTCGTGACTACCATGGTGTGGTGTTTTTAATATGTGAGCTCTTAATTGATGTTGTGTGTTTGGGTGTTCGAGCAAATAGTCACTGCCTTCAATATTAATATCTCCAGAGAAAAGTGTTTTTACATTGTTATATGTAATACTAAAAACCACCGAATGTCCATTGATAGTATGAGAATGATTTTTAAGCCATTTGAATTGTTTTTCACCTAATATAGATTTCTCTACCACTGGAGCAATTATTTCCATTGTAATATCTGGGTCGCCAATTTCTATAATACCAGTTTTAGAACTAACAGCTTCATAAGGGATATTTAATTTTTCAACTAGTTTTATCCATTTAGAAAATATATTTCTAAGTTCCATAGTTCCTAAATCTAAAACGCTAGAGTGGTGGGTGATTAGGTATTTTCTATCAGCACTTAAATCCCCTGATTTTTGATCCATGTTTTTGAACATACCAATACCATTATGTATAATTTTTTTTATGACGATTCTATCGTGTTCAAGAATATCAATAAGTCCTTTTAAATGATCTTGATCTGCATGACTTAAGACTAATAAGTCAATTTCTAATTTAGGAGTTGTTAAATCCGCTAATTGATATTTCCATTGTAAAAAACCTTTAGCTTGTTTATTATAACCGCCATCAACTAGAATTTTCTTTCTATTAGGTGTAACTATTAAGGCAGCATCACCTTGCCCTACATCAATAAAGTAAAGCTCTAATGACGCCTTTTTGTCTATTTGTTTTGTTGCAACATACCCAATATATTTATTTCTATATGTTGCTTTAATTCGTCCATCTATTGTTTTGCCACTAGTATATAATTCTTCTCCATAAATTAATATTTGCTCATACGCGCTACCAGAAGAGTTTGTGTATAAGCGTGCTGTTTTACTGATAATATACCGTATTGCCATTTCAAAATTAATTTATAATTAAAGGTAGAGGTAGGGGAGTTACCTTAAAAGTAAGATTCTTTTAATGAAAAATTAAAGGCTACAAGAATTTTTTCAGGTATTTAATAACTAAACAAACAAGAAAGTGGAGTTACACAACGTAATTTATATAGTACACATCAATTCTTTTAAAAAGCTTAAATAAGCTATTACATTTACAATATAAATAAGAATAATAAATTTTTCATTTTCTCATATAGTGTTCTCGTAAAAGAGCTCGGTCTTGAATGACTCTGGGCTCTTTTTTACTTTAATAATGTATCAGTCTTTTTTTAAACTACTAGGTAAAAAGTTATAAACTTTTTTAAAAGCTACTGTAAAGTGTTGCGGATTCTTATATCCAATTTCATAGGCAGCTTCTGCTATAGTAAAACCTTCATTAACGATTAAACTTTTAGCTTTTTCCATTCGTAGATCTGTTACGTAGGAAAAGATTGGTTTTCCGAAAATTAATTTAAAATGCTTTTTTAATTTAAATTGATTTATTCCAGATACAATAGCAAGTTGAGCAATGGTAAACGGGTTTTTTATATGTTCTCTTAAGATTGTTTCGGCATGTATGATTTTCAGGTAGTCATCTTTACATATGCTTTCAGAATGTTGACTGTTTTTATTTTTTAATCGATTAAAAAAAATAGCAAGAATCTCTGTGATTTTAGATTCCAAATAGGCTTTTTTTAAACCGCCTGAAAAATCACACGTAATAACTTCATTAATGATACGATGAAGTTGTGGTGTAATTGGTTTACTGTTTTCCCACATTACAAATGGAAGGTTATGCTCTAAGGCGATACCAAATTCCGAACAATCTTTTTTAAACGAAGTGCCAAATACACGTTTTAAATATTCTTTTGTAAATAAAATTTCTAAAGTTTTTCTATTAGGTTTATCATAGCGTAATGTCCCGTTTACTTCTGGTAAGAAAAAAAAATTATAATGACCTCCTGGAATATTAACGACAACACTTTTATCATTTTTAGGAGTATAGATACTACTGCCTTCAATTTCAAAATGAATTTTTAAAAAAGGAAAATCATGCTCTACATCAATTGTAAGCGGTGGAGTAATTTTTCCGCTGCGCATATTTACTTTAATACCATCAAGTAATATTTCACGTGTTTTACCTTCTATGAATGGATTTTCTGAAACAAAAGTATTATCCTCAATCACCTTTTTTTTAAAACCATCAGTAAATATTTTCGTGGTCACTTTATGAGGGTGAATATGATTGCGATATACTGATTTCATAAAATACTTTTTACGGCTTTAATAATACTTTTCGCGTTACCCTATTAGTTAGACATTAGAATACTTTTGTTATTATTATTTAAACTAAATATAAATAACGAAAATACTAGATTATTATGAAAATATCAAAACTATTAGGAGCAATCGTCCTATTGTTTTTTGTTGCTACTTTAAATGCCCAAAACCAGACCGCCACTATATCAGGAAAAGTAATTACATCAGACAATGCTCCTGCTCCATATATCAATGTCATCATAAATGAGATTAACACAGGTACAATGACTGATGCGTCAGGTAATTACGAATTAAGAAATATAGCTTATGGTTCTTACACCATCGAATATTCTCTTATCGGTATGGAGAAAAAAGCAATTGCAATTAATGTAAATTCCCCAAAAATCACAGTACAAGATGTTCTGTTAAATGAAAGCAGTGAAAAGCTCAGTGAGGTTGTTGTAAGTGCACAAAGACTCAATCAGTTTGCGCATAAAGAATCTGAATATGTAGCACGTGTGCCTTTAAAAAATATTAATAACCCACAATCTTACTCTGTTGTAACCAATGCCCTATTAAAAGAGCAAATTACGACCGATTTACCTTCTGCATTTAAGAGTATTACAGGAGGAGGTTATGTAGAATCAAATGATGGAAATGTGAGTGTTTATTTAAGAGGGTTTAGGTCTGATGTTCATTTAAGAAATGGAGGAATTGCATGGATAAAAGCCCCTTTGGACCCGCAAAATATAGAACGTTTAGAAATTGTAAAAGGTCCAGGTTCCTTATTATATGGTACAAATGTAAATAATATTGCAAACTTTGGTGGTGTTGTAAATAAAGTTACTAAACAGGCTTACGATGGTAAAAAGCTAGATGTTGGATTTATTACTGGCCGTTGGGAACAAGAGCGAGCAACACTTGATTATAATACTGTTTTAAGTAAGGAGGATAAAGTGTATTTTAGATTAAATGCCGCTTATAATTCTGAAAACAGTTTTCAAGACCAAGGCATTATTAGAGAATTTATGATAGCTCCTTCTGTAACTGTCGAATTATCAGATAAATTAAGTGTAAAGGCTAATTTGGAATACAACAAGAGTAAACGTAACCTAAATTTTGCTAGAGGCTTAGCAGGAAGCCTTATTTCTGACGATGTTAATTCTTGGGACGATTTAGGTTGGGATTATGATACCAATTATGGTACTAATGAAATGGCTGGTTACTTTTCTACTTTAGCTACTCAAATTGCTATAGATTATACATTATCTGATACTTGGTCTTCACAAACAAAATTCACAAAAGCAACAACTTTTACTGATGCCAATTACCTTAGAGTTGTTATGTTAGATGAAACAACTGTTGGCAGATATTACCTTCAATTAGACCCTAGAGAAACGGGTAACACTCACGTACAGCAAGATTTTTTAAATGTATTTGAAGGTGATAAAATTGAGAATAAATTTGTTGCAGGAATAAGTTACTTACATAATTTTGATGATACACAGCGTACAGGTGTTTGGAATGCTATAGATGCTGTTGACACTACTAATCCAATAATTACAGGGCTAACAAATGAGCAATTTGAAGCTAATTTAGCTGATGAAACTAAAAATAAAACCATTACAAAGTTTCAAACCTTAGGTTTTTATGCTTTTGATGCCATCACGGTAAGCAAGCAATTAACCCTTACGGGTGGTTTACGTTTTGATCGTTTTATGGCAGATAATACTATTGAAAATGGTGTTGAAGGAACTAATGGGTATAATCAAAATAGCTTAAGTACAAAACTTGGCTTAGCGTACAATCCTTTTGACGATAAAGCATCTGTATTTGTAAATTATATGGATGGGTTGAGTAATAACGCTCCTTCTGATAATGGCAACGGAGAAATTATCACTTGGGATGCTGAAAGAGCAAAGCAATTTGAAGTTGGAACTAAACTTAACTTTTTTGATGGTAAGTTATTAAGTACTGTTAGTTACTATAACATTAACATTGATAACGATATTATTGTAGATGAAAACGGAATAAGTTCTCAAACGGGCGAAACCTTAAGCAAAGGTTTTGAAATAGATTTAATTGCAAATCCTGCTCCTGGTTTAAATATTGTTGCTGGATATACTAAGAACAATGCTACTTTTGAAAAAGTTGATTTTGGAAATGAAGCCATTTTAGGTAACAGCTTAACATACACTCCTGAAATCGTATGGAATTTTTGGATGAGCTACCAAGCATTAAAAGGTAAAGCGAAAGGCTTAGGTTTTGGTTTGGGAGCCAATCACATGAGTGAAATATATAATAGCACTGCAAACAATTTTGGCTCAGAAGCATATACTACAGTTGATGCTACTGTTTTTTACAAAAAAAATAAGTATAAAATCAGCCTAAAAGCAGATAACGTTTTTGACCAAGAATATTACAACGGCTACGGAATACCACAAAAACCTTTTAATTTTAGAGTAGGGTTGTTTTATAGCATATTCTAAAAAAATAAATTTAAGAAAAGAGGGTGTTAAAAAGTATCCTCTTTCTATTTCTTTAAATCATTATACTAATGAAAATATTATTTTACATCTTTTGTCTCTTTACTGTTTTTTCAAATGCTCAAAAAATAGAAATTGGAACTATTGAAAAAATACAATCTACAATTTTAAACGAAGAGAGAGAATATTGGGTGTCCTTACCCGAAAACTATACAAATGAAAAATATGAGACTCAGAAATACCCAGTAGTTTATTTGTTAGACGGAGAAAAATATTTTCATACGGTAACAGGCATGGTTAAAAATCTATCTAATGGGTACTATCCTCAAATTCCTGAATGCATTGTTATTGCCATTAAAAACACTAATAGATCTAGAGATTTAACCCCAACAACAGTTACAGATCTTTCTTATGCATCTGGAGGTGCCGATAAATTTGAAACTTTTATCACTGATGAGTTAATTCCCGAAGTAAATAAAAATTACAACACTTTAGATTATAAGATTTTAATAGGTCATTCTTTTGGAGGACTTTTTGCTTTTAACCTGGTACTAAAAACACCATCTCCCTTCAACTCTTATATCGTGATAGACCCTAGTTTGTGGTGGGATAACAATACCACCGTACAAAAATTAGAGCGCACTTTAAAAACCAAAAATTTTAGAGGAACCACATTGTTTTTTGCAAATGCTAATTCTATAGGGAATCAAAAAGAGCCTAGCACACAACATTATGAGCATTTTGAAGCTAAAAAAAATAGCTTAAAATTAGTAGAAGATAGTGTTTCTGAAAACTTAAATTTTTATAGTAAATATTATAAAGAAGAAGATCACGGTAGTGTAGTATTACCTTCTTTAATTGATGGTTTAAGAACCATTTTTAAAGGCTTTAGAATTAATGTAAAAGAACTGATTAAAAACCCATCTATATTAGAACGAGATTATCAACTATTATCAGATAAAATAGGATTTGATTTTAAACCACAAAGTGCTTACCTAGACAGGGTGGTAGATTTAGCTTCAAAACAAGGTAAAAAGGAAAACGCTGAAATTTTACATGATTTAAACAAAAAATTATATCCTGACAACGTGTATTTAAAACACAAATTTGAACTCTAAAATGAAGAGATACACCTTTAGAAAATTGATAAACGACATACACTTATGGCTAGGAATTATAAGTGGTATTGTCTTATTTATAGTTTGTCTAACTGGAACTATTTTAGCCTTTGAAACCGAGTTGATTTTACTTTTTGACAAGCAAGATTATTATTCTGAAAAAACAGGAGAACCACTTTCGTTTGAAGAAATTATATTAGCTCTTGAGGCAGATAATAATGTCGTTAAAGATTTTATTTATTTTAAAGATGAAAACCAAAACTTACAATTTACCCTGCTCACTAATGAAGAAGCAATTTCTGGTAAGCCAGCAAGAGGCAGATCTGTTCAAATAAACCCATTTACAGGAGAAGAGATTGAGTTAATAGGTAAAACAAAATCATTTATTCATACAGTTGAAGAGTTGCACCGTGTGTTACTTCTTGATCAAAAAATAGGGAGGCCGATTGTTGGCGTTTGCACCATTATTTTTATTATACTTTGCTTTTCTGGCTTACTACTTTGGATGCCCAAAAAAATAAAACAATTTATAAAGTGGAAGTTTTGGAAGCAAGGCTTTAGCTTAAAAATGAAAGCAAATTGGAAACGAGTAAATTATGACATTCATAATACTTTTGGGTTTTATGCACTGGTTCCCATGTTATTAATGGGGTTAACAGGTTTACTATGGTCTTTTCAATGGTATTACGATGGACTTGAAATTGTGTTGGGAGATAAACTTGGCAAATCTAGATTTGATGTAAGCCTACCATTAAAAACAGATCACGATAAAATTCCAACAATAAATTACACAGCACTGCTGTACAAAACAGATAGCATCTTACCTGGTGAAAATGTAGCTACTAGAGTAACACTACCCTTAAAGCCGAATGAAAGTGTTATGATTAGAAAAAAGAGGGATGGTTTTTTTACATATGATGCTGCAGATAAACTACAATTTGACCCGTATGCAAATGTTCTTATTTCAAAATCGCTTTTTAAAGATGAAAAGATTGGTGGAAAAATAGCCAGTCTTATCAGAGGTATTCATGTGGGGTCTTTTGCAGGTATATTTATTAAAATTATATATTTCTTAAGCTGCCTTATTGCAACATCATTACCAATAACAGGTACTATAATATGGTTTAATAAGATGAAAAAAAGTAATTAATAGCCTTATTTTTCTGTGATAATAAATTAGTGATTTTTCAGAAGACTTACCTCTCTAAGTATAAAAACCCTTGAATTTCAAAGTTGTCTTTCCCTGCTTTTATAAGATAGAAGTATACACCTTCAGGTAAGCCTTTATTTTTACGTATTGCAAATATATTCACGCCTGTTTTACCATCAAATTCATCAGAATAATTTTTTTGTTCAAAAACCTTAAGCCCATTTCTGTCAAAAATTAATAAATGGTTACCATCAAAATCATCCAATTCTGGTATAAAGAGAAAATCATTAATACCATCTCCATTAGGAGTTATAATATAATTATAGCCTCTACGGGAAACAAGATTATTAGTTTTTAAAACCCCGAATGTTAAAGCATCATAATGGTTAGGGATAAATTCATTTGAAGAAATAAATCCTTCTTCAAGATTTCCTGCACGATCAGCTGCTCCCAAATTCACCCATTTGCTTAATTCTTTGTTGAAACCTACTACCGTTAAATTATTTTGATCAGTAGCTATGTTTTCAAGATCACTTCGTTGATTCCATGCTATTGTAATCATTGTAGAGGTGTCACCTTCTAAAACCCAATATTCAGTTTTACTGATTGATGTTATTTCAGAGTTTTTTTCTAAAACATTTGAAAATGCTAAGTTGCTGTTTTCAAAAAAGTAAGCGCTTTTAAAAGATCCTGTAGTTTCTTCTGTATCGATACCCAAGGGTCTTAAATATGTTTCGTCACCAATAGGGAAAAGAAAATTTTGTACGCCAGAGATTGACATAAACCCATCAACTTTTGAAAAATCAGATTCTCCATTGTAAAATGAAGTGGAAATAAATTCGAAATAATTGGTATTGTTTGTTTTAGAGGTTATGATATCTCCAAATATAAAATTGGTATTATTTCTTACTTTTAAAGGAGTTTGAAGAAAAATGCCTTCATCATTATTAATTTCGATATTATAAAAATAAGGAGAAATAGACCCTGAAATAGAACTTAAATAATCTCCATAAAACCCTGCTAGTCCAGATTTATTATCGAATATACCATCATTTTCTAGCGAAGAATAGAATCCCATTTGACCATTGTCGTGAATTTCTAAATTGCCAAAATTTCGAAGAGTTTGTGCTTTAGCGAGCTGTAGCACAAGAATATTAAATCCGATAATGAGTATACATTTTCTCATACGATTAAAAATCTAATACCGTAAAGTAACACGTTCTATCTACAAAAATATCACTGCCTAGAATTCCTCCTCCTTGATGTACAATTGATATGCTAAATGTCGTTGTTGTTTGAGCAGTAACATAAATTTTTATATTATTAGTGGCAGTCTCTAAAACACTTAATTGAATAGGATAATTAGTTGTAGATCTAGCTGTTGCCATTGTGAAAATATATCGGCCTGTTCCTAATTTAGTAGCGTTAGTAAGTCCTCTTGAAAGAATGCTACTTGTTGCAGGTATAAGTGTTCCGTATGCTTTAATTGGGCTATTGTAGTATGCCCCGCCATCAGTGCCTGCTGAAATATTGTTGTCAGTATTTGCACTTATTAGATTTACAGATTGTGAAGTTCCATCTTCGCTATTGTGTGTTATTATACCTGAGGTGCTATTCTGTGAAATTGTTGTCTTTGTCTCAGTTATACTTCCTCCACTTTTATTTAAAGTAATTGTATTACCTGTTTTTGAGATGGTTTGTATCTCATTTAACGAGCTAGCATCGTCATCATTTACATTTAATGTTATTGAATTGCCTGCACTAATCGAAATATTGCCAGCACTACCTGTAGTTGATAAGGTTTGATTGTTTGTTGCAAAGGCTGATAAATCAATTTCAACGACATCACCGTCTGCTTCAACTGCTAATATATTTGTTGCAGTTCCTGTAATAGTACCAGCACCATAATCAGATAGTCGAACTGTACCACCTTCTATATCTAGCTTAGCATCTGGTGTATTAGTTCCTAAACCTAAGCGCGAATTGGTGGTGTCCCAAAATAAATTACTATTGTCTTGAGTAGGATAATTATCTGGTCCTGTATAAAAAATAGAACCAGGTATGCCTGTATAGCCAAGATTTACCCATGTTGTGCCGTTCCAAATTTTTGGTTTGGTGTTTTCATTATCTGAAGTGTCAAACCAAACATCATTTAATATAGGATCTGTCGGTGCTATAATAGCTGTAGTATTTATATTATTATTAACCGTAACAACACTCCCTTTTTTATTGATAGCCTCAAATTTTTGTGAAAAGATTTGAATGCTCATCATCATTGCGCAAAAAAAGATTAAGCTCTTAAAATTAAAAAGCATAATGGAGCGTTGTTTTTCGATTAAGAATAATATAGTTGTGTTAATTTTAAATTTCTAGTTTATTATTTAACATATTGTACTTCCACAATATCGCCTGCGTAAACAGAATAATCGTTTTCAACTAAAGTAACTGTCGAAGCTGTTACAGTATAATCAACATTAGCGATAAGTTTAGCTCCATTTCTATACACCCATACTTGACTAAATGAAGGTAAAACAGGTGTGCCTGTAAGTGCATATGCAGTTTGGTCAGCAATAGCTGTAAAAGCTTCTTGTCCACTTTGAATAAGTTCAGTTGCTAATAATTTTTTAGTAGCACCGGTTGCTTCATCTCTTACAAGTATAGTGTACCCAGTTCCTGTTCCTGCATCAGATTCAGTTGTAGCATCGGTAGAAGCTAATTCTGTAGCTGAGTCAATTAACTCTAGTCCATTAAGAGTAAATAAATTTCCATCAACATCAATATACGTATCATTAGTTAAAACACCACCTAACTGCCATGTTGTAGTAGTTACATTGTCGGTAGTATTTGATAACATAGTAATACCATTTTGAGTTTGAAGATACTTAATGGTTCCTTTGTTGTCAATAACACGTACTGCACCTGCGGTAGTTGTAGTTCCAGGATCGACATCAGTTTGTTTAGTGACATCACCAGTAGTTTGCTGTGCACTAGCAGCCAGACCTGTTAACATAAGAAGGCCAGAGGCGAAGATTTTCAAGTTTTTAAAAGGTTTTTTTGTTTGCATTTTATCAGAGTTTAAAGTGTTAAGTAATGTATTCATGATTATTTATTATAAAATTTGTACGATTCGTATTTTGTCATTCTGGTAGCATATGACTTCGCTTTCTAATTGAATAGTATTTTCATTTACGGTTGTAAAATCAATCCTTACTCCGTTTCTGTAAATTTCAATTTTTCTACTGTCTGCTATGGGTAGTGGTGTATTAAATTGTATTTGTCCATTACTCGCTACTATTACTATTTGTTCTTGTTCTATAGTAGCGTTATCACCTGCAGGGCCTTGTTCTCCTTGCGGCCCTGTTAAATCACCTGATGTAAATGAGGATCCATCTGGAGCATCAATGGTGAATGAACCATCTTCATTATCTGTAATAGAAATAGGGTTAGATATATTATCGCAAAGATTCATCCATTCATTCCCGTTAAATACATAAATACATTTCGAATCTGTGTTATAAACTAATGCTCCGTTTAGTGGTGAAATTTGTAGCATTTGAGAATTAGAAACTCTAGTTACAACGAGAACTTTAGAAGTGCTTTCCAATTCTAAAAGAGAGGAATTGTTAATTGTACTAACATCATCTCCTATCTTCACTTGCGCGTACGAACAAAAGGTGATAGATAAAATAAAAAAAATGAATAAATATGTTTTATTCGGTGCCATAGCCTTTCTTTGAATAAAGATCAAAGAAAATTAAATAGCTTCTCTAATTAAATAAAATGTTGTAAAATGTACGAAAAAGACTACGTATGGTGTAAATAATGATGTGGGGCTAATTATTCCATTCTATTATACGATTAGTAACCTTTACAAAAAGGTTACTAATCGTATAATAGAAGTCATTAATCTATGTTTTTTGCGTTTAGGTTGGAAAAAAATTGAATTAGAAATAAATTTTTTGGGCTAATCTAAAAGTATTAGCATGCGCCTCAATTATTGTTTTGATATCTGGTGAATAACCACCACCCATACTACATTGAACGGGTATTTTATGATCAAAACAGGTTTGGAGTACAAATTCATCACGATTTTTGCAGGCATCTAAACTTAAAGCCAAAGTACCTAACTTATCACTTTCTAAAACATCAACACCAGATAAGTAAAAAATAAAATCAGGTTGCACTTTTTTAATGAGCTCTGGTAAAGCTTTTTTTAAGGTTACTAAATATTCTTCACCCTTGGTACCTCTTTCGAATGCAATATCTAAATCGGATATTTCTTTTTTAAAAGGATAGTTACTCTTACCATGCATAGAAAAAGTAAAAACAGAAGTGTCATTTTTAAAAATTTCGGCTGTACCATTTCCTTGATGCACATCTAAGTCTATAATCAATATTTTAGCAGCTAATTTTTTTGCTTGTAAGTATCTTGCGCCAATGGCTTGATCGTTTAACATGCAAAAAGCCTCGCCATGATCAGAATATGCATGGTGCGTGCCACCCGCTAAATTCATAGCAATACCATTCTCTATTGCATATTCACATGCTTTCATGGTACCATCAGTAATAATTCGTTCTCGCTCAATTAAATCTTCAGAAAGAGGAAAACCTATTTTACGTGCTGCTTTAGGCTCTATTTTAATATTCAATAAATCATAATAATATTCTGCATCATGCACTGCTAAAATATATTTGTCATTCGGAATTTCTGGTTCAAAGAAATTCTCTTTAATGCATGTGCCTTCATATATCAATTGCTGCGGCAGCAAATCATATTTTGCCATGGGGAAGCGGTGTCCGTCTGGCAAGTGATGTTTGTATATAGGGTGGCAAGCAATTTTAAGCATTTTGTTTTATTTATGCAGGGCTAATTGAATTCGTTTTCTAGGTACATCAACATCTAAAACTTTTACAATTATTTGTTGTTGCAACGTAACATGTTCATTTACATCTTTTACAAAAGAGTCTGATAGGTTAGATACATGAATAAGCCCACTTTCTTTAATACCAATATCGACAAAACAACCAAAGTTGGTAATGTTATTTACGATACCAGGTAATAATTGCCCTTCGTGTAAATCTGAAATGGATTTTATATTTTGGTCAAAGGTGAAAACTTTAGCTTTTTCTCTAGTATCTAAACCTGGTTTTTCAAGTTCTTTTAAGATATCTTTTAGTGTTGGTAGCCCAATCTCATCTGTGCAATATTTATTTAAGTTGATACTTTGTAATTCTGTTTTATTACCAATTAATTCTGATATAGATGAACCTTTATCTTCAGCCATTTTTTTTATGAGCGAATAACGTTCAGGGTGAACGGCAGAATCATCTAAAGGGTTTTTAGCATCTTTAATTCTTAAAAATGCCGCACCTTGTTCAAAAGCTTTACCGCCTAAGCGTGGTACTTTTTTAATTTCGCTCCTGCTTGAAAAACTACCATTTTCATTACGGTAGCTTACAATGTTTTCAGCAAGTTTTGGACCAATACCAGATACATAACTTAATAATGGAACACTTGCCGTGTTGATATTTACACCAACAGAGTTTACGCAACTTTCAACAACAGTATCTAATGATGTTTTTAATTTAGATTGGTCCACATCATGCTGGTATTGACCAACACCGATAGATTTTGGATCTATTTTCACGAGTTCGGCTAACGGATCAGCTAACCTTCTTCCGATAGAAACAGAACCACGAACCGTAACATCGTAATTCGGAAACTCATCACGGGCAATTTTTGATGCGGAATAGATAGATGCTCCTGCTTCACTTACCACAAAAACTTCTATTGGGTTTTTAAAAAATATGCGTTTTACTAAATCTTCTGTTTCTCTTGAAGCAGTACCATTACCAATCGCAATTGCTTCTATTTTGTAAGCATCTATTAATGAGCTAATCTTTTTTATAGCGCCTGTGCTGTCGTTTTGTGGCGCGTGTGGGTAAATATTTTCATTATGCAGTAAGTCACCTTGTTCACTAAGGCAAACCACTTTACAGCCCGATTTAAAGCCAGGATCTATAGCGAGAATTCTTTTTTCACCTAAAGGTGCGCCTAATAGGAGTTGTTTTAGATTTTTTGAGAAAACTTGTATCGCATCTTCATCTGCTTTTTCTTTTGCAGCTTTTAAAGTTTCGTTAGATAGTGAGGGGAATAATAAGCGTTTAAAGGCATCTTGTATGGCAAGCTCAATATGTTTTGCACATGTATTTTTCGATTTTATAATTCGATCAGTAATTCTATCAATTGCTTTCTCATTATCAATTTCAACTTTAACACGAATGAATTTTTCATTTTCAGCACGTAAAATTGCTAAAAAGCGGTGAGAAGGACAGCGGCTTAATGATTCAGACCAATCGAAATAATCACGAAATTTTTGAGCCTTTTCATCGTTTTTCTTAGTTCCTATTACTTTTGTTGTGATTTGAGCGAAACGGTTTAGCTGGTTTCTAATTTGATTTCGAACATCGGTACGTTCATTTATCCACTCAGCAATTATATGTCGAGCACCTTCAAGGGCATCATCTTCATTAAGAATACTTTCGTTTAAATATTGAGAAGCGATATGGTCAATCTCTTCTGTGTTTTGTGACATTATTATTTTAGCTAAAGGCTCTAACCCATTTTTAATAGCCGTTTCAGCTTTGGTTTTACGCTTTTTCTTAAATGGCAAGTATAAATCCTCTAAAGCAATTAAATCTTCAGCCTGTTCAAACTTTTTTTGAAGCTCTGGAGTTAATGAACCCTGTTCATCAACAGATTTTATAATGGTTAGTTTTCTTTTTTCTAATACTTCAAATTGTTCTTTAAACTTTACAATATCGCCAATTTGAACCTCATCAAGGTTACCTGTTTTTTCTTTTCGGTAACGTGATATAAAGGGAATAGTACAATCTTCATTTAAGAGTTCAACCGTGTTTTGAATACTCTTTTCAGAAATTTGAGTGTATTTTATGATATAGGGGATAAGTTGCATAACTGCTATAAATTTTAAAACCTATGCAATATAAATACTGCATAGGTTTTAAAATCAATTTTATCGAAATAGTTAAGCAACTTTTTTCATCAAATCAAAACAAGGACATTTTTTACAACGCTTACTTTCTGATTTTTTGTATTTGCTACAGCATTTTGTTTTTACCTTATCACCTATTTTAATAGGTGTTTTAGATAGCTTTTTTAATGCTTTTTTCTCTTTCTTTTTTTGCTTTTTTTTGCCCAAAACAAATTATATAAAAATAATATGAAGCAAACATAGTTATTTTTACTTAATCTAAATAAGATTAATTGTTAAATTATTGAGCTGTATCTATTGAAGCTGAGGTAATTGTAAGTTGTTGTATGTCTCTATCAAATAAGTAAAGTCCACCTTTATCATCACCAATCAGGTTTATTTTGTCTAAAATTGTTCTAGCCATAGCTTCTTCTTCTATTTGTTCAGCCACGTACCACTGTAAAAAGTTGTGAGTAGCATAATCTTTCTCTTGAAGACTAATGTGTACTAATTCGTTAATACTACCAGAAACAAAAACTTCATGTTCAAATAATTTTTCAAACATTTCTTTAAAAGATGAAAAAGTAACATTAGGAGCTGATAATTCAGAAATTTGAGCGTGACCACCACGTTCATTTATGAATTTTACAAGCTTAAGCATATGATCACGCTCTTCTTGAGATTGATCGTACATGAAACCTGCAACACCTTCTAAACCTTTAACTTCAGCCCAGCATGCCATTGCCAAATAAATTTGAGAAGATTCTGCTTCTATTTTTATCTGATCGTTAAGTGCTTTTTCTATATTTTTTGATAACATAATTTTATTTTTAATTAAAGTTACGAATTAATTGATTGTCTCTCCATTATTAACGCCATCAGTATCTGGATTTACAAAAACTAATTTTCCATTGGCATCTTCAGTCATTAAAATCATACCTTCACTATCAACACCACGTAATGCTCTTGGTGCAAGGTTTACTAAAACAGTAACTTTTTTTCCAATAATTTCTTCTGGCTTAAAACTTTCTGCAATTCCAGAAACGATAGTTCTAACATCAATACCTGTATCTACTTTTAATACTAAAAGTTTTTTAGCTTTTGGCATTTTTTCAGCTTCGATAATGGTACCTACTCTAATATCTAATTTTGAAAAATCATCAAACGTTATTGTTTCTTTTTGTGCAGTCACTTCTTTATTTGCGTTTTCGTTAGCCTTTTTAGTAGCTTCAAGTTTATCTAATTGTGCTTGTATAGCTTCGTCTTCCACTTTAGAAAATAATAATTCAGCTGCACCAATTTGATGATTAGCAGCAATTAAAATTTCTTTTTCAGAAATATCAGACCAACTATTTAAGCCTTCAGTTTTTAAGATACCTTTTAATTTAGTAGCTGTAAAAGGTAAAAATGGTTCGCTTAAAACGGCTAAAGCAGAAGCAATTTGCAATGCGACAAACATGATGGTTTTTACTCTTTCTTCGTCTTGTTTTATAACCTTCCAAGGTTCTTCGTCTGCTAAGTATTTATTGCCTAAACGAGCTAAATTCATTAACTCTTGCCCAGCTTCTCTAAAACGGTAACGTTCTATAGAACTAGATATAATTTCAGGATATTTTTTAATTTCTGCTAATGTATCTTTATCTATATCTGAAAATTCAGCTGGAGCAGGAATAATACCATTATAGTATTTATTGCTTAATACAACTACACGGTTAATAAAGTTACCAAAAATAGCAACTAACTCATTATTATTTCTTGCTTGAAAATCTTTCCAAGTAAAATCATTATCCTTTGTCTCGGGAGCATTTGCCGTTAGTGTATAGCGTAAAACATCTTGCATGTTCGGAAAATCTTCTAAATATTCATGTAACCAAACAGCCCAGTTTTTAGAAGTAGACAATTTGTTGCCTTCTAAATTTAAAAATTCGTTGGCAGGCACGTTATCAGGTAGAATATAACCGCCATGAGCTTTTAAAATACTAGGGAAGATAATACAGTGAAAAACAATATTGTCTTTACCAATAAAATGAACCATTTTAGTGTTTTCATCTTTCCAATAAGGTTCCCAATCTTTTCCTTCGCGAGCAGCCCATTCTTTTGTAGATGAAATGTAACCAATAGGCGCATCAAACCAAACATATAATACTTTTCCTTCTCCGCCAGGTACTGGTACAGGTATACCCCAATCTAAATCACGAGTTACAGCACGTGGTTTTAAACCATCATCAATCCAAGATTTACATTGGCCGTATACGTTAGGTTTCCAATCGTTTTTATGTCCTTCTAAAATCCATTTTTTTAAAAACTCTTCATGTCTGTCTAAAGGTAAAAACCAATGTTTGGTTTCTTTTACTGTAGGTACAGCTCCTGAAATAGTAGATTTTGGATTTATTAAATCGGTAGCATTTAATGTAGAACCACAATTTTCACACTGGTCTCCATACGCTTCTTCATTGCCACATTTTGGGCATGTACCGACAACAAATCTATCTGCTAGAAATTGATTCGCTTCAGCGTCATATAATTGTTCTGTAGTTTCTTCAATAAAATCGCCATGCTCATACATTGTTTTAAAAAACTCAGATGCAGTTTCATGATGAATAGGAGCAGAAGTTCTTGAGTAATTATCAAATGTAATACCAAAATCTAGAAAAGATTGCTTGATAATTGCATGGTATTTATCAATTATCTCTTGTGGAGAAACACCTTCTTTTTTAGCTTTCATAGAAATAGCAACACCATGTTCATCGCTACCACAAACAAAAGCAACATCTTTACCTGTTAAACGTAAATATCTGCTATAAATATCTGCAGGAACATAAACACCTGCTAAATGACCTATATGTATAGGGCCATTGGTGTATGGTAAGGCAGCTGTAATAGTATATCTAGATGGGTTTTTGAGTTTCTCGGACATGGAAATAATTAAATTAAGCTGCAAAAATAAAGATTTTTAAGTGAGAGCTCTATTTTACTTTGAAAAACTAGCTTTATATCAACAATTATAAGATATTTCTTACGTTTTAATATTGTAAATAAATAAAATTATGAGTAATCAAAAACCAAACCCGAAAGAAAAATTAAATTTTAAGTTGCCAGAGACATCGAGTACTATAAAAAATACTGACGATGTAGCGCGTTTATATAAGGATAAAAATCATGAAGTTAAAAAGGCATTAGCTTTTAAAACTAATGCAGATAAAAGTAAATTAGCTTAAGGTATTCATACAAAAACCATTTCACTAAATAAATACAAGTGAAATGGTTTTAATGTCGTTAAATGAGAATTTTTAAGCTACCATAACAGATTTACTCATTTTTTTATCTTGTACACGTATTCTATAAATGTACTTACCTGCAGCTAAATGTTTAGACATGCGTTCTCTAATATTTATCTCTACAGCACCTTGTAACATCATTTCATTAAATACGGTACCTAAATTTTGTCCCATTATGTTGTATAATTGAATATCTACATGCGAAGTAAAAGGAAGCTCTAAATGAATCCAAGGGTTTTCTTTAGTAGGGTAATATGGTTTATGTACAACTTGGTTTAACAATTCTGGCGTAGGGTCAATAGCAACTGGCTCATCTACAGTAGGCGGAGTAGGTTCACCATCACTTAATTCTAAATCATCTAAAGTTTCACCACTACAATTAAAACCAAGGTTAATTGCTTTATATGGGTGGCCTAGTAAATGTTTTTCAACTAAACCTCTATCTACACAAAGCCATTCGGCTAAAACGGTACCATAAAGCTCTCTAAAATCTACAGTATATTCTAAGTTACCTCTTCCATCAGGATCATCTAATTTTGGATGTTCACCTACAAAGGCACTACCATTTAAGCCTGAACCAAAAAATAAGGTTGGTGCAGCTTTTCCGTGGTCGGTTCCATTAGATCCGTTTTCATAAATTCTTCTTCCAAATTCAGAAAAAGTCATACTTAAAACTTTATCGTCTTGTTGCGTAAAAGCAATATCTTCATAAAAGTTATTAATAGCAGCAGACAATTGTGTCATTAATCTTTCATGGGTTAGAGGTTGATTACCGTGTGTATCAAAACCGCCCATAGATATCATATATACTTTTGTACCTAAATTACCTTTTATCAATCTAGCAAGTAATGCCATTTGTTTAGCAAAACCATTATCTTGATACTCTACTTGGTTTTCACCACGCTCGTAAGCTTCATGTATTTTTCCTGAATATTCGTAAGTAGTATTAGCAACACCTCTTAAAAACTTTATTTGATCACCATACATGCAATCGTTGAAAAGAGTATCATCTAAACCAAAATTATCACCAGTTTCAGCAATTCTTTCTAATTGATCTATATTACTAGTTACAAAGGCATAATTAGTTTCTTCACCTTGAAAAACTAAGCTTCCGTATTGTCCAATTTGTATAGCAGCAGGTGCTTCAGGTGGATTCATTAAATAATCAGGATAAGACTCTTCAAAGTGTCTACCCATCCAACCTGTATTTTCTCCTGAAAAACCTGTGGTATTTAAAGGGTCAGTGTTTGCAAAAATATCTGATCCCGTAAAATGAGATAAACTTTGGTTTTTATACCCAACACCGTTAACCGCTTTAAACTGACCTTCACCCCAAAGAGGTTCTAATGATTTCATATAAGAAGGAATACCAAACTCATCGGTAAGCTTTAAAACTTTACTTTCTGGAATATAAATATTTGGTCGTGCATTAGCATAGGTATCATATTGTTCGATAGGTATTACGGTACTTAAACCATCATTACCACCTGCTAATCGTATTAATATTAAAATTTTGTCTGTTTCTGTATCTGCAATAGCACTAGAAAGTGGCGATGCAGATGACGCACTTACAATATTACTCCCTAGCATCATTGACCCAGAACCAACTATTCCCATAGCTTGTAAAAAAGATCGCCTATTCCATAGTTTATGCTCTAAATCGTGACCTTCATGGTCTTTTCCTTTATGGGGTGTGTTATGAGTATCGCACATAGTGGTAGGTTATTTTAATTGAAATTCTGGTTGTCTAATAATGTGTAGTAATAAAAAGTAGGTTTGTTGTCTTGACGATTCCGCATAGCTATAAAGATCCCAAGAGCCATCTCCGTCAGGTGATGCGTAATATTGTGTTAAACCATCATCTCTGAAAACATCTAGTGCATTTTGCAATTCATCATCTGCAATACCTTTTGGTAATAATTTATTTAAAATTGCAGTGGTTACAACATCCGGATTATTCTCTGTTGATGGATTAGGGGTAACAGAAACTGCGAAATCAAAAAATTGTTCAGGGCTGTTTGTGTAAAATAACTCTAAAAACATTTCAGCAGATAACCATCTGCCAATCATAAAGTTTGTATTTATCCAATATCGATCTCTATACCAACCTTCTACACCAGGCTGGTTAAAAATTTCTTGACCAAGTAATTCAGATGTATTTATAATATTAGCTATAATACTATCATCATAAGAAAAACCAGTTTCATTAATAAGGTTGAAATATAAATCAAACGGACTTTTTATAAGTACACCAATTGCTTCTTCATCAAAAAAATGTTGACTTTTAAAAAGTTGAGAAAGTACAGGTGCAATTTCAAAGTTTTCGGCTCTAAAAGTAGTAGCCATACCATTTATAATTTGTTCTGCATTTCCTGCCGCATCAGTTGAATCTGGGTGAACAAAAAATTCATATAACTTTTTGCAAATAAAGTAGCTTATCTCGTTTGGTCTTTCAGTAAACAGTATGTTTATAACATCATCATAACCCCAGTTTCCTGTTTGGTTAAAGATAGTTTTAGTAGTAGCGTCATGTTTAGTAACATCAAAAGTTACAGGAGACCATTGTATATCGCCTCTTTCGACATAACCAGTTAGTGCTCTGGCAGTTTCAATAATATCGTCTTCAGTGTAATTATTACCTTCACCTAAACAGAAGAGCTCGTAAATTTCACGAGCATAATTCTCATTTGGATTATTTCCGTTATTAAAAACCCCATCTAAATAATAAAGCATAGCATTTGTTAAGCCTATTTCGCTAGTAAAATCTTTAAAATTTCCAATTGAAAAGCGCTGTAAACAGTTTGTGTATTGATATAGGTAGGAAGGAGCTTCATAATTTCTAACTTCTGTAACAAAATGATTGCTCCAGAAAAAACTAAGACGATCTCTTAGGTTATTAGTAAGAACATCATTACTGTAAGCAAGAATCCAATTTTCTCTTTGAGCATTTAAAATTTCACGACTCAAATCTCCATCATCAGGGTAATTTGCTCTATTCCAATTAGCCCAAGCTGGTTCAGGAGTTAGTGGTTTACTTGAAGCTTCATTTATTAATTCGTCTATAACAACATTAACAGATCTTCCTATTGCTGAGTTTATAGTTTCTACAGATGCACTTAAACCTAACCTTCTATATAAATGCTCTGCTTTTTGTTTATCTAACGAGGCGGAAAGCGGAGCAAGTGGGGAAGTATTACAATTTATAAAATATTCCATAATATTTTAAGCGTTAAGTTTTTGGTTGTTGGGGAATATAATTTTATATATTTCTATAATTAAATGAGATATATTATATACTATAACTCATTTATTACAATAAAATTACGCAGGTATCAATTTTTCGGACGTTTAAGTACTAATATTTTCGACGAATTACATTACTTAAAATAGTAATATTTAAAATATATGGCTGATCATAACGAATTTGGAAAAATAGGAGAGCAATTAGCGGTTGATTTTTTAATTAAAAAAGGTTTCAAAATTAAACATAGAAACTATCGATATTTAAAAGCTGAAATTGATGTTATAGCGCAGGTTTCTAATCAGTTAGTTGTGGTAGAAGTAAAGGCTAGAGCCTCTGGTTTTATAGGTGATTTGAAAGATATGATACCAAAGAAGAAAAGAGATTTATTAGTGCTTGCTGCGAACAATTATGTAATTGAAAAAAATATAGATTTAGAAATTAGGTTTGATGTAATAACCATTGTTAAAGAAAATGGGACTTATACAATTGACCATATTGAAGATGCTTTTTATTTTTTTTAAGGATTTGTTTTATTTATAACAATTTGTTATATTTGCATCTCACAACAAGTACACATGAAAACAATATCTTCTGTAGTAGAGAACTACATTAAAAAGAAACCATTTTTGCAAAGTGCTCTTGCACAAGGAATTATTAATCTTACTTCTTTATCAAGAATTGTTAAACCAGAAATTGAATCAGAATTAGGTAAAGACATTCGTAATGGAGCAATAGTAATGGCTTTAAAAAGACTTTCTGATGATTTAGAGTTTAGAGCAACTCATAAAATTATAAAAGTTTTAAAAAACATTGGTGAAATCACAGTTCGTTCTTCATTAACTGATTTTACATTTTTATTATCAGATTCAATTCTAGAAAATCAACGTTTACTACTTAAAGAAGTAAATAAAGATAAAGATGTTTTTTACACATCTTCGAGAGGGGTTAACGAATTAAACATAGTAGTAAGTAACAGTCTTGATAAAACTGTTGAAGAATTGTTTGAATCAGAACGCTGTACTCAAAAAGCAGAAAACTTATCTTCTATTACAGTTAAATTACCTTCTGAAAACGTATCTGTACCAGGTATTTATTACTTTATATTTCAGCGTTTAGCTTGGGAGGGTATTGTGCTTTATGAAGTTATATCAACAACCAACGAGTTTACTATTTTAGTAGATGATGAACATGTTGATATTGCTTTTAAAACAATAAAAGATTTAAAAAGTTTATAATTAATATTTGATGCGGTTAGTAGATTTTTTCTAAAAATTCTACTACCGCTTTATCATCTTCTGGTTTTGCAATAATTCTTTTGTCTTTATCTAGAATATAATATGTTGGTGTTGAGTGAATATCATATAAATCAGCATATTCACTATCCCATTTTCCTAAAGAAATAGCATGTTCAAAACCTTCTAACTTTTTTGTTTCTAATTTCCAGTTTACAGTGTCATCTTCTAAACCAACAGCAATAATTTTTATAGCTGCATTATTTTTTAATTCTTTATGCAATGCAGGTAATTCTTTTAAGCAATGGCCGCATGTACTACTCCAAAAAATTAAAACATAGTTTGTAGCATCTTTTAAGGTGCTTAGTTTTTTTAAATCGCTACCATTCTTCCAAGTTAATTCAGGAGCTAAAACACCTAATCGAAGTCTGGCATAAGCTTCCATTTCTTTTTTAGCTTCCGTATTATTAGTTTCAGTAGCTAAATCTTTTAATGTGTTTTCAAAAATAAAGTCAGATACAGAATTATAATTATAAGCTACAGCGTAATCCCATAAATTTTTATAAACATCATATCTGAAATTTGCATCAGTCCCATTCAGATAATAAGCTATTTTTTTAGCGTTTTTAATAATTTCTTTTTGTGTGTTTTCTTTCGATAACGTTTCTAAAGGCAAAGCTGTAAATACATAGTTTGCAACTTTATCTCTCAAATAGCTTGAACTTATTAAAGTAGCATCTTTAAAATCTGTTGTATTAAAATAATTTTCTTTTTTGTGTAAAACGTATTCTTCAACAGACTCTACTTTATTCGGTATGTAAGGCTGGTTAGAGGTAATAAAACTATGAGCTAATAACCCTTCCGATTTTATTTCATATTCCTTTTGAAGATTTTTCATCTTCTCTGTTATTTTCAAAAAAGCAGACGAATTGCTACTTCCTTTTTGATAAAAGCCAATAATTTCTTTCTCTAATAAACTTAGTTTATAAAGGTGTTCGGTAAGTATTATGTTTTCTGTAGATGTTACAAAAGAAGCACCTTGATCAGAATTAAAGTTGAAAACAATATCTTCTTTTCCATTATACAACACATCAAAATTATATTCTTCTTGTGGTACAGCGTAAACTAGTCTATAAGATCCAGGTAGAGCATCGGCAGGTAAGTTTAAAGTGAATTTACCTTTGTCAATTTTTGTATCAGCTACATAAACTTGCGAACCAGGTTTTATTCTATAGGCAATTAACCAGGTATAATCTTCTGCAGGCGAAAATGTACCCGAAATAGTATGTTGTGCACTTAAATTTATAGTTAATAAGGTGATAAAAAGTAAAAGAATATGTTTCATGTTTTATGTTTTACAAAAATCACTCCAATAATTAATTTGAAGCTAATTTAGTTTCTTTTTCAAAAGGCTGCATTGCTAAATAGGCACTATCGGTAGATCTTATGTTTTCAAAAACCAATAATAATCTTAAGCCATTTCTGGTTTGTTTTTCTTTAATTTTACAAAGCTTTGGGTGCGATTGTACAAATTGTAAAACCTTCGTGAAATTAGTGCTTTGATAAAATTCAGACTGTTGATCAGATATAAAATACCCTATCATTTTGCCCTGCTTCATTACAATTTTTTCTAGTCCAATACTATTTGCAATCCATTTGATGCGAACAGAATTTAGCAAATCTTCTACTTCAATAGGTAATTCACCAAAACGATCGGTTAAATCAGCTTCAAATTTCTTTAAACCGTCTTCATCTTTAATTAGGTTAAGTTCTGTATATAAATTTAATCGCTCTGTAATATTGTTTACATAATCATCAGGAAAAAGTATTTCGAAGTCGGCATCTATTTGAGTTTCTTTTACAAAAACCTTCTCATGTTTATGGCCTTCTATTTCTTCATATAAATCTTTAAATTCATTTTCCTTAAGCTCATCAACAGCTTCAGCTAATATTTTTTGGTAAGCATCAAACCCAACATCATTAATAAAGCCGCTCTGTTCTCCCCCAAGGATATCACCCGCGCCACGTATTTCTAAATCTTTCATGGCAATATTGAAACCGCTACCTAACTCAGTAAATTGCTCTAAAGCTTCAATACGTTTTCTAGCATCAGATGTCATTACATCATGAGGCGGAGTAATAAAGTAACAGAAGGCTTTTTTGTTACTTCGACCAACTCTACCACGCATTTGGTGTAAATCACTCAAACCAAAGTTATTCGCATTATTTATAAAAATGGTATTTGCATTTGATACATCTAACCCACTTTCAATAATAGTTGTAGAGACAAGAACATCAAACTCTCCGTTAATAAAGGTAAGCATAAGAGTTTCTAATTTTTTACCTTCCATTTGGCCGTGACCAATGCCAATTTTAGCATCTGGTACTAATCGCTGAATTAAACCCGCTACTTCTTTAATATTTTCTACTCGGTTATGAATAAAAAATACTTGACCACCACGCTGTATTTCATAATTAACAGCATCTCTAATTGTTTCTTCTGAAAAGCGAATAACTTCACTTTGTATTGGGTATCGGTTTGGTGGTGCGGTGTTAATAACAGATAAATCACGAGCAGCCATCAAACTAAATTGTAGCGTTCTTGGTATAGGTGTAGCTGTTAATGTTAAAACATCTACATTTTCTTTAATAGATTTTAATTTGTCTTTTACTGCAACTCCGAATTTTTGTTCTTCATCTACAATTAATAAACCTAAGTCTTTAAATTTCACGTTTTTATTTACCAATTGGTGTGTGCCAATAATAATATCAACGTTGCCAGACTCTAAACGTTCTAAAGTATCTTTTTTCTCTTTAGCTGTTCTAAATCTGTTTAAATAATCAACATTTACAGGCATATCTTTTAAACGCTCTCTAAATGTTCTACTATGTTGAAAAGCAAGAATAGTTGTGGGTACTAAAACGGCTACTTGTTTTCCGTTAGCAACTGCTTTGAAGGCAGCTCTGATGGCAACTTCTGTTTTTCCGAAACCTACATCACCACAAATTAAACGATCCATGGGGCGTTCGCTCTCCATGTCACGCTTAATATCTTCAGTAGCTTTACTTTGATCGGGAGTATCTTCGTAAATAAAAGAAGCTTCAAGTTCATGCTGCATATATCCATCAGGCGCATATTGAAAACCTTTTTGAAGTCTCCTTTTTGCGTAAACCTGTATTAAATCGAAAGCAATTTTCTTAACTCTAGATTTTGCTTTGTCTTTTACTTTTTTCCAAGCACCAGAACCTAATTTGTATATTTTCGGTGGCGTACCATCTTTGCCATTGAATTTTGAAATTTTATGTAGTGAGTGTATGCTTACATATAGTATATCACGCTCACCGTATACCAATTTAATAGCTTCTTGTTTTTTACCTTCAACATCAATTTTTTGTAATCCTCCAAATTTTCCAACACCATGGTCCATATGGGTAACATAATCACCAACTTCTAAACGGTTAAGTTCTTTTAGCGTAATGGCTTGTTTTTTAGAATAACCATTCTTTAAATGAAACTTATGATAGCGTTCAAATATTTGATGATCTGTAAAACAGGTTAATTTTAAATCAACATCAATAAATCCTTGGTGTAAATTAAAAACAATGGTTTTGTAATGTACTTTTTCGCCAACCTCATCAAAAATGTCATGAAAACGTTGCGCTTGCTGTTCTGTAGAACAAAATATATAATTCGTAAAACCAGCTTTATGCTGCTCATTTAATGTTTCAATTAATAAGTCGAATTTTTTATTAAAGGAAGGTTGAGGTCTTGTATTGAAATCAAGCTTAACAAGATCATCTTTTGTTCCTGAATTGCCAGAATAAATTAAATTGAAATCGTTTAATTCTTTCTTAAATAATTCAGCATCTACAAATAACGCTTTAGGCTCAGCATGTTTAATTTCGCTAGATAGTTTTGAAAAAGCTTCTTTAGCTTTTTCAAAAAAGGAATCTAACCTGTCTAAGAGTAATTCTAAATCACTACTGTAAATTACGGTGTTAGATGCTATATATTTTAAAAAGCTTTCTCTAGATTCATCTAAAAATTTATTTTCAACATTAGGTATAATGGTGATTTTATTTATTTTATCGAGAGATAGTTGTGTTTCTACATCAAAAGTTCTAATACTTTCTACTTCATCACCAAAAAATTCTAAACGGTAAGGTTCGTCATTAGAAAAAGAGAATACATCTACGATACCACCACGAACAGAAAATTCTCCTGGCTCCGTGACAAAATCTACCCGTTTAAATTTATATTCGAATAGCACTTCGTTTAAAAAATCGAGAGATAAAGAATCTTCAATTTTTATTTTTAGAGTGTTTTTATCTAGTTCCTTTCGGGTAACTACTTTTTCGAAAAGAGCATCGGGGTAGGTTACTATTACTGCGGGCTTCTTACGTGAGTTAATTCTGTTTAAAACCTCAGCTCGTAATAATACGTTTGCATTATCAGTTTCTTCAATTTGATAAGGTCTACGGTAACTACCAGGGTAAAACAACACATCTTTTTCTCCAATCAATTGTTCTAAATCATTCAGGTGGTAAGCAGCATGTTCTTTATCATTAAAGATTAGTAGAAATGGCTTTTCTGAAGCTTTAAAAGCATCTGTTAAAACAAAGGAAAGTGATGAACCAATAAGGCCCTTTAATGCAACTTTGCCGTTATTTTTTTCAAAATTAGAAATAGAAGATTGCAGTTTCTGCGATTGCGGAGACTGTGAGAATAGTTGTTGAATAATGTTTTGGCTCAACTTTATAACTTTTCTGCAAATATAATCATACATCTTAAATGCATTGCGTTCATTTTTAATCAATATGAATCACTTTTTATCTCAAAAAGTGCAGAACTTGGTGGTTCTATAAAAATAAGAAGATGGCAAACAAGAAATTTGATGTATTTGTAATAGGAGGTGGTAGTGCAGGACAAGCTGTAGCAAAGTCATGTGCCGAAGCAGGAATGAGTGTGGCAATTACGGAACGTCGTGATTATGGAGGTACCTGTCCATTGCGCGGTTGTGATCCAAAAAAAGCGCTTTTAGCATCGACAGAAGTTTTAGAAATGGCTAATAATATGAAGGGTAATGGAATTTTAACAATTCCAAAGCTTTCATGGAAGGATATGCAGAAGTTTAAAAAGACATTTACAAAACCTATTCCTAAGGCTTCAAAAGATAGCTTAAAAGAGTTAGGGATTACTGTTTTTTCTGGTGCAGCTTCTTTTCTATCAGAAACAACAATCACTTTAGGCGATGAAATTATTGAAGCCGATAAATTTGTTATAGCTATAGGACTGAAGCCTATTGAATTACCTATTGAAGGCGCTGCCTTACTAAAGACCAGTGGGGACTTTCTTAATTTAAAAAAGCTTCCAGAGCATTTAGTATTTATTGGCGGAGGATATATAGGAATGGAATTTGCTCATATGGCGGCAAGGGCAGGAGCAAAGGTGACTGTTATTCATTCTCATGAAAGACCATTGCAAGGTTTTGATCCTGATTTAGTAGATACCTTAGTTACTTATTCTGAAAAAATAGGGATTAAATTTTTATTTAATGCGAAAGTTAATAAGTTGAAAAAAGGAAAAAATAAGTTTAAAGTGTATTATGAGCATGAGGATACAACCAAGCATATTAAGGCAAGTATTGTCTTTAATACCGCTGGGCGTGTACCTGCAATAGACCAACTTGATTTAGAGAAGGCAAAGGTTTCTTTTAGCGAAAAAGGAATTGAAGTAAATGAATACCTTCAAAATTCTAAAAATGATAATGTCTATGCCTGTGGTGATGTTACCGATTATGGGTTGCCGTTGACTTCTATGACGGGGCCAGAAGCAAATACTGTTTCGGCAAATATTATTAAGGGGAATAAGTCAAAAATAGATACGCCAGTAATTCCTTCTGTGGTATTTACTTTACCTAATCTAGCTAGTGTAGGTTTAAGTGAAGAAGAAGCTAAGAAAAGATATAAAAACGTACTCGTAAATCATGAGTCTGCCACAGATTGGTTTAATGCCAAACGTATCAATGCGCCCATATATGCTTATAAAGTTCTAATTAATGAGCGTACAAAAGCAATTGTAGGTGCCCATATTATAGGCCCGCATGCAGGTGAAACTATCAATCTATTTTCATTAGCCATCCGAAAAGAGATGACGGTTGATGATATGAAGGCTATAGTATTTACGTATCCTTCTTGGGGTTATGATGTGAATAGAATGTTATAAAGATTCTTTTAAACGTTCTTTTAATTTAATAGCAGGGCCAGTGGCCCTGTTTTTATATGCGTGGTAAAAAGTAGATGAGAATAGTATAACACTGGCCACTACCGCTGTATATGCGATTTCAGGATGGTTTTCAATTTGACGAACGTAGATAGCGATAAATGCCCAAACGGCCACAAGTGCAAATTCTCTCATGTTTCGTTTATAGGTCATCAAAAGATTTATCAATGTAGCAATACCTATCATAAGTATGGCCCAATTAGCTTCTGATAAAAACCCACCAGACCAGCCAAGTTTTGCTAGATAGGCAGTAACATTTGCAATGGTCGCTACCGTAATCCATCCGCTATATAAACAAATAGGCCACCATACAAAGGCAATAATTTCTATCGGAGCATCCCAACGTTCCATATTGGTATTTAGGATGATCTTTATTAAAGAAAACAAGATCCCAAACATAATTAAAACAGATAGCCCTGTATAATCATACACGAAGGCAAAGACCCATAACCCATTTAGAAAATTAGTGATAGCAAACCAATATCCCGTTTGTAAGATAAAATCGGTTTTCTTAACACTAAAAAAAGCTCTTCGCACTTGAAAAATAGCATATCCTATTAAAGACAAAAAAATTAGGCCCCAAATGGCAAATGCATAACCTGCTGGCGTAAACAAATTGTCGTATTGTTTACTTATTTCGCCTATAGTGGTATTGTTAAATTTTAATGCTTGTGATACATAGTTAACGATAATCACGAAGAGTACAGAGGCCGAGTTTACTAGTGCTAATTTCTTTTCCATAGGATAAAATTAAGTGCCTTGAAATTTAATTGTTAATGGTATCCAATTTAAAATGAACTTAGATAACGGAAGAAGCAATATCTATCTTAAATATTTCGTCTTTTGTGATAACAAATACCTCGTGTTCTTTAGTAGGTTGTAATGAAAATGTTCCTGTAAATTCGCCAAACGCAGGCAATATCATTTGGTAGTTTGATTTAAAAAAACAGGCTAATTTTAATATCTGTCTCCCACTACCTTTTAATTTTATAGCGGGGTGAATATGTCCTGCGAAATTAAATAATCCTTTGCGTTCTTCAGGGTGATGTGTAAATAGAAACCCTTGTGTTACAATTTCACTAATCACCTCAATACCTAAAACTTCATATTTTAATGGTGAAATAATATCGTGGTTCCCCGCAACTAGGTATAATTTGGCTGCTGTTTTCATTACCCAATCTTCAAACAAATTCCATTCTGTATTCATAGAGGAATGAAATAAATCACCCAAAAAACAAATACTTTTAGGGTTAAATTGAGCAACAATAGCCTCTAAAAGCATAAAGTTTTTCTGGATGGCCTTTTGCGGAACGGCAGCACCGTGTTTTCTAAAATGCGATATTTTTCCAAAATGAATGTCACTAACAACAAGTGTACTTTTTTCTTCCCAAAAAAGCGCACCAGAACAATGTAGGGTAAATGTCTGATTGTTTAAAACTATGGATTCTGTCATTCAATACAAAAATAAGAAAAAGCCAAGTAGTTTTACTTTTTAGTAAGAATCGCGGTCATGCGTTTGATACGATCTGCTAATTTTTCACTAGATAATTTTTCTCGTAATCTATCTGTAATTATAGGGAACGAAAATGGTGTTGGTTTCTGGCACGGTTTCCAAACAATCTCTTGTTGCACAATGCGTTCTAATGCCAGTCTTAAACGCCCCTCTTCCAATTGATGCTCAAAAGTTTCAGTAAAAGCCTGTTGAAAAAGTAAATTATCAGCCTCATAGTCTCTAAAAACATCAAAAAGTAATTGTGAGCTGCTTTGTAAATGCTTCATTTTTACACCCTTATTTGGATATCCTGTAAATACCATTCCACTGATTACGGCAATGTCACGAAATTTTCTACGCGCCATCTCTGTGGCATTTAAACTTTTCTGTAGGTCACTCAGCATAAAGTCTGTTGAAAATAAATCATTATCTAAAACCTGCTGTATGTCTATCTCTTGATCTGAGAGTAATTCAAATCCGTAATCATTAAAAGCCAGCGAAAAAGTTATCGGTGAAAGCAAACTTATGCGGTAGCCTAAAAGGCTTCCCATGGCTTCATGCACAAACCTACCTTCAAAGGGGTAAAAAATATGGTGGTAACCATCGCGAGTTTTAAAGGTCTCAATTAAGAATTCATTGGGTTTTGGAACAATACTTTCTTTACGTTGTTGGGTAAATACAGGCTCTAGTGCTATTAGCTCTTGGCCTATTTCTTTTTTGGTTAAATGGTTTGCCGATGCTTTGTATAGTTCTTCACGTAGTAATTCGGACATTTGAGCAGAAAAAGTGAGGCGCCCACCCATCCAACTTGGTATTTTGTTTGTTTTTTTAGTAGAATTGCGCACATGTACTTGCATGTCTTTTATCCGAATAAACTCTAGATTTCTTCCAGCAAATGTGAAAATATCTCCAGGAGATAATTTGGAAACGAAGAACTCTTCTATCGACCCGATAAAACCTCCTTTTTGATAGCGTACCGTTAAATTTGCATCGCTCACAATAGTTCCTATTTGAAAACGATGTCGCATAGCGATACCTTTATTGTTGACTTTAAATTTACCATCTTCTTCAAGGTCTACTTTTTTATATTCATCATAGGTCTGCAAGCTTTGGCTTCCTAAGACTAAAAAGTTGAGTAGCCATTGCCATTGCTCTTTTGAGAGTGCTTGGTAGCAAAAGGTTTTAATTACTTCTTGGTAAATTTCATCAGGATAAAAGCCATCAGAAATAGCGAGCGTGGTGAGGTATTGCAGTAGTACATCATAACTATTCAAATACGGAATCCGGTCTTCTACTACGGTATGTTTCACAGCTTCTTGTAAAGCAGAAGCTTCAATAAGTTCTATTGCGTGCGTAGGTAAAAAATAGATGACACTCTCTTTTCCTGGTCGGTGACCACTACGCCCAGCGCGTTGTAAAAAACGGGCTACGCCTTTAGGGCCTCCTATTTGTATCACCGTTTCTACAGGAGCAAAATCTACGCCTAAATCCAAACTAGAGGTACAGACTACGGCCTTTAAGTTTGCATTGCGGATGGCTTGTTCTACCCAAAGTCGAGTTTCTTTATTAATACTTCCATGATGCATGGCAATTTCGCCAGCAAATTCAGGATGTTTTTCTAAAATTTTTTGAAACCAGATTTCGCACTGACTCCTGGTATTGGTAAATAGTAAGGTGGTTTTACTATTGTTAATTATAGGGATAATATCTTCTAATAAATGCAAGCCTAAATGTCCGCGCCACGGAAAGGTCTCCATTTTTTTAGGGATGATGCTTTTTACCGTTATTTTCTTATTCAGTTTTGCTTTTATTAAAACTGAATTTTCAAGTGTCTTAGAATCGGTACCCAATAGCACTTCTCTTGCCTGGTCTAGATTGCCTATCGTTGCAGAGATTCCCCATATTCGAAGATCCTTGGAAACTGTTTTTAGGCGAGAAAGGGCCAATTCCATTTGCACTCCTCTTTTTGTCCCTAACAGTTCATGCCATTCATCTACCACGATGGCGGTACACCCTTTAAACAGTTTGTCGTAGCCTTTAGAAGCCAAGAGTAGCTGTAAGCTTTCGGGAGTCGTGATTAATAAGTCGGGCATTTGCTTTTTCTGAGCAGTCCGCTCTTTTGTGCTGGTGTCTCCAGTCCTAATCCCTACTGTCATCTGTGTACCTAAATCAGCAGCAACTCGTTCTGCAGATTGCCTAATCTCATCAGATAAAGCGCGTAGGGGAGTAATCCAAACAGCTTTTAAACCTTTTTTATGTTTGGTTTTATACGCCGGATTAGATTTTATGTAATTTAGAATTATAGGAAACCATAGGGCATAGGTTTTTCCGCTTCCTGTAGGAGCGTTTAACAATCCATTTTTACCCTGTAAGAAAGCCTTCCAAGTATCTTTTTGGAATTTAAATGGTTTCCAATTGTTTTCTTGAAACCAATTCTCTGCAATAGTATATAATTCGTCTCTATTCATAGTACGGTTAGGGTACTGCAATTATTCTATAGCAGCTTTACTTGTACTTGGGGATTAAGTTTTTTAAATCTTCAATAGTATTGGCATCTTCTATTTTTTTATCATGTCGCCAGCGTATAATCCTTGGAAAGCGAGTGGCAATGCCGCTTTTGTGTCTTTTTGATAAGGCGATTCCTTCAAAAGCAATTTCAAATACATGATGTGGGGTAACACTCCTTACGGGTCCAAAACGTTCAAGAGTATTCTTTTTGATCCAAGCATCTACTTTACGGAACTCAGCATCGGTAAGTCCCGAATACGCTTTTGCAAAAGTGACCAGTTCTTTTTCTCCCTCCTCATTGGTATTCCAGAGCGCAAAAGTATAATCGGTAAATAAATTACTTCTTCTTCCATGACCGCGCATGGCATATGTTAATACAGCATCAATTGTTAGTGGGTCTACTTTCCATTTCCACCAATCGCCCTTTTTCCTGCCTACTAAGTAGGGAGAATCTTTTCTTTTGAGCATTAAACCTTCGCTATGCATTTCGCGTGCCCGTTCTCTTTCTTGCGCAACCTCTTCCCAAGTGGAGCAATGTATTGTTTCTGAAATTTGAAAGGGTAGATCCTCTATAGTTGAAATAGTTTGATATAATTTTTCTAATAGCTCCCTTCGTTCTATAAAAGGAAGATGCCGAATATCATTCCCTTCCCATTCTAAAATATCATAGGCTTTGAGAATTACGGGCGTTTTTTTTAGCAATGCTTTAGAAACCGTTTTTCTTCCAATCCTAGTCTGTAAATCATTGAAAGTACCGATGATGTTATTCGCGTAGGGTAAAATTTCAGCATCAATGACGGTCCCGTTCGGAATTATACCTACCAATTTTTCTAGTTCAGGATACTTATCGGTTACTAATTCTTCTCCGCGACTCCATACAAATAATTCATCATTTCTAAATATGGTTTGTGAGCGTATACCGTCCCATTTATGTTCTGCAGACCATTCTTGAACATCACCTAGATCATGTACTTCATTCTCAATAGCGTAAGCTAAATAAAAAGGATATGGTTTTGATAGGTAGTCATTTTCATTTTCCTCTAATATCAGTTCTTGAAAAGTAATTGTTTTAGGGTCCCAATTCCCCATCAATTTATAGGCTAATATATCCTCATTTATTTCTGTAGCTTTAGATAAGGCCTTGGTCATTAATTTTTGACTTACACCAATTCGGAAACCTCCTGTAATTAATTTGGTAAATACAAAACGTTCATAATAATCTAATGCTTTCCAGTTGTTATAGAGGTATTCTTTTTTCTCTTCTTCGGGCTTCTTTTTTAAAAGAATCATTTCTTCTAAAAATTCCGTGAGCGATTTGTCAGTTTGCAAAGGATTAGATGGAATTACTAAGGCTATAGTTTCTGCTAAATCACCTACAATATGATAACTCTCTTCAAAAAGCCATAAAGGAATATTGGATAATTCTGAAGCCCATTGTCTTAACAAGGTCGTATTTACCGGTCTTGGAGGTCTTCTATGTGATAAGATAGCGATGGTCCACACCTTATCTGTATCACTCGCTTTTGCAAAATACTCGGCTAGAGCAGCAACCTTTGTATTTGTTTTGGTTGTGCTGTCTAAGGTTTTAATAAGTGATGCAAAATTCTTCATGCGGTAAAATTCAAGCTAAGTTGTTCTAAGCAATTATTTTTTCTTCTATTTCTGTGGTTTCTTCTTCTCCGTATTGTGTTTCTTCGGTTCTGGCATCATACCCTTGTTCTCGCAAGTATCTTGAAAAGATATCTGAATAGCCATGTGTACAAATTACCTTTTCGGCACCAGTAGCTTTAATACTTTCTAATAAACCTGTCCAATCACAATGATCACTGAGTACAAACCCTTTGTCTATTGCTCTTCTGCGTCTTGCCCCTCTAAAGGTCATCCAGCCACTGGCTGATCCTGTAACGTAAGGCACCATTTTTTTTATCCACGTACTGCCGTGTGCGCTGGGAGGAGCTAGTACCATGTTGCCCAGCAAATCTTGTTTTTTGGTTTCTTTAGTGATTAGTGTTGTTGTCGGGAAATCTACCAGTGGCCGTAATACTTCGGT
The DNA here is from genome assembly GCF_019021925.1 of Cellulophaga sp. HaHaR_3_176. Taxonomy (NCBI): domain Bacteria; kingdom Pseudomonadati; phylum Bacteroidota; class Flavobacteriia; order Flavobacteriales; family Flavobacteriaceae; genus Cellulophaga; species Cellulophaga sp. HaHaR_3_176. Next base: position 3,644,330 of record NZ_CP058990.1, read on the forward strand.
CATGTTTTCTATGGCGCCGTGGGTGTATATTTTGCCTATATCGGGATTCAAATATTTTAATAGACGTTGCGCTTTACCTAGGCTATATCCAAAAAGTATCGATGTTTTTCCTTCCGCTTGGTTTTCAAGCCACCAATTGTTAATAGATTCCATCACTTCGTCTTGTGGTGTCCATTTAAAAGCGGGTAATCCAAAAGTGCATTCTGTAATGAACGAATCACATTTTACGACTTCATAGGGTGTAGAAATTCCGTCGTTTTCAGTTTTATAATCTCCAGTAAACACCCATACCTCTCCTTTATGTTCTACGCGTATTTGTGAAGAACCAATAATATGTCCTGCAGGGTGTAGGCTAAATTTCACATTATTTATAGTAAAGGTTTGTCCCCATTCTACTCCAGATACATTTATCTCTCCTAGTCTGTGGCTTATAATTGGTACATTTCTATGGTGTGTAATGTAGCTTTTATGTCCATAACGGCTATGATCTGCATGGCCATGTGTGATAATAGCTTTATCAACGGGTTTCCAAGGATCTAGATATACTTTGGCGACACTGCAATAAATACCCTTATCAGTAAATTGTAGTAATGGATTTTTCATAGCCTTGTGAAATTACAAAATTCAAAAACTCAATCAAACTTCTTGTGTTTATGATTGACATGAATCTCTTATAAATAATATTATAGTTTTTAAAACACTAAAATAATCTAGTCCAAGAGGAATTAAGAACTCGAAAAAAATTATATTTGCTCCTATTAAAATATAAAAATTATGTCTTTTGTAGATTTATATAGTAGTGGTGAACACCGTAGAAACTTGGCGCACTTTGCGTCAATTGCTTCTTTAGCCGCTATTGATGGTGAAGTTAACCTTAAAGAGAAAGCTTTATTAGATCGTTTTGCTAGAAAATTAGATATTACTGATACGGAATATAGTGAGGTAATAAAATCTGATAATAAATATCCAATTAATCCTCCTGCAACTTCAGAAGAGCGTTTGGAACGTTTATTTGATTTGTTCAGAATTATTTTTGCTGATCATGAAATTGATGAAGAAGAAATGATTTTAATTAGAAAATATGCAATCGGACTTGGATATTCGAGCGAAAGTGCAAAAAAGGTTATTGATCGATCTGTTGCTATTTTTAGTGGAAAAATAGATTTTGAAGATTACGTTTATTTAGTAAAGCATTAAAAGATTTGTAAAATAAAAAAGTGAAGCATTTAGCTTCACTTTTTTTTTATAATCTTATTTAGAAAAGTTTATTTCATAAACTCTTCTGCCTTTTTAACCATGTTTTTACTTCCGCAGAAAAAAGGTACACGTTGGTGTAACTCAGTAGGGTTGATTTCCATAATACGTCTTTTACCATCACTAGCTAAACCATTGGCTTGTTCGGCTATAAATGCCATTGGGTTGCATTCGTAAAGTAGCCTAAGTTTTCCTTCAGAAGCAACACTGCTTTTAGGATACATATAAATACCCCCTTTAATCATGTTTCTGTGAAAATCAGATACTAATGATCCAATATAACGAGATGTATAAGGTCTATCATCCTCTTCTTTCTGGCAATATTTAATATAATCTTTTACGCCTTGAGGGAAATGAACATAATTACCTTCGTTAACAGAATATATATTTCCGTTTTCTGGGAAACTCATATTAGGGTGCGATAGATAAAAGGTACCTAAAGCAGGGTTTAATGTAAAACCATTCACGCCATCACCAGTAGTATAAACTAACATAGTAGATGTACCGTAAATTATATAACCAGAAGCTATTTGGTTAACACCTGGTTGTAGAAAATCTTCAATAGTAACAGGTGTACCTACAGGAGTTACACGTCTGTAAATTGAAAAAATGGTACCTACGGAAACATTAACATCAATATTAGAAGACCCATCTAATGGATCAATTAAAACTACATATTTGTTTTGATGTTGATTATCAAAACTATTAATACTGATAAAATCATCTTCTTCTTCAGAAGCTATACCGCAAACAATTTCTCTTTTCTTTAGTGTTTGTATGAATTTTTCGTTTGCAAGAACATCTAATTTCTGTTGGTTTTCACCTTGAATGTTTTGATCTCCTGCTTCTCCTAAAATATCTACTAAACCAGCTTTATTAACTTCATGATTTACAACTTTAGCTGCTAATCTTAATCCATTTAATAGCCGAGATAACTCACCTGAAGAGTATTTGAAAGAATCCTGGTTTTCAATAATAAACTCTCCGAGAGTTTTGTATTGTTTGGTCATGTTAATTGTGTTTATTTAAGTACAAATATCGTCTTTTTTGTGAAACTATAACGTTTTCGTACATTTTAAGTTTTTAAAATTTATAACTTCATGTTATATTTGTAACAATAAAAATTGAGTTAGGTTTCATATTGTGAATACACAAATAATGCTAGCCAGTAATTATTAAAATCTAAAAAAAAGAGCAATGAAATTTTCAATACGAGAAGCGCAAAAAAAAGATATGAATCAAGTTTTATCATTAATTAATGAACTTGCTGTGTTTGAAAAAGAAGATAATGCTGTTGAAGTCACTTTAGAAGACCTAATTAGAGATGGTTTTGGTGCTAATGTGCTTTTTCATTGTTTTGTCGGTGAAGTAAATAATGAAATAAAAGGAATGGCTTTGGTGTATAATAGATACTCAACTTGGAAAGGTCCTATTATTCATTTAGAAGATTTAATAGTTACAGAAAGCATGAGAGGAACAGGTATGGGGACAGCTTTGTTAAATGAAGTTGTTAAGTACGGGCATGCATTAGGTGTTAAAAGAATAAACTGGGAAGTTATAGATTGGAACGAATCTGCAATTAATTTTTACGAAAGTAAAGGTGCAAATGTTATGCGTGATTGGGATGTAGTTCAGTTAGATGAAAATGGTATTAAAAATTATATTTCTAATATATGAGAATTTTTAAATTTGGAGGTGCATCTGTAAAAGATGCAGATGGGATAAAAAACGTTGTAAACGTATTAAACCAAGTTGGTTTTGACAATACCTTATTAGTTGTTTCAGCAATGGGTAAAACAACTAACGCGATGGAAACGGTTGTGAATAGTTACTTTGAAGATAAGTCAGAAGTAGCATCAGCAATACAAGATGTTTTAAAATACCATAACGATATTTTAATGGATTTGTTTGAAAATGATAAGCATGTAATTTTTAAACAAATAAAATCATTATTTGATGAGGTGCAAGGTTTTTTAGCATGGAACAAATCTCCGAAATATAGCTTTGTATATGATCAAGTTATTGGATATGGTGAGCTTGTCTCTACAACAATATTAAGTGCCTATTTAAATGAAATAGGCATAACAAATACTTGGTTAGATGTTCGTACGTTCATAAAAACAGATGATAATTACCGTGATGCCACTGTAGATTGGGAAAAAACACAAGCGAGTATTACAAAAGGTATTGATAAAACTAAATTAAATATCACACAAGGCTTTATTGGTAGTGATGATAACAATTTTACAACAACCCTTGGTCGTGAAGGTTCAGATTATTCTGCCGCAATTTTAGCATACTGCCTTAATGCAACAGCGGTAACTATTTGGAAAGATGTGCCTGGAGTGTTAAATGCAGACCCAAGATATTTTGAAAACACACAATTGTTAAATCAAATATCGTATAGAGAGGCTATTGAATTGGCCTTTTACGGCGCATCTGTAATACATCCAAAAACATTACAACCTTTACAGAGAAAAGAAATTCCATTACACGTAAAATCTTTTATCGAACCTAAAAATGCTGGTACTACTGTAGGTAAAGGAGCAAATATAGAACCTAAAGTACCTTGTTTTATCGTGAAGAAAAATCAAGTTTTAATGAAACTTTCATCACTTGACTTCTCTTTCATTGTAGAAGATAGTATTAGTGAGCTTTTTAAATTATTACATGATCATAAAATGAAAGTAGATCTGATTCAAAACTCAGCTATTAGTTTTTCGGTATGTGTAGATAATAAATTTGGAAGGTTAGAAGAGCTTTTAGATCATTTAAAGGGGAAATTTAAAGTTACACATTATGAGAATGTTGCGTTGTATACAATACGTCATTTTGATACCGAAGCGATAACAGGTTTGCAGAAAGGGAAAGAAATACTTTTAGAACAAAGAGGTAAAGAAACAGTTCAATTAGTAGTAAAATAAAAAATTGTTAAGTAATAAATAACTTGTTCAATCAAATACTAAAATATCGGTACTTGATTGAACAAGTTTGTTTTTTATCACTTTTTAATCGCTTATTCTTATCTTAGCAGATAGTAAAATTGATAAGGTCATATGGGTTTAGTAACCGCGAAAGAAGTAGCGAAAGCAATTAATTTAGAGAAGTACGGTTTTATAGGTACTTTCATTGGTTGGGTGCTTTTAAAAGTAACCAGAATATCTAGTATAAATAAGTTTTACGATACAATTAAGCATCTTAATGGTCAAGAATATGCAGATGCGATTCTTTCTTATTATGAAATAAATTACGAAATACCAGAAGAAGATTTTAAAAGATTACCAAAAGATGGCGCATATGTAACGATATCAAATCATCCTTTAGGTGCGATTGACGGTATTATTTTATTAAAATTAATGGCCGCCCAGCGAGAAGATTTTAAAATGATGACCAATTTTTTACTTCAAAGAATGGTCCCTATTGCTCCTTATATAATTCCTGTAAATCCTTTTGAGGGCCATAAAAGTGCAAAAAGTAGTGTAGCAGGTTTTAAAGCGGCATTAGTGCATTTGAAAAATGGTCATCCACTAGGGATATTTCCTGCAGGTGAAGTTTCTACTCATAAAGATGAAAAATTAATAGTAGATAAGCCATGGGAAGAATCAGCTCTTAAATTGATAAGAAAAGCAGAAGTGCCTGTTATACCTATTTATTTTCATGCAAGAAATAGTAGATTCTTTTATCGATTAGCAAAAATCAGTGGTGTTTTTAGAACAGCAAAAATACCTTCAGAAGTTTATACTCAAAAAAATAGACCAATTAAAGTTCGAATAGGCCAGCCTATTAGTGTGAAAGCGCAGAAAGAGCAAGAAACGCTAGTAGATTTTACTATTCTTTTACGCAGAAAAACATATATGTTATCTAACGCGTATGAAAAAGAAAGATTAACAGAGCGTATTAGAGAACAAATACCTACATCTCTAAAAATTCCAAAAGCTCCGAGTGTAATTGCATCAGCAATTAGCCCGGAATTAATGGAAAAAGAAATAGTAGCACTTCGCGAAAAAGATTGTAGGCTTTTGCAAAGTAAAAACTACGAGGTTTTTTTAGGTGTTAAAAGTGACATGCCTTGCATTTTACAAGAAATAGGAAGGCAGCGCGAAGTAACATTTAGAGCAATAGGTGAGGGTACTAACAAGTCTATAGATTTAGATGAATTTGATAATTATTATCATCATCTTTTTCTGTGGGATGACAACGAAAAAGCTATTGTAGGTGCCTACCGTATGGGAATAGGGTCAGCTATTTACAAAAAATATGGTATTAACGGATTTTATTTACAAGATTTATTTAGGGTTGAACCTGAGTTATACCAAATGATGAGCGAATCTATTGATATGGGGCGCGCTTATATTACAAAAGAATACCAACAAAAGCCTATGCCATTATTTTTACTTTGGAAAGGTATTGTTCATACTACATTAAGGTTTCCAGAACATAAATATTTAATAGGTGGAGTTAGTATTAGTAATCAATTTTCTAACTTTTCAAAATCGTTAATGATTGAGTTTATGAAATCTCATTATTACGACCCTTATGTAGCTCAATATATACACCCTAAAAAAGAATTTAAGGTTAAGTTAAAAGATGCAGATAAAGAATTTGTTTTTGATGAAACTCAGGCAGATTTAAATAAATTTGATAGATTAATTGATGAGGTAGAGCCAGGTAACTTGCGTTTGCCTGTATTAATAAAAAAATATATTAAACAGAATGCAAAAGTGGTTGCATTTAATGTTGATCCTCTTTTTAATAATTCTGTTGATGGCCTAATGTATATTAAGATAGCAGATTTGCCAGAAAGCACAGTGAAGCCGGTTATGGAAGAGTTTCAGGCAGAGTTAGAGCGTAAATTGGCAAACGGTCAAGATCTTAATTTAAGTGATCCAGAAGATGATGAGTTGAGTTAAATTACGATAGAAATAAAAAAAGCCAAATCGTAAGATTTGGCTTTTTTTATAAGATGTACTTGTTTTAAAACCAAGGTTTTCTTCCTGCTTGGTATGTATTGTAAAATTCTTCGTCAGATTTAGTTAAATATATAATGCCTTCTATTAAGCCGATTAAAGCAATAATTGATGTAGGTATACCACAAAGAAACCAACCTAAAACGCCACATACGGCCATAATAATTCCTTCTTTTTGATACCCTAAGATAAACTTATGTACACCTAACCAGCCCAATACTATTGCTAAAATACCAGCTAATATCTTTTTATTCTCATCACCATTACCTAGGCTATTTAATCCTTGGTTAAATTCATTTGCGGTTTTTTTAGCACCATCTGCAAACTCGTTATGTTCTTGTTCTGTTTTGTTTTCTTCTGACATTGGTTGAATATTTGTTGTTTAAGGGCTAAATGTAATAATTATTTAATTATTAGTGAAATACAGAGCTGTAAGGCTTTTAATATTTAGTTTTAATAAGGTGAAAATCTTATTAAAACAATGAATTAGTTTGTGAAATTTTCTTTCACTTTATCAACAACAGTTTGTGCGAGTTTAATTTTACTTTCAACAGTCCACCCAGCAACATGCGGAGTTAAAAGAACGTTGTCAGCATCGATTAAATATTTGAAAGCATCTGGTAATTCATTATCAGTAAACATATTTTCGAAGGATGATTTTTCGTATTCTAAAACATCAAGTCCTGCACCAAGTATTTTCCCAGATTTTAATGCATTCACTAAATCTTGTGTAACAACACATTTGCCTCTTGCGGTATTTAATAACCAAAAATCATTTTTAAAACCTTCGATAAACTCAGTATTAATCATCTCTATTGTAGTTTCAGTTTGCGGAACGTGAAGACTTACAACTTCGCATCTTTGTTGAAACTCCATAATACCCACTTGCCTTGCATTTTCGTCACCAACACCACCTTTTATATCATAACAGATAACATCAACATCAAAACCTTTTAATTTTTTAGCAAAAGCTTTACCCATGTTGCCATATCCAATAATACCTACAGTTCTGCCGTCAAGTTCTATTCCTCTATTGCCTTCTCTATCCCATTTACCGCTACGAACTTCTTTATCGGCAGAGTTAAGTTTATTAAATAAAGTTAGTAGCATGCCTAAACTATGCTCTCCAACAGCATTTCTATTACCTTCTGGTGCAGCTGCCAAAAATATGTTTTTACTTTTTGCATGAGCAATGTCAATATTTTCTAAACCAGCGCCAAGTCTGCCGATAAATTTTAAATTAGTTGCCTTGTCTAAAAAACGACTATCAATTGAAAATCTGCTGCGTATAATAATACCATCGTATTCATGTATTTTAGCTTCAATTTCCTGTTTGGTAGAGGTGTAATCTTCATCGTTAAAATAGCCAAGTTCATTAAACTGCTCTATAATTAAAGGGTGATTAACATCTAAATGCAATACTCGCATATATTTAAATTTTTGGGTAGTTAGTTTGTGTTAGTTCGTGTTTTGTTTCTCCGGTGTGTGAGGTATTCAATTGCTCAAATAACATGACTTCTACAATTTCATTATTTTTAGTCATTGGACAATGTTCTACTCCTTTCGGAACTATAATGATTTCTCCTTCTTTTACAATCTCAGTTCTGTCTCTAAATTGCATGTATAGGGTACCTTTTAAAATTTGAAAAAGTTCATCTTCATTTTCATGTGCGTGCCATACAAATTCCCCTTGTAATTTAGCTAAAAGTACTTGCATATTATCTACAATACCAATCTGATGAGGATGCCATGTTTTTTCAAATTCGGCATGTTTGTTTTTCAGATTAACTGTTTTCATATATCAAAGGAGGTTTGATTTAAAATCAAGCTTAAATATAATAAAAAAAAGCACCAACCGGATTTAGAGTTGATGCTTTATAACGTGTAACTATAATATTGTTTACTTAATTACTTTTTTCGTAATTCAAATAAATCTTTTCTTCGGTCACGTAGGTTTTTAACACTACCAAATTGATTTAATTCACGTAGCAAATCAATATCAACATCAGCTATTAAAATCATCTCAGTATTAGGTGTAGCTTCTGCTTTTATTCCATTTGCAGGAAAAGAAAAATCGCATGGAGTAAATACCATTGATTGTGCATATTGAATATCCATATTAGCTACTTTTGGTAAGTTACCTACACTACCAGCTATAGCAACATAACATTCGTTTTCTATTGCTCTTGCTTGTGCACAATGTCTTACTCTTGAGTAGCCATTTTGAGTGTCTGTTAAAAAAGGTACGAATAGAATATCCATTCCATCGTCAGCTAAAAGTCTACTAAGTTCTGGAAATTCAGAATCGTAACAGATTAATATCCCTATTTTACCACAATCGGTATCATAACTTTTTAACTCTGTTCCGCCTTGCATACCCCAAACTCTTGCTTCGTCTGGTGTTACATGTAATTTTTCATAACGTTCAGTTGTACCATCTCGTCTGCATAAATAGCCAACATTATAAAGTAAATCATCTTTAAATTCAGGCATACTTCCTGAAATAATATTGATGTTATAAGATATGGCCAATTCAGAGAATTTTTTTACAATTGAAGCAGTGTGTTTTGCAAGCTCTCTAATAGCATCAGACTCTTTCATGTGGTTGTTTTCGGCCATTAATGGGGCGTTGAAAAACTCAGGGAAAAGAGCAAAATCTGATCGGTAACCAGAAACTGAATCTACAAAGAACTCTACTTGCTGCATTAAATCATCTAAATTCTTATATGGGCGCATTTGCCATTGAATAAGACCTAAGCGAATTATCTTTTTCTTAGTAACCGCTTTTGGTTTATTTTTTTCATAATAAATGTTATCCCATTCTAATAAAACGGCATATTCATTAGATGCAGAATCACCTTCAAGATAACCTTTCATTACTTTTGAAGGGTGAAAATCATTAGAAATTTGAAAGTTTAATACAGGGTCATGTATCTCTTTACGTTTTACTTTTTCTATATATTCTTTTGGAGAAATCTCATGAGAATATTTGTGGAAATTAGGGATTCTACCTCCAAAGATAATACCTCTTAAATTCTCTCTTTCACATAATTCTTTTCTGTAATCATAAAGTCTGCGACCTAATCGTAGACCTCTGTATTCTGATTTTATAAAAACCTCGATACCATATAAAACATCACCATCTTTTTTAAGGGTGCTAAAAGTAAAATCGCCAGTAACTTCACGATAAGTATGTGCTCTATCAAATTCAGAATAATCGACACGTAAAGCTAGTGCGCAGCCAGCCAAATTACCATTTACTTTAATGACAACTTGCCCTTGATGAAATTCATTAATTAATAGTTGTATTAAGCTCTCTTTCCAATAGGCATTTTCCATATTTGGATAAGTCTCAATCATAGCTGATTTTAACTCTTGATAATCATCAATAGTTAAAAATTCAAGTTCAATATTTTCAATATTCTCTATCATATCATTGTGCTAAAAACAGCGCAAAGATTACAACTTTTTTCAATAGAAAATACAATTGAATTAAATAAAATTAAAATTTCAATGATTTTTGTTTGAATGAATGATATTCAGGAGGTTAAGAGGCTTAAAAGCCAAGAATAATTTTTGCAATAGTGAAGTAAATTAAGATACCAATAACATCATTACTAGTGGTTATAAATGGACCTGTTGCAATAGCGGGATCAATACCTCTTTTGTTTAGGAAAATAGGAATAAAAGTACCAATTACTGCGGCATTTATTACAACAGTAACTAGTGCAATACCTACGGTTACAGAAAGTAAGTATGTGGTGTGAAATGCGAAATGACTTATAAAAAGAAAAACAATAGCTAAAGCAATACCGTTTACTAAACCTAATAATAACTCTTTACCTAATCGGCCCCAAATAGCACCTTTTATAGAATCATTTGCTAAGCCTTGAACAACAATTGCAGAAGATTGTACACCTACGTTACCAGCTGTAGCCTGCATTAATGGTATAAATGAAAGTAGTATGGGAAAGTTGATAAAAGCGCCTTGAAAGCTGTTTATAATGCTTGCAGCACCTACGCCACCCATCATACCAATTGTGAGCCAAGGTAAACGAGCACGTGTTAAATCCCAAATACTATCATCAGCCTCTACATCTTTAGAGATACCGGCAGCCATTTGGTAATCTTTTTCAGCCTCTTCTCTAATAACATCAACAATATCATCAATAGTAATACGACCAACTAAACGACCAATTTCATCAACAACAGGTATCGCTTCTAAATCATATTTAGACATTATTTTAGCAACCTCTTCTGGTTTTTCATTAACATTTACAGAATCAACCTTTGAAATATAAATGTCTTTAATAGGTGATTTTGTAGATGTTGTCAATAAATCTTTTAATGAAAGTCTTCCTTTCAATTTTTCTTCATCATCAATAACGTAAATAGAATGTACACGAGTTACATTTTCTGCTTGAGATCGCATTTCTTTAACGCAGGTAAGTACATTCCAGTTTTCATTAACCTTAACGAGTTCTTTTGCCATAAGACCACCGGCAGAATTCTCATCATAACGAAGAAGATCTACAATGTCTTTAGCATGCTCCTTATCTTCTATTTCTGAAATTACCTGATTGACAATATCTTTAGGTAATTCACCAATAATATCAGCAGCATCATCGGTATCTAATTCATCTAACTCTTCGGCAATTTCTTTAGCAGAAAGCTTGCTTAAAATTCTTTCTCGAACATCTTCATTTAGCTCGGTAAGTATGTCAGATGTTTTGTCGCTATCTAAAAGTTTTATTAAATAGGTTGCTTCATCTTCATTTAACTCATCGATAATTTCAGCGATATCAGCGTAGTGAATATCGTTTAGTATCGAAGATAATTCTCCATCGTTATTGTTAGCGATGTGTATTTCGATGCTTCCTATTAGCTCATCTGTGAGTTTAAATGGTATCATTCTCAATTTTATTAGTCAGCGCAATAAAGTCTGTTACTGATAATTGTTCAGGTCTTTTGTCAAAGATAGTATCTTCTTTTAGACTATCAGAAAGGTTGAATGTTTTTAAACTGTTACGAATTGTTTTTCTTCGTTGATTAAAAGCTGCTTTTACAACTTTATAAAGCGCTTTTTCATCGCAATCAATAGTGATGTTTTCTTTTCTTGTTAATCGCAACACTCCAGAATCTACTTTTGGTGGCGGATTGAAAACATGGGGGTCTACAGTAAATAAGTATTCAGCATCATAAAATGCTTGAACTAAAACAGAAAGAATACCATAAGTTTTACTGCCTTCTTTTTCGCAAATACGTTTTGCAACTTCTTTTTGAAACATGCCTGTAAATTCAGGCACCAATTCTTTTATTTCTAAAAGCTTAAAAACTATTTGTGTAGATATATTGTAAGGGAAATTACCTGTTATTGCAAACTGCTCATCACCAAATAATGTAGTGATATCGTATTTTAAAAAATCAGCTTCAAGTACATCAAATTTATTTTTTCGACCAATAAATTGTGGGTGTTCTAATAAAAAACTATCATTTAAATATATTATAGATTCAGAATCCAAATCCATAGCCACTAAATCTAATTTTTGTGTTAGTAAGTATTTAGTTAAAACACCTGTTCCTGGGCCAATTTCAATTGCATTTTTATACCCTTTTAAGGTTAGGGTTTCGGCAATTTGCCTTGCTATATCTTCATCTTTTAAAAAGTGTTGCCCTAAATATTTTTTAGCCTTTACAGGACTAGCCTCTTTAAAAGTCTTTTTAGACTTATTTTTATTATAGCTATTGAATTGTTTTTTGGCCATCACTTAATTTTATTTCTTTATCACATAGCATCAAGCTGTTATACTTGATTTTAAAAGCAATACCTCACAATAGTGAATTTCCTACTTTTATATAAATTTAGTTGAATCCTATTTAAGATAATCACAACTAAAAAGAGAATATTAATATTCGTTTACAACCTCTAATTCTGTTCTGAAGGCTAACATTTTATCAGCAAAAAGCTTTAACCCTTCTTGTCGTAATCGAGGAGCATCTTCTTTATAATATTGTTCTAAAATTTCTTTTGATGTTGTTGTGTATTGAACGGAATATGTTAATCCTCCCATTTCTTCTTCAACAAGTACTTTGCACATTTTAGCGGTGCTAAATTTGCCTGTTGCTAACATTTGAGGAATATGGTCTTCACGCATCCATTTTAGCCAATCTTCATGAATAGATTCGTCGATATTTGAAGTTACATTGTATATATACATTTGATAAAAGTGTATTAGGTTTAAGGTAATAGCTGCAAAGGTAGCCGTAAAAAAGGGGAAGTTCAAAATATCAACTTTAAAAGACCTATAATTAGGTTTATTAAAGAGGGTCGCCTCTTAAAAGTCTGAAATTTTTTCTAGCTTGAGGGTAATAGTAACTATCTTGATAGTTGTAAATTATTTTTTCGTAATTCTCTTTTGCTTTTTCAGGATCGTTTAGTTTATACTCGTATAGCTTTGCAATACCAAAGTAAGCATCATCAGCTAAAATACCATTAGCATAAAATTCGATTATTTTTTGATAGCTAAATTTAGCAGCTTCATAGTTTTTTTGTTTTTCAAATAGTTCGGCTTGTTTTAAAAGTGCTTCATCTTCTATTTTTTCTCCTTTATGGTCTTTTAAAATACTTTCTAAAGTTACAATAGCTTCTTTTGTTTTGTTTTGGTATGAAAGTAAGTCAGCTTTAGCATAAATTTTTAATGCAGTCTGTGTAGAGTCTTCTAAAGAATTATCGGATATTAATAAACTTAATTGCATAGCATCGTTTGCAATAAGTTGAGAGGTAGAGCTTCGTAAAACTTTTAACTGAGTTAAAGCCCAATCAAAATCGCCTTTATAAAAGCTGGTTTGTGCCACTTTAAAACGAGCATTTTGGCCTAAGACATCATTCTTTAAGTTTTCTTGAATTTGAGAAAAATAAATTAATGCTTGATTGAATTTTTGATCATAAACAAGTATTTCACCTAATGCCATTTTTACATAAGAACTGCTGTATTTATTTAATGGCAGTTCTAAACTCTTTTTTAAAATAGAAGTTGCCTTTTCGGCATCATCATTTCTAAAAGTTAAAAATTTAGCATAATCTATTTGTAATTGTAATGAATTGCTTTTGTAACCATATGTCTCTAATAATTCTTCGAATGAAGATTCTATTTCGGTTAATATAGTTTGGTCATCACTCAGCAATTGAATGTTTATAATTTGTAATTGAGCACTGAGTTTAAAAATACTATCAGAGCTGTTTTTTAAAATAAATTCAAAAATTTCTTTAGCAACTTCATAATCTTCATTTTCAAAAGCAACCTTACCTAAGTCTTCCATTCGACTTAAAGATGCTTCTTCTGATCTTTTATAAATTGCTTTTTCTTGAGTGAAAGCACTTTTGTATTGTTTTTGACGAACAAAAAGCCAGCTTAAAAGCTCATTCCAAGTTATGTCAGGGTCTTTCTGAACATTTTTTAAAAGTAATTTTTTTAGTTTGACATTGTTTTCTGCCTCACTATCAGTAGTAATAAAATCGTCTATTACCCTTAAAACATTAGATTTTGATGATTTTCCATTTCTAATTAAAGCTAAATAAGAACTATACATTTCTTCGATTTTTCCCTGTTCACCATATATTTTTGCTAACGGAAAATTGAAATCTAATTCGGGCTCTGCGGCCATGGTAGTTATGTATGCTTTTTCAGCATATTCTAGTAATGTGTATTTCTGAAATCGAGAAGCTACAGAATATGTAAAGTTTGAATTTTCTGATACGATTTTTATCGCTTCGTCATAATATTGATTAGCTTTCTCTGTATTTTTTTGTAAGGTGTAATTGTAACCTAAATCAACCAGTAAAATAGGGTGAGCTTTGTCGCTTTCTAATTTAGAAATCAATATTTTTTCGGCATCATTATAACGCTCTAATTGTTGGTAGCACGTTATTAGATCTTCAGCATAATCTATTCTAGAAGGATTTTTTTTAGCTAGCTTTTCAAGAAAAACAAGAGCTTTATCAAAATCACCCTCATTTAAATACTGCTTTGCCAAGTTATACTCTTGAGAAAGAGAAACCTGCATGCATAGAAAAATGAAAATAGATAGAAAAACTTTCAAAGTTGCTTTTTTATCAAATATACACAGAAAGTAGAAAATTGATGTTACTACTACGTATCTGCTTTTTATAAAAAATACAATTTAACTTATCTTATCAAACCCACAGTAAGGTATTAGCACTTCAGGTATGGTAATGCCATCTTCTGTTTGGTAATTTTCTAAAATACCAGCTAATACGCGAGGTAAAGCTAAAGCGCTACCGTTTAGAGTGTGTGCTAATTGGCTTTTTCCGTTTTCATCTTTATAGCGAAGTTTTAATCGGTTAGCTTGGTAGGTTTCGAAATTAGAAACTGAGCTTATTTCTAACCAACGGTCTTGAGCTGTAGAAAAAACTTCAAAATCAAACGTTAACGCAGATGTAAAACCTAAATCACCACCGCAAAGGCGTAAAATTCTATAAGGTAATTTTAATTCACGTAATATATTTTTCACATGCTCAACCATACCATCTAAAGCTTCGTATGATTTGTTTGGGTGTTCTACTCTAACAATTTCTACTTTATCAAATTGGTGTAGTCTATTTAAACCTCTAACATGTGCTCCGTAACTACCAGCTTCTCTTCTAAAACAAGGCGTATAAGCTGTTGCAGTTATAGGAAAATCTTTCTCGTTTACAATCACATCTCTATACATGTTTGTAACGGGTATTTCTGCTGTTGGTATCAAATATAAATCATCAATTGGCATATGGTACATTTGGCCTTCTTTGTCTGGTAACTGGCCAGTTCCATAACCAGAAGCTTCATTAACAACATGTGGTACCTGTGTTTCAGTATAGCCTGCTTCAGTATTTTTATCTAAAAAATAGTTGATTAGTGCGCGCTGTAAACGAGCTCCTTTACCTTTGTAAACAGGGAAACCAGCGCCCGCAATTTTCACCCCTAATTCAAAATCAATAATATCGTATTTTTTAGCTAATTCCCAATGTGGCAAAGCGCCATCAATAAGTGCAGGAATTTCTCCTTCTTTAAAAATCTCTTCATTATCTTCTTCTGATTTTCCAGCAGGAACAGAATCATGGGGTACATTAGGTATTTGGTATAGCAAGTTTTGAAGCTCGGTAGAAAAAGTACTCAAGTCTTCAGTAAGTTGTTTTGAGGCCTCTTTTAAATTGCCTGTCTCTTCTTTTAGAACATTGGCTTCTTGTGCTTTGCCTGTTTTGTAAAGAATGCCGATTTCTTTTGAAAGCTTGTTTGAGTCAGCTAAAGTCTCGTCTAGTTTAGTTTGCGTAGCTCTTCGTTTTTCATCAAGATTTAAGATGTTTTCTATAAGTGAAGAAGCATCTAAATTTCTTTTTTTCAGGGCTTCAATTATAGTCTCTTTATTTTCTCTAATAACGTTAAGCTGTAGCATTGGTTTAATTTTAAGGAAACAAATTTAAGGTAATTTTTAGTTTAAAAGTCTTGAATAGAGTAGATTCTTAAATAGGTGTTATTGTGAAATAATTGCAAGTGAAGTCTTCTTGTCTTTTTGCAATTGTAACTTCAACTCCTCAACGGAGTTAAATTTATGTTCATCACGAATACGGTCAATAATATCTATTTGAATTTTTTGATCATATAAATCTTGATTATAATCAAAAAAATGAACTTCAATACTTTTCTCAGTACCAGAAACAGTAGGGTTGAACCCTATATTCATCATTCCATAAACAACAGAATTTTGTAATGTACTTTTTACAGTATACACTCCATTTTTAGGTATGAGTTTGTATTCTTCTTCGATGAAAATATTCGCAGTAGGAAAACTTAATTGTCTGCCAAGTCCTTTTCCTTTTTTTACAACACCAGTAAGCATGTATTCATAGCCTAAATAAGAATTGGCTGTTTTTACATCTCCATCTTTTAAAGCCTTTCTAATTTTAGTAGAACTTACAGAAACATCATCAATTTCTTGAGCTGGAATCTCATCCACATGAAAATCAAAAGTTTTGCCGTAAGATATAAGATCTTTGATATCAGCATTTCTGTTTCTTCCAAAACGATGATCGTAGCCAATAATTACTTTTTTGCTATTCAGCCCTTTTACTAATATTTCTTCAACAAATTCAGTAGCAGATAGTCTAGAGAACTCTTTAGAAAAAGGATAAATCATTAAGTAATCTAATCCAATTTTTTTAAGAATAGCACATTTCTCATCTATTGTATTTAAGAGCTTTATATTCGCATCTTGTTGTAAAATCATTCTAGGATGAGGAAAAAAAGTAAGTACAGTAGCTTTTAGATTTAAAATTTTGGCATCATTTATGAGCCTGTCTAATAACTTTTTGTGACCTATGTGCACACCATCAAAAGTACCGATAGTTATAGCGGTAGCTTCTGAGTTGTCGAATTTGGATATATTTTGAATAGTTATCACAAAAATAAAATAATAAAAAGCCGTACTTTTATAGGCTTGATAAAAAAATTAATGATAACAAACTTACGTCTAGTTTTTGCAATTTCCATATTTTTTCTATCCTTTTATGGGTTTAGTCAAGATGTTTATTGGCAGAAAGCTAGTGTGCAAAGTTCTAAGACTTCTAAATCATTAAAGAAGTTGTCAATTAATAAAGCAAAAACATACACTTTAAAAGAAAATAACTTTAAAGAAAATCTTCAAAAAATAGCTAAAACAAATAATTCTTCTGTTGTTTATTTTCCAGATGAGTCGGGTGAAATTGTTGGTTTTGAGGTAAGTGAAGCTTCTGTTTTTTCTGATGAATTAGCTGCAAAATACCCGCAGATTAAATCTTATAAAGGGGTTGCTGTTACTGATAAAAATAAAACAATCCGTTTTAGTGTTTCTCCAGAAGGCATTCAAAGTATGCTAGTGGATAAGAAAAAGACTAATCCTGTTTTTATGCAGAAAACGGAAGATGGTGACTACGCTTTATATTCGAGAGGTATTGATGATGAAATAGATAAGAATTTTGTTTGTGAAACAAAAGAAACTGTTTTTAGCGGTAAAGCAGAGTCCACAGCAAAACTTGTTGAAGATCAGATTCAAAAAAAATATAGGATAGCTGTTGCTGCAACAGCTGAATATACTCAATATTTCGGAGGAACAAAGGCAGGTGCTTTAGCTGGTATAAATGCTACTATTACTAGAATAAATATGGTTTTTGAGGCTGATTTAGGTGTTACGCTTGAGTTAGTCGCTAATAATGATTTAGTTATTTATACAGATTCTGAAACAGACCCTTTTACAACTAATTTAAATGTACAAGCTCAGACAACATTTACTAATGTAATAGGTGCTGATAATTATGATATTGGTCACTTATTTCATAAAAATACTAATTCAGGCGATGCTGGTTTTGTTGGTTCTGTTTGTAAAGATGATGAAAAAGGTAGCGCCTTTTCTTCGGGGGTCGTGCCTGAAGGAGATATATATGATATAGATTTTGTTGCTCATGAAATAGGGCATCAATTAGGAGCAAATCATACTTGGTCTTTCGAATCTGAAGGAACTTTAGTGCAGGTTGAGCCTGGAAGTGGTTCAACAATAATGGGTTATGCTGGTATTTCGGGTTCTAATAATGTAGCTACAGCAGCACAAGATTACTTTCATTATTTTAGTATTAAGCAAATTAGTGAGTATTTAGAAACTACAGGTTGTGCTGTAGATATTCCAATATCAAATAGTCCACCTGTTGTATCTGAAACATCAAATTATGTTATTCCAAAAGGTACTGCTTTTGTCTTGAAAGGTGAGGCCACAGATATTGATGCTGCCGATGTGTTAACATATACTTGGGAGCAAATTGATGATGGCGTTGTTACGAATACCACATTTGGTCCTGATAACCCTAGCGGTGCTAATTTTAGATCTCAAGAACCAACAATAAACTCTGAGCGTTATTTTCCTCAATTGTCTAGAGTTATTCAGGGGAACTTGACGCAGACAAACCCGACTATAAATTCAGCTTGGGAAACGGTTTCTAATGTTGAAAGAGATTTGAATTTTGCACTAACCGTTAGAGATAATAGTAGTGAAGGAGGTCAGGTATCATCAGGTGTTGTAAGTTTAAATGTAAGTAATAGTGCAGGGCCTTTTCAAGTGTTGTCTCAAGATACAAGAGTAAGTTATGAAGCAGGCTCAGAGCAAGAAATAACTTGGGATGTTGCAAATACAAATGCTACTCCTGTAAATGCAGAAGAAGTTACGTTGTATTTGTCTGTTGATGGTGGGCTTACTTTTCCTTTTTTATTAGCAGAAAATATTCCAAATAATGGTTCTCATAAAGTTTTAATACCAGGTCAGTCAACTACACAGGCTAGAATTATGGTAAAAGCGAGTGATAATGTTTTTTTTGCAGTAAATAGTGCAAATTTTACAATTACACCTAGCGAGGTAGTTTTGAATTTTTCGAGTTTAGATTTTGAATTATGTCAACCAGATGATTTATTGGTGCCCTTTGTATATGAAACATATTTAGGATTCTCAGAACTTTCAACATTTAGTATTTCTGGGTTGCCTTCTGGTTTAACAGCTGATTTTTCAGTGCCTTCTGCTGATTCTGGTGATACGCCCGTGGTGATTACATTTTCTAACACAGGAGCTGTTCCTGTAGGTGATTACCCATTATTAGTAAGGGCAACGTCGGCAAGTATAAGTAAAGATGTTGAGATTAATGTGTCAATTTCAACAGCTAATTTTTCAGAAGTAGTAATGACTTCGCCTTTAAATAGTGAAGAAAATAAAACAATTTATCCTTTATTTGAATGGGAAGAGGAGATGGCAAGTTCATCATATGATATTGAAGTAGCTACAGATGTTGCTTTTACAACTATTATAGAAACTGCAAATGTGATTTTTAATTCATATAAATCAGTTGGTCTATTACCTGAAACTACTTATTACTGGCGCGTTAAGCCTAAAAACAACTGTGGAGAAGGTGTCTTTAATGCTCCTTTTAGTTTTACAACAACTCCAGTGGCTTGTACTTTAGAGTCCGCAAATAATTTGCCAAAAACAATATCGTCATCAGGTACATCTACGGTTAGTTCTGTATTATCAATAGCAGAAGATATCCCTGTTTCTGAAGTAAAAGTAAATTTAAATATTTCACACACATATCTTGCAGATTTAACGGTTTCACTTATTTCTCCTGAAGGAACAAGAGTTGTTTTGGTTTCAAATTCTTGTGGGGATACAAGAAATATTAGTGCAACTTTTGATGATGGAGCCGAGAGTTTTGTTTGTGGAAATAACCCAGCTATATCGGGTCTAGTAAAACCTTTGGGTTCTTTGTCAAGTTTTAATGGAGAATCATCTTTAGGAGATTGGACTTTGGAAGTAAAAGATAATGCAAGTGGTGATGGTGGGTCAATAACAAATTTCACTTTAGAATTATGTGTAGAAGGTGAGCTTAGGCCTGATGCAGATAACGATGGGGTTTTTGATGATGGAGATGATTTGTGTTTAGGAACACCTAGTGGTCAAGAAGTAGATGTAAATGGTTGTGGAATTTATCGTTTTGAGCCGTCCAATTTTTCAATAGCAATAGATAGTGAGTCATGCAGAATAAGTAATGATGGAGCCATTCGTGTAGTTGCAGCAACATCATTAAATTATACGGCCACAATTACAGGAAACGGAGTAGATGCAACGGGCAGTTTTACTAGTTTTTACGAAATAAACACTTTAGAGGCAGGTAATTATAATATTTGTATTACAGGTACAGATGGTGTAAATATGTATGAAGAATATTGTTTTGATGTTGTAGTAAAGCAGCCAGATGAATTTATCGTAGGTTCTAATTTAGTGTCAAATGGCAGAAGTGTAGCTCTTGATTTAGAGGGTTCAGAAAGTTACTCAATTACTTTAAACGGGGTGCTTAGTCAGGTAAATGATAATGAAGTTGTATTAGATCTTAAAAATGGGGTTAATACTTTAAAAGTAAATACAGATTTACCTTGTCAAGGTGTTTTTGAAAAAACAATAGTTGTTTCAGTTAAACCTATTCTATATCCTAATCCAGTAACTCAAAGCACGAAGATATTTACAGGTTTAGATAATGTAGATTGTACGGTTGATGTTTATAGTTTAAATGGTGTTTTTTATAAAAGAGTGAAGTATGTAAATGCATCTATATTAGAGTTAGATGTTAGTGAGTTGGCACCAGGTTTATATGTTGTTAAGTTGCATGGCGAAGGGTTGAGTGAAACTTTTAAAATGATTAAGGATTGAAAAATATAATTTATATAACTGTTTTTTGTTTGATTTTAGGTTGCTCAAAAGACGAGCCTAAGGTGCCTTCGAGTGCTACTTTGATTTTTCCTTTAGAGAATTCAGAATGTACAATTGGTCAAAATGTAAATCAAACAACAAGGATAGTTACTTTTGAATGGGAGGCTTCTAATAATACAGATAGTTATAAGCTAAACGTGAAAAATTTAGAAACGGATATTTCTCAAATTATAAGTACAAATGAAACTTTTGTTGATTTGCCAATTGAAAAAGGGACTCCATTTTCATGGAGTATAACATCTGAAAACAGTAGTGTGGAAGAAGTCGCAAATAGTCCTGTTTGGCAATTTTATAATGCAGGTTCACAAAGAACATATGCTCCTTTTCCTACCGAGATAATAGCGCCAAAATCAGGCGGTACTGTTTTTAAAGATGGTAATAATAACATTTTATTAGAATGGGCTGGTGCAGATGTTGATTCTGATATTGTAGAATATGAAATTTATTTATCTACAGAAAATCCACCTCAATCTTTGGTAACAACAACTCCTGAAAATATAGAGGAATACAGGGCAGGTGTAGCTTCAGGGGTTATTTATTATTGGAGCGTGGTAGCGTTAGATAATGAAGGTAATACGTCTAATTCTGGAGTTTATAGTTTTAAGGTGAATTAATTTAACTTCCGTTAAACTCATTCATGGCATTTGTGATGCCTGATAACACGAAACCAGTAATTAGCTCTGTAGACCTTTCTAAACGCTCTACTAGTGCTGTTTTTTCATCGTCATTCCATTTACCCAAAACATAATCTACTTGCTTGCCTTTTCCGAAATCGGCACCTACGCCAAATCTAAAACGGTTGTAAATTGATGAGTTTAATACATTTTGTATGTCCTTTAAACCATTGTGTCCACCATTGCTACCTTTTGTTTTTACACGTATAGTTCCAAAATCTAAATTAATATCGTCAGTGATTACTAAAATATTTTCAAGCGGAATATTTTCTTTTTCCATCCAATATTTAAGTGCTTTTCCACTCAAATTCATATATGTAGATGGTTTTAAAAGAAGAACACTTCTTCCTTTTATTTTGTAAGTAGCAACATCGCCAAGTTTTACGGTGTTAAAAGATAAATCTTCTTTCCGAGCAAGGGCGTCAAGTACTTTAAAACCAATATTATGACGTGTTTGTGCATATTCTGGTCCAATATTACCTAAGCCGATAATTAAATATTTTTTCATAGTATCTAATTCTTCTAAATGATTTTTTTGAAATCCGAAAATAGATTTTAAAATAGAAAGCATTTTTAGATTGCTTGTTTGTTAAAAATACAAAAGCACCCTGACAAAATTGACAGGATGCTCGTGTTGTTATTTTGAAAGAAATTATTCTGCTGCTTCTGCTGCAGGTGTTTCTCCTTCTTCTCCTTCTGCTTCTTCTTCATCCTCAGCAACTGTGTTACGAGAAGTTTTAACTTGAACAATAGTTGTGTTGTCAGGGTGTAAAATTGTAAAATCATTATTAATTAATGAACCTACAGCGATGTTAGCACCGATTTTTAAAGCTGAAATATCAACATCAAAGAAATCAGGCAAGTTAGCCGGTAAAGCTTTGATAGATAATTTTCTTTTTCTGAATAATAAACGACCACCGTTTTTTACTCCTGGAGAATTTCCTATTAAACGAACAGGAATATTCATTGTAACTTCTTTATCAGCAAATAACTGGTAAAAATCTATGTGTAAGATTTTATCAGTTACTGGGTGAAATTGGATGTCTTGTAATACAGCATCAAATTTTTCGCCACCTTCAATTTCAATCACAGTTGTGTGAGCGTTTGGGGTGTACACTAAGTTTTTGAATGCGATTTCATCCGCTGAAAAGTGTAATGGTTTTTCCCCTCCGTACAGTACGCAAGGAACCTTTCCAGCATTACGTAAGGCTTTTGTTGCTTTCTTGCCTACGCTTTCTCTTTGAGATCCTGAGATTGTAATTGACTTCATTATATATATTTAACTATTAATTATTCTATTTCTTTTAAACTTCGGTTATACCTCAGTCAATACTACATTAAAAACTTTGAACTGATAGATGTGTTTGTGTGTACTCTTTCCATTACATCAGCAAACAAATCAGCGCAACTCAACACTTTTACTTTATTACTATCTTTTCTAGATGGTATAGAGTCTGTAATAATTAACTCAGATAACTTTGAGTTTTCAATTTTAGTATATGCATCACCAGATAATAAACCGTGAGTTGTAATTGCTCTAACACTTAAAGCGCCACGTTCTATCATTAGGTCTGCTGCTTTCGCTAATGTGCCAGCGGTATCAACCATATCATCTACTAATACTACATTTTTACCTTTTACATCACCAATAAGTTCCATGTGTGATATTATATTCGCTTTAGCTCTCTGCTTGTAGCAAATAACGACATCACATTCTAATGCTTTTGAATAGGCATATGCTCTTTTAGAACCACCCATGTCAGGAGAAGCAATAGTAAGGTTGTCTAAATTTAATTTTTTTAGATATGGTAAAAATAAAGTGGAAGCAAATAAATGATCAACAGGCTTTTCGAAAAACCCTTGTATTTGATCAGCATGTAAATCCATAGTAATAATACGAGTAGCCCCAGCTTCTTCAAGCATTTTAGCAACTAATTTAGCTGCAATTGGCACTCTAGGTTTGTCTTTTCTATCTTGTCTCGCCCATCCAAAATATGGCATAACAGCTGTTATATGTCTGGCAGATGCACGTTTTGCAGCATCTAACATTAATAGCATTTCCATTAAATTTTCAGAACTTGGGTTTGTTGATCCTATGATAAAAACACGTAAACCTCTAACAGATTCTTCGAAAGAAGGTTGGAACTCTCCATCGCTATATCTTGAGAAAATAACTTTACCTAATTTGGTTCCATAAGACTTTGCAATCTTCTCAGCTAAAGCAGTACTTTGTGTGCAGGCGAAAATTTTTGGCTCAGGTAATTGATAAGGCATTGTTAATCTGTTGTTTATTAGTTTATTGGACACTTAATTTCTTAAGGAGTGCAAATTTAGAAATTTATTTGCCGAGATAAAGGATAAATCTTTAATTTTTTCTCTAAAAGAGAAATTATTTTTATAGTTTTGCGCTCCTTAAGAGCTCGAGTGGCGGAATTGGTAGACGCGCTGGATTCAAAATCCAGTTCCTCTGGAGTGCGGGTTCGATTCCCGCCTCGAGTACAACAAAACCCTGTAAACATATTGTTTGCAGGGTTTTTTCATTTTTTTTTGATAATGTAGAGCTCGATTTTAGGTTGCTTTTGTCTTTCTAGCCGTTTAAAACCAAATGAAAATCTAATATATTACGGAGATATTATGTTTAAATTTATGTTAGAAATTAGAAGTTTCTTGCATCAATTTTAAATTACTTTATCTTAGTAGTATGAATATACAGTCGGAATTAAACAAATCTTCTTTATTTCAAAATTTAGAATTACTTGCGAACCAAGTTGTCGAAGGTTTTATTAGTGGTATTCATAAAAGTCCTTTTCATGGCTTCTCAGCAGAATTTGCCGAGCATAAAATTTATAATAATGGAGAAAGTACAAAGCATATAGATTGGAAGTTGTTTGCTAAAACAGACAAATTATATACAAAGCGTTACGAAGAAGAAACAAACCTTCGGTGCCACATGATATTAGATTGTTCTACTTCGATGTATTACCCTGAAGTTAAGCAATTAGGAATTGATAACTTGAATAAGATTGGTTTTGGAACACTTGCAATTGCTGCGCTAATGAATATTTTAAAGCGGCAGAGAGATGCAGTTGGTTTAAGTATATATTCTGATCATTATAATTTTTACTCTTCAGAAAAAGGTAGCGAAAGGCATCATCAAATGTTGTTGAATACTCTAAATGGATTGAGCGAAAAACCGAGCGCAATAGCAAAAACGGAAACGTACACTTATTTACATTTAATTGCAGAGAAAATAAAGCGTAGAAGTTTAATTTTCTTATTTACTGATATGTTTCAGACGGAAACAGAAAATGATAAACTATTTGAAGCTTTACGTCATTTAAAATACAACAAACATGAAGTTGTACTATTTCATTTGCTAGATAAAGAAAGCGAGGTGGATTTTGATTTTGAAAATACCCCAAAGCGATTTATTGATGTAGAAACAGGAGAACATATTAATTTATATGCAGATACAATTAAAGAGGCCTATAAAGAGGGTGTAAGTGAATATAAAAAAGAATTGAAATTAAAATGTGCACAGTATAAAATTAAATATGTAGATATAGATGTTAAAGCCGATTTTTCTCGGATTTTAAATACATATATGACAGAAAGACAACGGTTTATTTAAATGAAGATGAGTAATTTTTATTTATCAGATAACCTTGCACACCTTCAGGTTTTAACATTGAAACAAAAAATAGAAAAACTATCAGAAAGAGGGTATGCTTTTGGTCATCAAGATTCTACTGCTTACGGAGTAGGATGGAGGTATGATAAGGAAAGCTATAGTAGCGATGTTTTTAAGGTGGCAGGGAAATTCCCTCTAGCTTATGGATTTGATATTGGTCAAATTGAACATAACAAAGATAAAAATTTAGACAATGTTCCGTTTGAGGATATGCGCGATTTAATAAAAAGAGCAAATAGCGATGGCGGATTTATTACAATAAGTTGGCATGCTGATAACCCGGTTAGTAATGGTGATAGCTGGGAAACTACAAATGCTGTAAAACACATTTTAAAAGGTGGAAGCCATTTTGAAGTTTATAAAAATTGGATAAAAAATGTAGCTAATTTTTTGTTGAGTTTAAAAGATGAAAAAGGAGCATTAATACCAATTGCATTTCGTCCATTTCATGAAATGAATGGTGATTGGTTTTGGTGGGGAAACCCGCATTGTAGTACTGAGGATTATAAAATGTTATGGTTGCAGACTTTAAATATGCTAACAGGCACTTTTGAAGTGCACAACCTGTTGTATGTGTATTCTCCTAACTTGGTTTTTACAGCTAAAGAATATCTTTTAAACTACCCTGGAGATAATTTGGTAGATATATTGGGTTTAGATTTATATCAACATGGTTCGGTTGTAGACTTTAAAAGTATATTAAAAACAAATGTTGATGTTTTGAAAGCAGTTGCTAAAGCTTCGAGTAAGCCCTACGCATTAACAGAGGTTGGTTTTGATAAAGTAGAAGACAAAAATTGGTGGAGTTCTGTTCTTGATGAAACGGTTGCAGGTAAAGGTTTGGCTTGGGTGCTATTATGGAGAAATGACTCTAAAAAGCATTTTTTTATACCTTATCTGGATCAATTAAGTGCCAGTGATTTTATAAGTTATAGCAAAAAAACACATGTTTTGTTTCTAGGTGATGTGGAAAATTAAAAAAATATATTTTGTAACTGACTGATAATTAAGTTCAATTAATAATTTTTTTATTTTTTTTAAAATAAAGTGAATTTTTTATTGAAAATAGTTTGTGAAATTAAATAAGCGGCGTATATTTGCAACCGCTAAAAGCAACGGTTCGGTAGTTCAGTTGGTTAGAATACCTGCCTGTCACGCAGGGGGTCGCGGGTTCGAGTCCCGTCCGGACCGCCAACAGCAAAAGCCTTCAACGAAAGTTGAAGGCTTTTTTATTTGTACTAGTTTATGTTATTTTTAGAATTAAGATTTTAGTTTTTTTACCGCAGCTTTTGGTACAGTAAAGTAAAAGCAAGTTCCTTTATCAGAAGAACTTTTTACATAAATTTCACCATTGTTTTTTTCAATCATCTCTTTACATAAAACAAGACCTAACCCGGTTCCTTTTTCATTGTTAGTACCATATGTTGTAAAGTTCTCCTCAGTGTTAAAAATTTTATCCAACGCACTATCTGAAATTCCAATGCCTGTATCTTTTACATATACTTCCCAATATTTACCTTTTTCATTAGCACCAAATGATATTGATCCATTTTCTGGTGTGAATTTCAGAGCATTACTGGTTAGGTTTCTAATAACAATGCTTATCTGGTTTTTGTCGCACCATGCTAAAACTTTTTCACTAATATTATTTTCAAGAGATATTGATTTTTTAGCAGCCATTTTAGAAAGTAGCGCATTGTTTTGATTTACCAGTGTTGTTATGCATGTGTTTTCTGGTTTGGTAACAATTCCGTTCATTTGTGTTTGCCCCCATGATAGTAAGTTGTTTAGTGTAAACGCTATGCTGTCAATACTTTCGCCCATTGTTGGTACAAAGCCTATAAATTCATTAGAGCTCATTTGTTTTGCAGAAAGCATATCAAACATAGATTTAAAAGAATTTATAGGCCCTTTTAAATCATGAGCAATTACAGAAAACAACTTAGTTTTTGTATTATTAGAGTTTAGTAAGTGTTTTTCTTTCTTTTGAAGCTGTTTGGTTTTTACAGTTAGTTTCCTGTATAAAATACTTTGTATTTTATTATTTCGCCTTAATATGTATATTATTATAGAGAAAGCTAAAATGATTAAAAGTGCACCATAAAAATATAACCTTTGTTTTGCAACTACTTTCTCGTTTTCGAGTATATACCGTTCTTTTTCTTGATCAAATTCAAGGTTAGATTTTAAAAACCTTAATTCTTTTTCATTATTTTTCTTATTTATAGTATCTGATATGGCCTTAAATTTTTCTAAGTAACCAAGTGCATCTATGGGGTTGTTAGTGGCTTTTTTTAACTCATAAAGAGTTTCTAAAATTTCATCACGTTGATCTAAAATATCTAATTTATCACCTATTTCTAATCCCTTTAAGGCATAATATTCAGTTTTTTCATATTCTTTTAAGTTAAAGTATGCTTTTGATATACCATTGAACATAGGTATTTTATACCTTTCTTGTTTTATACTTTCGTGTAGTTTTTCACTTTTTTTAAACCAATTCAAAGCTTCTTCAAATTTTTCTTGTTCTAAGTAAATAGTCGCTTTTAGTTCATATGCAAATGTTAGCCAATCTTGTAGTTGTAATTTCTCTAAAAGCACAATAGCTTCATCTACTTTTTTAGTTGCATTTTCAAAATCATCACTATCAATATAAGAAGATGCGAGATTAGTAAGGGTTATAGCAGTAAGCCTTTTATTATCTATTTTTTTATTAAGCTTCATGGCTTTAGTTAAAAAATAGATGCATTGCTCATAATCATTTTGCATGCTATATACAACTGTAATATTTACATACAGAATGGATAATGAATCTTCTAGATTGTTTTCTTTAGCTATTTCAATACCTGTTAAGTACTCTTTTAAAGCCTTAGCATAGTCACCTTTATTTGTGTAGGCGGTTGCTAGTGAGCTTTTGGACATGATTATTATTTGTACATCATTAATTTGTTCTGCGCTATTTAATGCTTTTTTAAAACTTTCTATTGCTTTGTTTGTATCGCCTGTATCAGAGTAATAATTACCTAAAATTATATGCCCTCGTGCAATACCTTTGGTGTAATCTATTCTTTTACTAAGATCAATAGTTTTTTCTGCTAAAATTAAAAGACTATCTAAATTCTGAAAACCATAAGATTTTCCATACGTATATAATAGATTTATATAAACCGTATCTTTTTGGTAATTAGTCTTTAATTTATAGTGTTGAATGTTAGTGTAGATACTATCTTTTTTAGACACTTGAGCTTTTAAGGAGCTTAAGTTCAACAACGAAAAACCCCAAAGGAAAATTGTTGGTATCACTATTCTTAAATGGCTTACTTTAAGCATACAAGTTTATTAGGCCTTAAAAAATTAAACTTAAGCAAAGTTAGTGTTGAGATTCGCACAAGCTAATATTTGTTGTTAGGAGATTATATTTGTAGGTTAAACCTTACTTTTTTGTAGATAAACTTATTATTAATAAACCTCTTTTATAATTTACAAATTTTTTAACCTATTTAAAATTAGAATAGTTGTTTATACTTATTTTGTCGTTTAAGACCACCTTTTTAGATGCTTTTACAACAAAAATTGCTCAGGTTGTTAAGTAAGCTTTTAGTTTTGTTTCATTAACTAATAGAATTTATCATGAAAAAAACACTCTTTATTGTATCGTTTTTATTGCTAGCATTATCTACAAATGCTCAAGAGGGCTTAAAATTAGGAATACAAGGAGGCTTACCTTTTGATGATTTTAATGATGTTACAGGGGTAGTTGTAGGAGCTGATTTAGGCTATATGGCAGCTCTAGGTGAAGTGGTGGATTTAGGCGTTATGGTTGGTTATATTTATGGTTTTCCTGAAAAATTTGGAACGGAAGATGCTTTTATTAATTTACCAAGTGTACAATTTATACCTGTTGCAATATCTGGTCGAGTTTGGACTTCAAATTCTTTTTCATTTGGAGTAGATGTAGGGCAAGCTTTTGGTATAAATGAAGGAAATAAAGGTGGTTTTTATTATAGACCCCAAATAGGTTTTTTAATGAGTGCTAGTACCGAACTTAATTTTTCTCATACATCAATTAGTTTAGACGATAATGCTTGGAAAACAGTAACAGTAGGTATTTTACATACTTTCGAATTTTAATTTCTTTATACACTAAGTTAATTTTTAGTTTGCTTTAAATTTTCAGTAAAGATTGTAGTTTATAAATTATAATAATGATGTTTTACTTGAAATGTGTATATTGTAGTATAAAACCTATAAAAATGGTGGTATTAGATTTCAATTATTTTATTCAGGGTAATTTTAATTCTTTAGGCTGAAGTTTTATAACCAATGCAAAAAAAATATTTAAATGAAAACTTCTGGGACTGATTTAGTTACTATGGGTTATGAGGAAGTATTTTCAGAAACACTTCGGAGAGAGTGTGAAAACTTTGCTTTAGTTGCAGCTACATTATGTAACTGCTCTAGCAGTACTATAACGATAGTAAAAGCAGGTGAAACAATTGAAGAAATTAGCTATGGTGTAGCAAACGTTAAAAAAATTACTCAAACCTCTTTGTTTAATAAAATTTTAGAGAATAACGAAGTTGTTATCATTCAAAACTTAAAAGAGAGAGCGTATAGTTCACAAAACTTAGAATTTAAATTTTATGCTGGCTATCCTCTTTTGTCTCCAGAAGGCGATTGTTTAGGAGTATTAAGTCTTTTTGATTTTGAATCAAAAGAATTAACTAGTGATCAAAAAAAATCACTTCAAATATTAGCAGATCAGATTGTAAATAGTATTGAGTCTAATACTTCAAAAAAAAATAAAGAAAACTTTTACGAACATATTGTAGATGACCTTAATATAGGTACTTGGTTTATTGATTTAGTAGATTCTAAATTTAATTTAGATAAAAGGGCCGCCAAAATATTTGGTTACGAAGAGGATTACTTTAAAGATTTTGATTTTAGAGAATATCCAAACATAATGTATGAGCATGATGTTTTAGAATCAAAGGATATTATAAATAATATTATAAATAAAAAACTTGTAAAATATCATCATAAAGTTAGATTAAAACATAAAAAGGGGTCTTGGGTATGGGTTTTTGTAAAAGGAGAGGTTACAAAGTGGGATGCCGATGGTAATCCTATTTTAATATCAGGAAGTTTTGTAAATATTAATAAACAGAAAATTAAAGAACTTCATTTAGATTCAGTTTTAAATAATGTTGATTGTTTGGCAATTCGACATAAACTAAACCTTGATGGCTCTCAAGAAGTTATCGATATCAGTAGAGGGGTACATAAATTATTAGGGTTAACCAAAGAAGATGTCTATAAAGATTTTAATACTATATTCAAATTAATACACGAAGATGATGCAGACTATGTGAAAAATAGTTTAGAAGAATCTGCAAGAACATTAAAAGAGTGGAATATACAATGGAGAATTTATCATGTAAACGGAACTTTAAAATGGCATAAAGGGCATGGAGTGCCTACAAAAAATAAAGATGGCAGTATCACTTGGGATACTGCAATTGTAAATATTACAGAGTCTAAACTTAAAAAATTAGAGCTTAAAAAATTAAACAAAGAACTTAGTAATGCTCAAAAAATTGCTAAGCTGGGGTATTGGTATTGGGATATGAAAGAGTTAAGTTTTACCTGCTCTGATGTAGTTTACGATATATATGGTTTAGATAAAAGCCGCGAAAAGCTTTTTGCAGATGATATTTTAGTTTTTTTTACAAAAGAAGACATAAAACAAAATATTAAGGATAGAGACATAGCTATTAAATTGAACCAAGAATTTAAAACTGAAAATAAAATTAAAACCCATAAAGGAGAAGTTAAATGGGTAAGACAAGTTGGTAATTTTAAGAAAGATATAAATGGGGAAGTTGATAGTTATGAAGGAACCATGCAGGATATTACAGAAAGTAAGCTAATAGAAATTGCTTTAGAGGACAGTATAAAAAGATATACTTATGTAACACAAGCTACTTCTGATGCTATTTGGGATTTAGATTTTGTAAATGGAAAAATTTTTTGGGGAGACAATTATCTTAAATTATTTGGACATTCATTTATTGATGATGCTAAAGCAGATTTTGAATATTGGGAGTCACAAATACACCCAGATGATCATAAAAGAGTAGTAGAAAGTTTTAAAGCATGTTTAGCTAATGGAGATCTAAAATGGAAATCTGAATATAGATTTAAAAACATTAACGGAAAATATTTTGATGTTGTAGATAGGGCATTTGTGGTTAGAGATGAAACTGGTAACCCTGTAAGAATGGTTGGCGCATTACAAGACGTTACTGATAAAGTTGCTGCATTTGAAGAGATAAGAAGATCTAACGAAAGATTTGAAAAAGTAGCAGACGCGACCAATGAAGCTATTTGGGATTGGGATTTGATTGATGATGTTCTATATCAAGGACCAGGTTATTTTAAATTATTTGGGAATATATTAAAAAAACCTTTTAGTGATTTCAAAAATTGGGCAAAATACGTTCACCCAGATGATATAGAAGATATTATAAATATTTGCGATAGAGTAATAAAAGATAAAAGTGTCTATTACTTTGCGAATGATTACCGATTTTTAAAGAGTAATGGGACATATGCTAATGTGGTTGATAGAGCTCGTATTATTAGAGATGATGATGGTAAAGCCATAAGAATGGTGGGGGCTATGCAAGATGTTACAAGTATTAAAGAATATGAAAACTCTTTAAAGAACATGAATTTAAACTTAGAAAATCAAGCGCTAGAACTCAAACGTTATAATGAAGAGTTAGAGCAGTTTGCTTACGTAGTTTCTCATGACCTTCAAGAGCCGTTAAGGATGATTTCTAGCTTTTTAATTCTGTTAGAAAAAAAGTACGACCCTATTATTGATGAAACAGGAAAAAAATATATACATTTTGCTGTAGATGGCGCTAAAAGAATGCGTCAGATAATATTAGACTTGTTAGATTTTTCAAGAGTAGGTAGGAGTGATGAAGAATTAGAAATAATTGATTTAAATGATATTATTAAAGACGTAGAAACTGTTTTTAAGCCTGAAATTGAGGCTAAAAATGCAGAAATTAATGTTAGTGATATGCCCAAAATTAATAATTATAAAACACCTTTAGATCAGTTGTTTCAAAATTTAATAGGGAATGCTCTAAAATATCAAAAACAAGGAGAAAAGCCAGTAATAAATATATTTTGTGAAGAGCAGGATATGCATTATAAATTTACAGTAGAAGATAACGGAATTGGAATTGATTCGGAGTATTTTGATAGGATTTTTGTAATTTTTCAAAGATTACATGGCAGAGATGAATTTAAAGGAACAGGAATAGGACTAGCTTTAGTGAAAAAAATAATAGATAATCTTCAAGGAAAAATATGGGTAGAGAGTAAAGTTGATTTAGGAACAAAATTTATTTTCACTATTAAAAAAAGATAAAAGAACTCTAAAACAATTTCTTATGAAAAGTATTAAAATTTTAATGGTAGAAGATAATGAGGGTGATGTACTTTTAACTACTGAGGCTTTAAGTGATTGTAAACTTATTAATGAAATTAAGGTAGTTAATGATGGGCATGAAGCAATTGAGTTTTTATTGCAAAACGGGAAATATAGTAAAGAACAACCACCTGATTTAATTTTATTGGATATTAATTTGCCTAAAAAAAATGGTCATGAAGTTTTAAATAAAATTAAAACAAGTGATAATTTAAAGCATATACCTGTAATTATGCTGACAACATCATCATCAGTAATTGATGTTAAAAAAGCATATTCTAATTACGTAAACTGTTACATTACAAAGCCAGTTTCTCCTGACGATTTTATTGATGCTGTTTCTCAAATAGAAAATTTTTGGATTAGTATTGTTCAATTACCATAAACATAATATGATAAAAGATAACAATAAATATAGCATACTTATAATAGAAGATAATCCAGGAGATTTAATGATTTTTGAGGAGTATTTGAAAGAGCATATTTTTGATCCTAAATTATTAAATGCATCAAATTATTCAGAGGCAGAAAGTATAATTACAACAAAAAGCTCAGATTTAGATATTGTTTTCTTAGACTTATCATTACCAGATAAAAAGGGTGAAGATTTAATAAATAATATAGTTAAACTGTGTCAAAACATACCAATTGTAGTTTTAACGGGGTATACTGATATTCATTTTAGTGTAAAATCTTTGCACTTAGGTATTTCTGATTATTTATTAAAAGATGAAATAGTATCTTTAACACTTTATAAAAGTTTAAGGTATAATATAGAACGTTTTAAATACATTGCACAGTTAGAAGAGTCTGAAAAGCGTTATATGGATTTGTTTCATTACAGTCCGCAACCAATGTGGATATATGATATAGAAACTTTAAAATTTTTAGAGGTTAATATATCTGCTTTAGATTTGTATGGCTATTCTTACGACGAATTTTTGAAAATGACACTTGAGAGTATAACACCCGAGAGCGAATTTGATACAATGTTAGAAACGGTTAATAATACTAAAGATGATGTAAGTCGTAAGTTTATTGGGGTTTTTAACCATAAAAAAAAGAATGGTGAAATTATTACAGTAGAAGCAAGAAGTAATCAAATTCATTATTCAGGTAAGAAAGTTCGCATCGTATTAGTAATAGATATTACCGAACAATTAAATTACGTAAAGGCAATAATAAACCAAAATAAAAGTTTAAAAGAAATAGCTTGGATACAATCACATGTAGTGAGAGCTCCATTAGCAAGAATGATGGGTCTTATAGATGTTATCAAATCAAATAAAGAAGAGTCTATAAATAATAAAGATTTTATAATAGATAAGTTATTAAGCTCAGCAGAAGAATTAGATGTTATAATAAAAGATATATCAAAAAAAGCATCTAACATTGAAGTAAATTAAAGATTAAGTATGAAATTGAAGATATTACTAGTTGATGACGACCCTGTAGTGCAATACCTACACAAAACAGTATTGTCTGGCTGTAATTACCCTGCACAAGAAATGTTTTCTAATGGCCGCTTGGCTCTAGATTATATTATTAAAGAAGATAGTGAAGACACCGTTTTTTTAGTGCTATTAGATATTAATATGCCTATAATGAATGGGTGGGAGTTTTTAGATGAATTGAGTAATACAACCATACAATCTAATGTAAAGGTAATAGTTGTTACATCTTCCATAGATCAATCAGATAAAGAAAAGGCAGGAGATTGTAAAAATGTTTTTGGCTTTTTAGAAAAACCTTTGCTTGAAAATGATGTGAATGATTTAAAATTTAAAGACGAAGAAATTTCGTTTTTTTTTAAATAATAACACTAAAACAAAACTATTTTTTATTAACTAAACCTTTAGTGAATTCATTTAAAGTTTGTACTTTTTCTTCAAAATCACCTTTTATAGTTTTTCTGAATTCATTTAAGTTTTTTACTAAATCATCAATATTTTCAGGAATTACGTCTTCAAAAAATTGACGCAATCTTTTTGCTGTCGTTGGCGACTTTCCATTAGTTGAAATAGCAACTTTTACATTACCCTTAGTGACAATACCTCCCATATAAAAATCGCAAAAAGGTGGGTTATCAGCTACATTAACCAATATGTTTTGAGCTCTACAATCATGGTAAACTTGCTCGTTAACAGGTACATTGTCGGTAGTAGCAACAACCATGTGTTTATTGGTTAAATACTCTTTGCTATATTTAGCAACATTCATTTTAATATTAAATTGATCAGCCAAAGCAATCGTTTCTTCTCTAAACATAGGCGAAACCATTTCTACATTAGCATCAGGACTTGATTTCAATAAAAAAGTAAGTTTTTCTAACGCAACATTTCCTCCACCAACTATAAGTATATTTAAATTAGATACTTTTAAAAACACTGGGTAAAGATTATTGCGTTCCATAATTTAATTGTTTTATTAAAAAGATATATGTTTTTCAAAGATACTACTTCGTGGTTATTTTAAATATTACTGATTCTATTTTTTATGTGACCAGTTTAAACTGATAATTGTCATATTTATTAAAGTTTATAGCTAGTACGTTTGTAAAAAACAATTGACAATGTGCAGCTTAGTTCAAAAATATAACATCCCTGGCCCTCGATACACAAGTTACCCAACAGTACCATTCTGGAATATTGAAACTTTTTCGGGTAAAAAATGGGAAGCCAGTTTAATTAAAAGCTTTAAAGAAAGTAATTCATCAGAAGGTATAAGTTTATATATTCATTTACCTTTTTGTGAAAGTATGTGTACTTTTTGTGGTTGCCATAAACGTATTACAAAACGACATGAAGTAGAGGAGCCTTATATAGAAACCGTACTTAAAGAGTGGAGCTTATATTGTAATTTATTACCCGAAAAACCTATAATTAAAGAATTGCATTTAGGCGGCGGGACACCTACTTTTTTTTCTGCAGAAAATTTAAAATATCTAATTAATGAGATCTTTAAAAAGGCAAACAAAGCAGATAAATATGAGTTTAGTTTTGAAGGGCACCCTAATAATACTTCAGAAGAGCATTTACAAACTTTGTTCGATTTAGGTTTTAGGCGAGTAAGTTTTGGCGTTCAAGATTATAATGAGAAAGTTCAAAAAGCAATACATAGAATACAATCTTTTGAAAATGTAAAAAAAGTTACAGAAGCTGCTCGTAGAATAGGATACACATCAATAGGGCACGATATAATTTTCGGATTACCACACCAAACAATTGATGATGTTGAAGCAACGATATTAAAGACAAAATCGTTAATGCCAGATCGTTTAGCATTTTATAGTTATGCTCATGTTCCTTGGATGCCTGGTAATGGTCAAAGGGGATATAAAGATGCTGATTTACCATCAGCAGAAGATAAAAGAAATCAATATGAGAAGGGTAAATTGTTACTCGCTGAGGTTGGGTATCATGAAACTGGAATGGATCATTTTGCCTTGAAAAATGATAGTCTTTTTAAAGCAATGGAAACAA
Source organism: Cellulophaga sp. HaHaR_3_176 (assembly GCF_019021925.1). Lineage (NCBI taxonomy): Bacteria > Pseudomonadati > Bacteroidota > Flavobacteriia > Flavobacteriales > Flavobacteriaceae > Cellulophaga > Cellulophaga sp. HaHaR_3_176. The sequence goes on from NZ_CP058990.1 coordinate 3,680,242, forward strand.
AAACATTGCATCGAAATTTTATGGGCTATACAGCATCAAAAACTCAATTAATGATTGGTTTAGGCGCATCGAGTATAAGTGATAGTTGGTATGGGTTTGCTCAAAATGTAAAAAGTATTGAAGAATATCAGCATTTGGTAGAAAGTAACATAATTCCTATTTATAGAGGTCATATTTTAAGTGATGAAGATACTATTATTCGAAAGCATATTTTAAATTTAATGTGTCGTTTCTATACAATTTTAAGTAAAAATGACCTCACTTTTAATACGTCTGTAATTGTAGAGAAATTAAGAGAATTAGAGAGTGATGGTTTAGTAAATATTACTGAAGATAAAATTAAAATAACAGAAAAAGGTAAGCCTTTTGTTAGAAATGTAGCTATGGCTTTTGATATGTATTTACATAAAAAAGAACCAAATAAAAAATTGTTTTCAATGACAATATAGTTTTATTAATTTTTAAAAATTCTAAAAAATGAAAAATATAATTGTACCAGTAGATTTCTCAATACAATCAGAAAATGCTTTAAAAGTTGCAGCATCACTAGCTAGAAAACACAACTCTAAAATATTTGCACTGCACATGTTAGAGCTTAATCATGCATATATAACTTCTACTGAAGGTTTTCAGCCAGAACAGACTGTATTTTTTATGAAAATAGCAGAAAAACGATTTTTAGAATTTATAGATAAGCCGGTTTTTAAAGATGTTGTTATAAAACCCGTAGTAAAGCATTATAAAGTTTTTAGTGAAGTTAATGAAGTTGCAGAGGCTAATAATGCAGATATTATTGTTATGGGGTCGCATGGTACTGATGGTATCATGGAAATATTTGTGGGCTCTAATACAGAAAAGGTGGTTAGAAATTCAGACGTACCAGTTTTAGTAATAAAACATGAAATGAAAGATTTTGAACCTAAAACTATGGTTTTTGCTTGTGATCTTAAACCAGAAAATATACATGCATACCAACGTGCCAAATACATAGCAAATCAATTTTCATCGGAATTACATATTCTGTATGTAAATACTCCTGGGGATAATTTTTTAAGCACAGAAGACATTAATGTTAAAATAGCTGAATTTTCAACTGCTGTAGGTCCTGAGTTTTTAGATATTAAGATTTACAACGATTACACTGTAGAGTCTGGAGTACTGAATTATGCAGAATCAGAAAATATAGATGTAATAGGTATGCCAACACATGGTAGAAAAGGGTTGTCACATTTTTTTATGGGGAGCATAGGGGAAGATATTGCTAACCATTCCAAAATACCCGTAGTTACATTTAAAATTTAACGCACTTACTATATTTACAAAAAAAAGGAGTACTTCAATAAGTACTCCTTTTTTATTATGTAGATGTTGTTTTGTACTTTACTAAACCAACACATTATTTACCACTTTTGGTACTTGCAATTTTTCAATTTTAGAAGATATGTTATTTAATAATTTTTTAGCGGCTTCAAGCTCGCTTATAAAAGATGCTTTTTCGGTAAATAGATTTTGGTAATAAAATATGCCTTCTTTTAAATTGTTTTTAAAAGTAACAAGGTATTTAATGTCTTTTGTTGATGCTATTTTTTTAGTTTCTTCTACCTTTTCTTCTAAATAGGTTATGTAAATATTTAGTTCTTTAATAAACATATGCGGCCGATCGGTTCTTGTAATTACAGTCTTACGCCCATAAATATGATCTGTAATCTCTTCTAACTTCATTATTTTTGAAAAGTAGGCCATATTAGGGCCAGGACAAATTGAAACACCTGTGCCTTCTGTTTTTGTGTCTAAACCATATGCAAGTAAAGCCGATGTTCCTAACCCAACACAGGTACACGATTTTTCAACTATTTTTTCATATTTACTAGAGTACTCTTCTTTTGTAAGATTTTCTTTTTCTAATGCCTGAATTTTTAAATGTTGATATATTCTAGAAGCAGTACATAAGCCAGAATTTCTAAAATCTTTATTTAAAGAAACAAATTTTTTAGGGCAAGAGCTTCCAGGTCTATTTTTAGCGATATTTTTAGCTTTTTCTTCGTCTTTAGTATTTCCTTTTAAACTGTGAAAAGGAATCCCTAACGGAGAAATATTACTCAAGTAAAGGTCTTTTTCTTTAGCCGAAACTAATTTGTTTAGAGTAGATTTATCTACCGTTGTAGCCTCAGGTACTAATAAAAAAGGAGTTCCCCAACCTACAGAGTCTACCTGGTAATGGTTTAGTAAAAAATCATGTTCTTCTGAGGTGCCTACACCACCTTGTGCGGTTAATTTTATTGGTAAAATTTTTTCTGGTAATGGTTTCCCTTTCCTCTCTAATGCAGTTACTAGAATATCATAAATTGAAGTAGCTAAAGAATCTTTTTCGTTTTTAAATTGCTCTAAAATAGGCCCCATTAAATAACCATCAGTAGCAAAAGCATGGCCACCACAATTTAAACCAGACTCTATTCGGTATTCAGAAACCCAAAGCCCTTTTTTTGCTAAAAATTTACCTTGTATAAGTGCAGATCTATAATCACTTACCTTGAGAACAATTTTCTTTGTTATATACCCATTTTCATCTGGGAAAAAATCATCAAATTGCTCAATGTAACTATACAATCTAGGATTCATTCCTGCGGATAAAATAAGTGAAGAATTAAGGTTGCTATTTGCATAGCCTCTTAAGGCCGCATGTGCATCATTATACTCCGTAGGTAGTTGCTCTTTTTTAACATAATTATCCTTATCAACTTTAGTCATGATGTTTACATCAATACTGCCCATAGATAATTTACCTTTAAGCCAAACTTTAACTTCTTCAAAATTAAAATGCTCTTTAGTTACTTTATTGAACTCTTGTTTTAAAAGAGAAGAATCTGGTAGAATAGAAAAGTATTTTTTTATTTCACTACTTGAGTCTTGTGTAGCATTTTTTAAAGCATCAAATTTCTTCTGTGCTAAATCTTGTATAAGATTAAGATAAGAAGTGATGCGTTTGGCTCTAAAATCTTCAACTTTTTCGGTAATTTCTGAATACGGTATTTCAGAAATATCGCAATACATTTTTCGTAATTTTTCTAATAGAATGTCATCTACTAATGAAATAACAGAGTCTATTCCAAAATGTGAAACTTTTAAAGGAGAGTCAATAGTAAAGCCTATTCCCATTACAGGAATGTGAAATGAATGTGTCTTTGCCATGAATAATTATTTATAAATTTTACGGGCTAATTCTAAAAATTGCCAAGTTCAAAGTTTAAATAATTAAGACTTTTAAAATATGATATAAATCAGGCTATTAAAATTTTTAAAAAGATTTTTTTATTTTTTTCTATGCTCAAACATTTTCATGTAAAGCATCGTATTCATTTGTCGGGCTCTGTTTTTTGCTGTAAATGCAGTATCGCCAATAAAAAGGTCGTCAATAGTCTCGAACCAAAGATTTAGCCATAAGCCGAAATGTTCAGGTGTAACACCACCGTTCATTTTATCATCTACATCATTATGTGCTTCTATTGGGTTTCCGTGGTATTTTCTTTTTTTTAAAAAAAATTGTGTTTCCCAAAAATCAGTTAGTAGTTCCAAATGACTTTCCCAATCTGTTATAATACCATTAAAAATGGGTCCTAAAACAGCATCTTTTCTCACTTTAGCATAAAAGCTTCTAACTAGTAGGCTAACATCGTCTCTATTTTGTATTTCTTTTTTATTCATTAGCTAGTTTAAAAGTATGAAGGTAGTTAATTGTGGCATTCTATATCAGATGATACTATTTCAGTAACTGGTTTTGGCGATACATAAGGTATACCTAGACCCAAACCTCTTACTATAAAAAGAGCTCCGATTACAATTACAAACACAGGAATCAATTTTTGTATTTTTTGTTTAACTCCATTTTTTAAAATACTGCTAAAGTATATAGCAATAGTCATTAAAGGTATTGTTCCTGTTCCGAATAATATCATATATAACGATCCTTTAGAAGGCGACTCCATTGCAATTGCTCCAAAAAGTGCCATATAAACTAAGCCGCAAGGTAACAGGCCATTTAAAAACCCTATAGTTAAAAAAGTGTCAGGTGTTTTCTTCTGTAATTCTTTCCCTAAACTACTTTTTATTCTCCCTATTACTTTATAAATTGGTTTTGAAAAATTAAATTCATTGAACTTTTTATAAGGAATTAGCACAACTACAATCATTAAAATACCAATTGCAATAGATAATTTTTGTTGCATCCCGAATACAGATAATCCTTTGCCTAGAAAGCCAAATACTAGCCCTAGTATTCCATAAGCAAGTAGCCTGCCAAAATGGTAAATAAATATTTGAAAGAATTTTTTAGAGTTACTTGCTCTATCTACAGGAAGCATAAAGGCAATGGGGCCACACATGCCTACGCAGTGCAAACTACCCATGAAACCTAATATGATAGCAGATAATAGCATTTAATAAGTGATGTTTTTTTTAAATAAAAATTCCTCGTTTTTATATTCCCAAGCTACTTTAATGTCCCAACGACCATCTAACAAACGTTTGTCAGGTACGAGCAAATGTGAATTGGATAGACTTATAGGAAAGTCAAAATCCAAGTGTTTATTAGATGGTCTATACAGGGACACCGTTCCTTTTACCTTATTAAAATCTAAAGTTTCAGGAAATTTTAAAAGTAATCCTTCGGGTGTTTTTTCTGTGATAATATTTACATTGTGGTCGTTAGCATTGTTTTCAGCATCTATTTCTTTTTGATATCCTAGTTCTGCCTTATAATATTCTTCAGTAACCAAATCGTGATTTGCACTGTCGTCTAAATTCATTTTAACGACAAAGAATACAATAAAGCTTATAAAAGCAATAAATGCTAAAACGATTCCTGTTCCCCAATTTATTTTCATAATTGTATTTTTAAATTAAATAGATTGCTACTTGTAACTTCTCGGAGCTAAAAAAGCAGTTGTAGTAGTTTCAATGAGTTTTTCACCACTATATACAGCTATCTTAAGTCTGTCTTTATCGCCACTTAAAGCCGAATTATTTATTTCAATAAATAAAGTCCCTTCTGCGATTTGCTGTGCAGGAACTAAAAAATTCTCATTTCTTACAAGTTTAATTTCTCCTTTGTGCGATAGTAATACAAAATGAACATCATCAATATCTTTAGAGGTTTTATTAACTAACTTATACGTGTATACATTGCTAATAATATTATCAGCTTTATGTTCGTATAACTGACCGGGTAATCTTAGAATATTAGCTTCTAAATCGTTTCTTAAAAAAAGCATTCCTATAAGCATGCCTGTTAGTATTACAAGTATGGCTATGTAGCCTTTTAAACGAGGTGTAAGCTTAAATTTTTCTTTCTTTACAATTTCATCTTCACTTGCGTACCTAATTAAACCTTTAGGTAGGTTTACTTTTTCCATGATACTATCACACTCATCAATACAAGCAGTACAATTAACACATTCTAGTTGTGTACCGTTTCTAATATCAATACCGGTAGGGCATACGTTAACACATTGAAAACAATCAATACAGTCACCATTACCTAAAGCAGATCGATCTTCATTTTTACGGTATTTTTTTCTACCATTTTCACTTTCACCTCTTTTATGATCGTAAGCAACAACTATTGATTTGTTATCTAATAAAACACCTTGCATTCTACCATAAGGGCAGGCAATGATACAAACCTGCTCTCTAAACCATGCAAATACAAAATAAAATACTGCGGTAAATATTAGTAATGAAACTAACGTACTTAAATGATTAAATGGACCATCAATTACATATCTAACTAAACGATCGCTACCTATTAGATACGCTAAAAATACATTTGCAATTAAAAAAGATATAACAAAAAAGATAAACCATTTAAATACTCTTTTTCTAATTTTTTCAGCATTCCACTCTTGGCGATCTAATTTAATTTGAGCACCTCTATCTCCATCAATCCAATACTCAATTCTACGAAAAACCATTTCTAAGAATATAGTTTGGGGGCACATCCATCCGCAGAAAATACGACCAAAAGCAACGGTAAATAATGCAATAAAAACCACTCCAATAAGCATGGATATTACAAACAAATGAAAATCTTGAGGCCAAAAAGGGAAACCGAAAATATTAAAGCGTCGTTCAAGTACATTGAACATTAAAAATTGATTCCCATTTATTTTTATGAAAGGAGAAGCTAATAAAAAAATCAGTAAAACATAGCTTACATACTTACGATATTCGTACAGTTTACCACTAGGTTTTTTAGGGTATACCCAAGCCCTTTTACCTTCATCACTGATGGTGCCGATAGAATCTCTAAAATGTTCGCTGTCTTGAGCCATTATTTTTATTTTTTGTACTCTAATTCATTACCACACTAGTAGAGTCAACCACTTGTGCGGGTATTTCATTTGTAGGAGTATTTGGGTCAACCCATAAATCACCTTCTGCAGGTTTTGGGTTTGCAGGAGTTTTACCATTAAGAGTTGTTAATACATAGCTGGCAACTTGTGCAATTTCAAGAGGTTTTAAGGTTTGTTTCCAAGCAATCATACCTTTACCATCTCTACCACCTTCTGAAATGGTATGGAATACATTTTTGACACCTCCACCCAATATCCAATATTGATCGGTAAGATTGGGTCCAATACCACCACCACCATCTGCCATATGGCATGCTACACAGTTAGATTGAAATACTTTTTCGCCTGCTTTAATATCGGTAGCATCTGTTAATAATTCTACGGTGTTTTCATCAACAAGATCTTTTGCATTTTTCTTGTATTCTTCTATTTCTTTTTTAGCAATAGCAACTTCTTGTTCATATTCTAAAACTTGGTTATAATCATTAAATACATGAAAACGGATAAGGTAAATAATACCAAAAACAATACTAGCGTAGAACATATAAACCCACCAAGGCGGTAATTTGTTATCTAGCTCTCTAATGCCATCATAGTCGTGATCTAAAACAATTTCACTTTCTACCTCCATTGGTTTAGAGCCAAGCATTTTGTTATATGTTTTCTTAGCCCAAGTCCACTCTCTTTTTTTAGCTTTAGAGGCTAAATAACGCTCTTTAGCCTCTTCAGAAAGTGTTTGAAACATCACGTTCTCAATTGCACCTAAAATCAATTCAATTGCAATTGAAATTAATAGAACTAGCAATAAAAACAACAGACTTATTGGGTAAGCAATAATTGCAGGTTTATCGCCGGAATCTATTGCATATTCCATTAACCCGAAAGTGATAAAGAAAACGACTGGAATTCTTATCCACCAAAGCGATTTGTTTTTCATAATTCTAAGTTTTGTTGGTTTTCTTTTTCTATTGGAAGCTCACTAACTTCTTTTATGTAATCTTTAGATGCTGTAAATACCCACCAAAAAAGAACTACAAAAAACACAAAGAAGATGAGCAATGATATCATTGGGTAAGTGGCAACGCCATCTATAGTTTCCATATACCCTTTTACAAATTTGAACATGGTCTTGTTATTTATTTTCTGGGATTAATTCTCCTGTTTCTTTTATTTTAATATCTGTACCTAAGCGCTGCAAATAAGCAATCATTGCAACAATTTCGCGATCACGCATTTCAGTAAATTCTAAATTATTTTCTTTAGCATACTTTTTATCAGCTTCGTATGTTTTTGCAAAATCGGGATCAGCATATAAATTATTCTCAATTTTAGTACCTTGAGTATCCATATTTGCTTGCGCATTTTTAACATCATCAGAAGTATAAGGCACACCTAAAGTGATCATCGCTTCCATTTTACTCTCCGTATCAGATTTGTCAAGCTTATCACGAACAAGCCAAGAATAAGAAGGCATTATAGAGCCCGAAGAAGTACTCTGTGGATCGTACATGTGGTTTAAGTGCCAGTTGTCTGAGTACTTACCACCAACACGTAATAAATCGGGTCCAGTACGTTTACTTCCCCAAAGGAAAGGGTGATCGTATACAAATTCACCTGCTTTAGCATACTCGCCATAACGTTCTACTTCACTTCTAAAAGGACGAACCATTTGTGAGTGACAGCCAACACAACCTTCACGTATGTATAAATCTCTACCTTCTAACTCTAAAGGCGTGTATGGTTTTACGCTTGTAATTGTTGGTATGTTCGATTTTACTAAAATGGTTGGTATAATTTGAACAACACCACCTATTAAAATAGCTACAGTAGCTAGTATGGTTAATTGAACAGGTTTACGCTCTAACCAAGTGTGAAAAGTTTCTCCACTAATTCTTCTTTTTGATACACGTACTAGAGCAGGTGCTTCAGCTAATTCATCTTCAACATCACTACCAGCTCTTATAGTCAGTACAACATTGTAAATCATCACACAAGCACCAATAATATACATAGTACCACCAATAGCACGCATCCAGTACATAGGCATTATTTCGGTCACAGTTTCTAAAAAGTTACCATATACTAAAGTACCGTTAGGGTTAAATTCCTTCCACATTAATGCCTGTGTAAACCCAGCAACATACATTGGTAATGTGTAAAGTATAATCCCTAAGGTTCCAATCCAAAAGTGAAAATTTGCTAAACCAATGGATGCCAGTTTTGTTTTAAACATTTTAGGAACTAACCAGTAGATCATCCCGAATGTCAAAAAGCCATTCCAAGCTAACGCACCTACATGCACGTGAGCAATAATCCAATCACTAAAATGAGCAATTGCATTTACATTTTTAAGAGACAGTAATGGGCCTTCAAAAGTTGCCATACCGTAACCTGTAATAGCAACAACCATAAATTTAAGCGTAGGGTCTGTTCTAACTTTATCCCAGGCACCACGTAATGTAAGTAAACCATTGATCATGCCACCCCATGATGGAGCTAATAACATAATAGAAAAAGCAACGCCTAAATTTTGAGCCCAATCTGGCAAAGCAGAGTATAATAAGTGATGTGGACCTGCCCAGATGTATATAAATATTAATGACCAAAAGTGAACAATAGAAAGTTTATATGAATAAACAGGTCTGTTTGCTGCTTTAGGAATAAAGTAATACATTAAACCTAAAAAAGGCGTAGTCAAGAAAAATGCAACCGCATTATGTCCGTACCACCATTGTACCAAAGCATCTTGTACACCAGCGTAAACCGAATAACTTTTTAACCCGCTTACGGGTAGCTCTAAACTATTAAATATGTGAAGTACTGCAACTGTAACAAACGTAGCAAGGTAAAACCAAAGAGCAACATATAAATGACGTTGTCTTCTTTTAATCATTGTACCTATTAGGTTAACCCCGAAAGCAACCCAAACTACAGCGATAGCAATATCAATTGGCCATTCTAATTCAGCATACTCTTTAGAAGTTGTATACCCAAGTGGTAATGTAATTGCAGCAGCTACAATAATTAGTTGCCACCCCCAAAAATTAAAGCCACTTAAAAAGTCACTATACATACGTGCTTTAAGCAAACGTTGGGTAGAGTAATAAACACCTGCAAAAATAGCATTACCAATAAAGGCAAATATTACGGCATTGGTGTGTAGAGGTCTTAGTCTACCAAAACTTAACCACGAAATTCCGTCGGTTATATTTGGGAATAAAAACATGAAGGCAAGTAATAGACCTACCGACATACCAACAATGCCCCAAAACATAGTTGCGTAGAGGAACTTTTTAACGACTTTATTGTCGTAATAAAACTGCTGTACTTCCATAATTAATTATTTAAACTTTTTAAGTTGGATGGGTTTACTTTTTTTTGTTTCACTAGTTTTTTTAACTAGTTCATCTTCGAAAAGAATTCGAACAGATGGTGTGTAAGAATCATCGTATTGACCACTTTTTACTGAAATGATAAATGCAATAAAAAATAAAATTGCGACTGCAATACTTATCGTTAATAAAATATAAATGACACTCATACCTACCTGAATTCTTTTGTAAAACTACGGTGGTGATTTAGGGTATAAAATGACATTTATCAGGTTTTATAAATTATCTCAATTTTCTTCCTAAAATATTAGTAGCTATTGTCGTGAAAGCAACAATACTAATAGAACTCAAAGGCATTAATATTGCCGCGATAACAGGTTTTAATTGTCCTGTTGTAGCAAAATAAAGGCCAATAATATTATAGAGTAATGATAAAACAAAACTCCATTTTATAATTTTTATAGCTTTTTTTGATGCTAAAATATAAGTGTATAACTCTTGAAATTTAGTAGCATCTAAAATGGCATCACAGGCAGGAGAAAAAATAGTGACGTTTTCTGAAATAGCGATGCCAACGTTACTTTGTGCTAAAGCACCTGCATCATTCAAACCATCACCAACCATAACTACTTTTTTGCCTTGGTTTTGTAAAGACTTTATAAACTCTAATTTATCTGAGGGTTTTTGGTTAAAATATAATGGTGTTAGTTTAGGTAGTAGTTGTTCTAATTTATTTTTTTCACCCTCATTATCACCAGATAAAATAGCTAGTTGCAAACTTTCGGACATTGTTTTAAAAAGATCTGATATACCTTCTCTATATTCATTTTTAAATATAAATCGACCTTTGTAATTATTGTTGCTACTAATATATACGGCAGTATTTTTAATAGAATCTTCAGCGGTGTTACCTACAAAATTTGCAGATCCAATTTTTATATGGCGGTTATTAATGGCTCCTTCAATACCTAACCCTATATGTTCTTCATATTCATCAAGTGTTACAATGTCATTTGCCGAAAGTATGTTATATAAACTTCTGCTTAATGGGTGGTTTGATGCTCTTAATGTATTTTTTAAAAGTAATTCTTCTTCCTTTGTAAGTTCTAGACCCTCATAACTGGCTGTGCTTTTTTTAGCCGTGGTAATGGTGCCTGTTTTATCAAAAATTGCAGTGTCTATTTGTGCTAATTGCTCTATGGTTTGTGTGTCTTTCAAATAGAATTTTTTTCTACCAAAAATGCGTAGCATATTACCTAAGGTAAAAGGAGACGCTAATGCAATCGCACACGGGCAAGCAATGATTAAAACAGCGGTAAATACGTTTATGGCTTTACTAGCATCGTAGAATAACCAGAATAAAGTTGCTGCAAAAGCAATAGTTAATACAAAAATTGTAAAACGTTTACCAATACTATCTGTTAGGGTTTGAAATTTACTTGACTTATCTTCTTGAAAAACAGCATTACTCCATAGTTGGGTTAGGTAACTTTGAGAAACAGATTTTAATGCTTCCATTTCAATAGCGCCGTTTAATTGTTTCCCACCAGCAAAAATTTTGTTACCTGAGGTTTTATGAACAGGTTCTGATTCTCCTGAAACAAAGCTATAATCTATAGTGGCGTTTCCATTTATTAAAATTCCATCAACAGGTATCAATTCTTCATTTCTGATGAGTAATCGATCTCCTTTTTTTATATTATGTACCTGAATTGATTCCTCTTTTTTATCTGAAAGAATACGAGTTACAGCAATGGGGAAATAGGATTTGTAATCTCTTTCAAAAGAAAGAAATGAATATGTTTTTTGTTGAAAAAATTTACCTAAAAGAAGAAAAAATACAAGTCCTGTTAAGCTATCAAAAAAGCCAGACCCCCAATCAAAAGTAATTTCTAAAGTACTTCTAATAAAAAGCACTAAAATACCTAAAGCAATAGGGACATCTATATTTAATAGTTTAGAACGAAGCCCTTTATAGGCAGATATAAAATAATCGTTTCCGGCATAGAAAACTACTGGCAATGATAAAATGAACATCAGCCATCTAAAAACGTCTTGGTATTGGTTTAACCAAAATTCACCTCCAGTATTTTTACTTGTAGAAAGGTCAAAATACTCAGGGAATGATAAAAACATAACATTACCGAATGCAAAACCAGCAACACCTAATTTATAAATAAGAGTTCTATCGGCTCCTTTTTTTTTGTTATCAAAATCATCTAAAGATATGTAAGGTTCGTAGCCAATATGCGCTAATAAAAGTGCAACGGCTTTTAGCGAAGTTTTTTCTGTGTTATAAGATATTCTGATTGTTTTTTTAGGAAAATCAACCTGCGAATTACTAACAGCGGGGTTCAACTTATTTAAATTTTCTAAAATCCATATACATGAACTGCAATGAATATGTGGTATATATAAATTTACAATTTGCAGGTTATTATCATTAAACTCTGTAAGACGTTCAATTATAGATTCAGTTTCTAAAAAGTCATATTTACCTTCTGTTGCTTTGGGTGTGGCACCTGCAGCTGCTTGTATATCGTAGTAATAGGATAAATTGTTTGATGAAAAAATATCGTATACGGTTTTGCAACCGTTACAGCAGAAGTTCTTATCATCAAAATATATTGGCTTTGTTTCGCAATTATCACCGCAATGATAACATTTTTTAGTTTCCATAAACATTTGCTTTGTACCGAGTACAAAGTTGTGAATCAGCATTTTATTAAAACATGACATTTGTCATATTTAAGCTTTTTTATAACTTGTATCTTTGTAGTGTCAGGTAAATAAAAGGGTATGAGAGAAGGTAAAGAGTCTAGATGTGAACAATGTATAATTCGACAGTTCAATTCATTGCGTGCAATGAATAAAGAAGAGTTGAAAAAAATATCAGACACAAAGGTTACTCGATTGGTTAAAAAGGGAGAACCTATTTTTCAAGAAGGAGAAAAGTTGAATGGTGTTTTTTGTGTTAGAGAAGGTATTTCTAAGCTTTCTAAATTAAGCGCAAACGGAAAAGATCAAATAGTAAAACTGGCAACAAAAGGGCAGGTTTTAGGGCAACGATCTGTAATAGCTGAAGAAACTTCTAATCTGAGTGCTGTTGCTGTTAACGATATGGAGGTTTGCTTTATACCTAAAGATGGTATTATGACTACTTTAAATACAAATCCTAATTTTGCAGTAGAAGTACTGAGGCATATGGCTCACGATTTAAAAGAGGCAGATGATGTTATTGTAAACATGTCACAAAAAACGGTTAAGCAACGTGTAGCGGAAGCTTTTTTATACATGAAAAAAAATTATGGAGAAGATAAAGAAGGTTTTTTAGTATTGACATTGTCTAGAGAAGATATCGCAAATGTAGTTGGTACAGCAACAGAATCATGTATTAGAATTATATCTGAATTTAAAAAGAAAGGATACATTAAAGCCTCTGGTAAAAAAATAGCAATTACAGATGTGAAGGGGCTTACTGAACTTATGGAGAGCTAGTTATCGAAAAAGAATAGAACCTGATATTTGTCATAGTTTTTGTTTTTCATGTACTATACTTTTACATTAAGTTATAAAATGAAAGAGTGATGAAAAATGTTTTAATCCCTACAGACTTTTCTGAAAATGCCTGGAACGCAGTTAAATATGCAATTGAATTGTTTAAAGATGAACAATGTAATTTTTATTTGCTAAACACATTTACGCCGAATATAGCAGCAAGCAGATTCATGGCTTCTGTAATGCCTGAAGAAACATCCGATGGTGAAAATAGTTCTAGAAAAGGCTTGAGTGCTCTAATAAATAAGATACAAAACGAAAACCCTGATCCTGCTCATCTTCACAATTTTAAAGCAATTTCTTCTTTTAGTTTTTTAGTTGATGAGGTAAAGGAAGTTGTTGATACATATAATATCCACTTGGTTATTTTAGGCACAAAAGGAGCTTCAGGCCTTGCTGAGGTTTTTATGGGTAGTAATGCTGTTCGTATTATTAAAACGGTGAAAAATTGCCCCGTATTAGCGATACCTGCTAGTTTCGATTTTGAAAAGCCAAAAGAGATTGCATTCGCTACAGATTATAATAGATTTTATACTTTTTCAGAATTACAGCCACTAATAGAGTTGGCACAAACCTTTAATGCAGTAATTAGAGTGGTACATGTGCAGCCAAAAATTAAGGCATTAACAGAACTGCAAGAGTTTAATTTAAATATGCTGCGTAGATACCTAAGTGAAACAGAATATTTTATTCATACCATATCAGAAGTAAATTCGGTTTCTAAAACATTAGAAATTTTCACAAATGAGTTAGATGTTCATTTGTTAGCGATGCTAAACTACCAACATAGTTATATAGAACAAGTAACTAGAGAACCGATTGTGAAGAAAATAGCATTCCATACACAACTGCCGTTATTAGTGCTTCCTGAAATGGGAATAGGCATTACACAAAAAGCAAATATAGAAGGTGTTTTAAGCGCTAAAGTTTAAGAATAAAACATGTATTAAAATTATGTTATACGTTTTGTAATATCAAGAGTTTGATTTTTATATTCGTTATTTTTGATTAAAATATTAGGATATGAATCTTCCGAATACAAATCAGAAAAGAATCGTTATAATTGGTGGCGGATTTGCCGGAATTTCAGTAGCAAAAAAGTTAAAAAACTTAGATGCACAAATAGTAATGATTGATAGGCATAACTATCATACATTTCAGCCACTTTTATATCAAGTTTCTACGAGTGGTTTGGAGCCTGATTCTATTGCATATCCTATTCGAAAAGTTTTAAAAGAACTCGATAATTTTTTCTTTAGATTAGCGGAAGTCGAAAAGATAGATCCTAAAAAACAAGAAATAATTACAAGTATTGGAGCCTTATCATATGATTATTTGGTGATGGCAACAGGTACTAAAACTAATTATTTCAATAACGAAAATATTGCTGAGAATGCAATGCCTATGAAAACTGTTCCACAGGCATTAAATATCAGAAGTTTAATTCTCCAAAATTTCGAAAAAGCAGATGATACTAAAACGATAGAAGAAAGAGCAGCATTGTTGAATTTTTGTATTGTAGGTGCGGGCCCAACAGGGGTAGAGTTAGCAGGAGCTTTAGCGGAATTAAAACAAAATGTTTTTCCGAAAGATTATAAGCATTTGAATATAGCGGAAATGCAAATTCATTTATTTGAAGGAGGAACCCGAGTATTGCCTCCAATGAGTGAGAAAGCTTCTAAAAAAGCAACTGAATTTTTAGAAAAACTAGGGGTTAAAATTCACTTAAACACAATTGTTGAAGATTACGACGGTAAGGTTGTTAAAATAAAAGGCGGTGAAATTTTAAAGTCTAATAACTTTATATGGACAGCAGGAGTTACAGGCGCTGCCATTGATGGTTTTGAAGCTTCAAATTTAGTAGAAAGATTAAATAGATATAAAGTAAACTCTTTTAGTCAAGTAGAAGGGTATGCTAATATTTTTGCGATAGGTGATATTGCGTATATGGCAACAGAGAGCTTTCCAAAAGGACACCCGCAAGTAGCCCAGCCTGCAATTCAACAAGGAGAAAATTTAGCAAAAAACCTTAAAAATATTTTAGATAATAAAAAACTAATTCCTTTTAAATATAACGATAAAGGTACGATGGCTACCGTAGGGAGAAATAAGGCAGTTGTTGATTTAGAAAATTTAAAGTTCGGAGGTTTTCTAGCTTGGTTTATTTGGATGTTTGTACACCTGATGGCTTTAGTTGGTTTCAGAAATAAAGTAATTGTATTCTTTAACTGGGCGTATAATTATATTAATTACGATAAAGCAGCGAGACTAATAGTTAGGCCTTATACTACTAAGGAGTAAAACCTAAAAACTTTTCTGATATATAGAAAACCTTTCATATATTTGCAAAGTTGTGTTGTGCTTCGAAAGAAGTACAGTTGTGGTAACAACATTCTTATTAACTTTATCACTTAATAAAGAATGTAGAAACCGATGAAAGGCTTTCCTAATTTGGGAGGCTTTTTTTGTTTTATAATAATTTATTTTCCTGATTTATCTAAGTTAGCACGTTCAGGTTCTTCTAAATTATCTTTACTTTCCCCACCTTGCCCATACAAGCTATTTTCTTCATCTTTCAAACCTAAATTAGGCGTCAAGTTTACTTCGTGTCTTCCTGGAACATCTAAATCTTCGCCAGTAAAATCAATGTTGTCTTTTCTATCTTGTAGTAACGAATCATCTCCAGTATCCATGCTTAGCCCTTTTTTTCCTAAAGCTTGCAAATCATCTTCGGTTACATTCGAATTATATTTTTTTGTTTCAACAACGTTTTTATTTCTACTCTTTTCCATAGTTACTATTTTTAATAAATTATAAATGCAAGTTCTATAGTATTAGTAGGGTAGATTAACGCAGTTGCATTTTTTATTGCTTCGTTAGCTAAGTCGCCGATTGCCTGTTATGAAAAGCACTTGAAAAGCTGTTTTTTGTTTTAAAAAAGTCGTAAATTTATAGAGATTTAAATAAAGATATTCTAGGATGCCACTGTATCATAAGCAAGGAAAAATACCTCAAAAAAGACATACTATTTTTAAAAAATCAGATGGGACTTTACATTATGAGCAATTGTTTGGCACCATTGGTTTTGACGGAATGTCTTCTTTAATGTATCATTTACATAGACCTACTCAGATAAAAGAAGTAGGAGAGTCTATTGATATTTCTCCGAAAGCAGCAGTGGAGCACAATATTAAGTCACGCTTATTAAAAGGCTTTCAAGTGCAACCTACAGATGATTATTTAGACAGTAGAGTTACGGTGCTATTTAATAATGATGTGCATGTAGGTTTAGCAGCACCTAAAAAATCGATGACGACGTATTTTTATAAAAATACAGACGCAGATGAGTTACTGTTTATTCATAAAGGAACAGGTATACTAAAAACCATGCTCGGTGAAATTCCGTTTGAATATGGAGATTATTTAGTGATACCTCGTGGGATGATTTATCAAATACATTTTGATACCGAAGAGAATAGACTTTTGGTTACAGAAAGTTACCACCCTATTTATACGCCTAAAAGATACCGTAACTATTTCGGTCAGCATTTAGAACATTCTCCTTTTTGTGAGCGTGATTTTAAACTACCAGAAAATTTACAATCCTATGATGAGAAGGGTGAATTTTTAATGAAAGTGAAAAAGCAAGGTCAATTGCATCATTTAACCTATGCAACACATCCTTTTGATGTGGTAGGTTGGGATGGTTATAATTTTCCTTACGGATTTTCTATCCATAATTTTGAGCCTATAACAGGAAGAGTACATCAACCACCACCAGTACATCAAACGTTTGAAACTAGTGCTTTCGTGGTATGTTCTTTTGTGCCAAGATTGTATGATTACCATCCGCAATCAATACCAGCGCCGTATAATCATTCTAATATAGATTCTGATGAGGTACTCTATTATGTTGACGGTGATTTTATGAGTCGCAAAAGTATAGATCAGGGGTATATTTCATTGCATCCTGCGGGCATACCTCACGGTCCGCATCCAGGAACTTACGAAGCTAGCATCGGGAAATCTAAAACCGAAGAATTAGCGGTTATGATTGATACCTTTAAGCCTCTGAAATTAACACAAGCGGCTTTAGATATTGATGACGGTAAATATTACAAATCTTGGATGGAATAGGTTATTATTTGTGATGCATCACATAATGTACTAATGAAGCAGCTAATTTAGCAGTTTGACCGTCTATATCATAGGTGGGATTCATTTCTGCGATATCTAGACTTATTAGTTTTTTACTATCTATAATTACTTTTAGACTCTCTAAAACAATATTTGGTGCGAAGCCCATTGGAGAAGGCGCGCTTACTCCAGGAGCATAAGCAGATGAGAATCCATCTAAATCTATTGTGGTGTACACGTAATCTACATCTTCTATAAATTGCATTAAGATGAGTTGCACATGCTCTAAATAGTGCATGTTAAAGTGCGCGGTTTCTAAATACATTACATGCAAGTCAGATGCTATTTCAAAAAGTTTTTTATCATTTGCGTCTTTTCTGATGCCTAAGCATAAGTATTCAAAAGTAGCGTTCTCTTTATTATGGTCTTGTGCTATTTGGTAGAAAGGAGTTCCAGATGTGCTTTCGCTTGAAGTAGAACGTAAATCAAAATGTGCATCAAAATTTATAACACCTATTTTTTTATCACCTAGGTATTTTCTGATTCCTTTAAAATGACCGTAAGCGATATCATGACCGCCACCTAAAACTATCGGGAATGTTTTTTTAGCTAATAACAAACTTATGTTTTTAGCAAGTACTTCTTGTGTGGTTTCTAGATCTTCATTTAGGCAAACGATAGTTCCGCAATCAAGTAAAGTAGTTTCATCTGATAAATGATTTGGAAATTTAGCTAAGGATTGACGAATAGCGTCAGGACCATTTACGGCACCAATTCTACCATGATTTCTTTTTACACCTTCATCACACGCATAGCCTAATAAGGCAATTGTTTTTTGATTTTGTGCTATTTCAATTTCATCAATAATAACACAGTGTACTTTTTCGTGCAGGTAAAGTTTTTGTTCAGAGGATCTACCAGACCATAATTCGGGGGTTGTTTTTTTGTATGCCAGCATATTTATTAAAATAAATTCTTAAGTAGGTTGTCATCTACTAAGTTAGGCAAAGTGACTCTTAATTCAGGATTTTTATCCATTTCTCGTTGAATTGCAAACAAAGCTTCATTATTTCTTGACCAACCTCTTCTAGCAATTCCATTGGTAACATCATAAAAAAGCATGCTTTTTAAGCGTTTAGCAGCTTCCTTAGAACCATCTATAACCATTCCAAATCCTCCATTGATGACTTCGCCCCAACCAACACCACCGCCATTATGAATAGAAACCCAAGTAGCACCTCTGAAACTATCGCCAATAACATTTTGTATGGCCATATCTGCTGTGAATTTACTGCCGTCATAAATATTACTGGTTTCTCTAAAAGGAGAATCTGTACCACTCACATCATGATGGTCTCTTCCTAAAACAATAGGGGCAGAAATTTCACCAGTTGAAATAGCGGTATTAAAAGCATCCGCAATTTTTGATCTTCCCTCCGCATCTGCGTATAAAATTCTAGCTTGTGAACCCACCACAAGATTATTGCTGTTAGCCTCTTTGATCCAAGTAATATTGTCTTGTAATTGTTGTTGAATTTCTGTAGGAGCGGTGTTCTTTATATCTTCTAAAACGCGCTGAGCGATGGCATCTGTTTTTTGTAAATCTATAGGATTACCAGAAGTACATACCCATCTAAAAGGCCCAAAACCATAATCAAAACACATAGGGCCTAAAATATCTTGCACATAAGACGGATACCTAAAATCGATTCCGTTTTTGGCCATAACCGCGGCACCTGCTCTAGAAGCTTCCAGTAGAAAAGCATTACCGTAATCAAAAAAATAAGTTCCTTTTGCCGTATGTTTATTAATGGCATCAATTTGTCTTCGTAATGATTCTTGAACCTTTTCTTTAAAAAGCTTGGGATTAACGACCATTAGTTCATTAGCCTCTTCAAAAGAAATATCAACTGGATAATACCCACCTGCCCATGGATTATGTAATGAAGTTTGATCAGATCCTAGATGAATAAATATGTTCTCGTCATAAAATCGTTCCCAAGCGGTAACAATATTTCCTATAAATGCAATGGAAACCACTTCTTTTTCTTCTTGTGCTTTTTTAGTCCTGGCCACCAAATCATCTAAGTTGGTTACGAGAACATCTACCCAGCCTTGTTCATGTCTCTTTTTTGCTGCTGTAGCATTTACTTCTGCGCAGATGGTAATGCAACCAGCAATAGTTCCTGCTTTTGGTTGTGCGCCACTCATGCCGCCTAATCCTGCAGTTAAAAATATTTTCCCAGCCGGATTTTCATCAGTCTTCAGCACTTTTCTAAAAGCATTCATGACGGTAATGGTAGTGCCGTGAACAATACCTTGTGGTCCAATATACATATAAGAGCCTGCAGTCATTTGACCATATTGTGTAACGCCTAACGCGTTATATTTCTCCCAATCATCGGGTTTGGAATAATTAGGAATCATCATGCCATTGGTAGCTACAACTCTTGGTGCTTCTGTGGAAGAAGGGAAAAGCCCCATCGGGTGACCAGAATACATATGAAGAGTTTGTTCATTATTCATGGTAGCCAAATACTGCATGGTTAAAATGTATTGTGCCCAGTTTTGAAAAACAGCGCCATTTCCACCGTAGGTAATTAGTTCTTCAGGATGTTGCGCTACGGCAGGATCTAAATTGTTTTGAATCATTAACATGATTCCTGCAGCTTGTGTTGAGGTATAGGGATATTCATTAATGGGTCGAGCATACATGGTATATTCGGGTTTGAATCTATGCATGTAGATTCTTCCGTATGTAGACAATTCAAAGGCAAACTCTTGAGCTAATTCTCCATGCCAAGCTTTTGGAAAATAACGTAAAGCATTTTTTATAGCTAATTGCTTCTCTTCAGAAGAAAGAATATCTTTTCTTTTTGGAGCGTGACTAAGGGCCGAATTATATTCTTTTTTAGCAGGTAATTCATTCGGAAGGCCTTGAAGAATTTGTTCTTTGAATGTCATCTTAATGTGTTTTGTGTTTATCGAATATTAAGGCACCATTTTTAAAAACCATACACGGTTTAAAAGAACCTTGGTTGTATAAAATTTCATTGTAATCATTAGTATGAAACAATACAAAATCGGCCATAAGTCCTTCTTTTATTTGCCCTCGGTCTGTTAAGTTTAAGGCAGCTGCTGCACGATAAGTGATTCCTGCTAATACTTCGGCATTACTCAATTTTTCAAAAGTTTGAAGAATCGCAGCTTGGGTAAGCAAATCGCCCATAGGAGCAGAACCAGGATTGTGATCACTAGCAATGGCAACGGAACAACCTGCATCCAATAATTTTCGGGCAGGTGTAAAAGCACAGCCTAAACCTATAGAAGCTCCGGGCAGGGCAGTAGCAATAACATTGCTTTTTGAAAGTAGTTCTATCTCTTTATCGGTAGAGGCTTCTAAATGATCGGCACTAAGGGCTCCAAATTCTACCGCAACGGCACTACCATCTGTAGAGAATTGATCAGCGTGCACGGTAATGTCAAAACCCATCTCTTGAGCTTTTTTAAAGTAAGGCCTAATCTCTTCTTTAGAAAAAGCACTTTCTTCTATAAAAGCATCCATTCTATTGCTTAAATTTTCTTCTTTTAAAATGGGGAAAAGGGTGCTGCTTATTTCTTCTAAATATGCTGTATTTGTTCCCAAGAAATCTTTAGGTTTCATATGTGCCGCCAAGCAAGTAGGTATAAGATCTAGTGGAGTTTGTGCATTCGTAGTTTTAATAGCACGGAGCATTTTCAATTCTTCGGCAACAGACAGGCCATAGCCACTTTTTACTTCTAGCGTGGTAACCCCATTTTTTAAATGTTGTTTGCTTCTTTTAATGGTTTTTTTAATCAATTCTTCGGTTGAAGCCTTACGGGTGTGTGTTACAGTGTCCCATATGCCACCACCTGCTTTAGCAATTTCTAAATAGGTTTTACCTGCATTACGCATGGCATAATCTTTAGCTCTAGAACCACCAAAACAAATATGTGTGTGGGCATCTATAAAACCAGGTAGGCACACATGATCTCCTTGCAGAGTTGTAATCTCTGTTGTTTCATTATCTGCGTCTACTGCCATGTTTTTAAACAATCCTATGGTTTTTATTTTTCCGTCTTCTATCAGCATTCCTGCATCATCAATGATGGCAAGCTGCTCATCAGACAAAGCGCCTTTTAGTGGTAAGCCAGTCATGGTTACCAACTGCTTAAAGGGACCTATAAGTTTCAATTTTTTCATGAGTATCATTTTACTAAATTTCAGGGCAATAAAAAGCTATTTTAATATACTTCAAATTCATGGGTGAATTTTGTTTTCAAAGAGATTCCTTCTTTTTCGCTGATGTTATCAATAACGTGAATGATGGTTTGGTCTTTAATCATTTGAATTCCTTTTTCTATATCATCAGAAAAAACACGATCCTTATCTGCAAAAGCTACCTTTTTACGAATAGCCATGTGTATTGCCTCTAAAAAGACCCCTGATTTCATGGGTTTTCTAAATTCAAAAGCTTGTGCCGCAGTCAATAATTCTATCGCCAATATTTTCTCAACATTTTCAAGAACTTGCAATGCTTTTCTACCGCCAATAGACCCCATGCTTACATGGTCTTCTTGTCCTAATGATGTAGGAATGCTATCTGCACTAGAAGGGAAACATAAACCTTTATTCTCACTGGCTAAAGCTGCAGTGGTATACTGTAAAATCATATAACCAGAATTGATGCCGGTTTCTTTCATTAACAGTTTAGGCACACCAGGACTATTACCTTCTAAGGCTAAATAAATTCTTCGATCAGAAATATTCCCTAGTTCCGAAGCTGCTAAACATGCATAGTCTAAGGCCATTGCTAAAGGTTGGCCGTGAAAATTACCACCGCTAATGGTCAATTCTTCATCTATAATTATAGGGTTATCCGTCACAGAATTTAATTCAACTTCTACTAATTCTTTTAAATGCAACCAAGCATTTCTTGAAGCGCCATGTACCTGAGGCATACAACGTAAAGAATAAGGATCTTGAACCCGATCACAATCAATATGATCTTCCATAATCTCAGAGCCTTTTAATAATCGTTTAATACGTTTTGCTACGTGAATGTTTCCTTTATAGGGGCGTAAGACATGTAATTCATTAAAAAATGGTTTCACAGAACCTTGCAAACCTTCAATCATCATAGCACCAATAATATCGGCTTGAGAAAGACAACTGTGTAACTTCTCAACCACCTTAACCGCATGTGCAGCAATAAACTGTGTTCCATTAATAAGTGCTAAACCTTCTTTAGGTCCTAATGTTACGGAAGACAGACCCGTTTGCTTAAAAAGAACAGAAGTCTCCATAACCTTACCCTTATAGTTTACTTTCCCTAAACCAATCAAAGGTAAAAATAAATGAGATAAAGGTGCTAAATCTCCTGAGGCTCCAACAGAACCTTGTGATGGCACAATAGGAATGGCATCATGGTCTATATGCCAAAGGATTCGGTCTAAAGTAGTTTCTGAAATACCTGAATACCCTTTGGCTAAAGACTGTGCTTTTAAAATTAACATCAACTTTGCAATTTCAGTAGCAATAGGCTCACCAACACCTACACTATGACTTTTAAGAATATTGGATTGTAATATTTTCGTTTCTTCTTTAGAGATTTTGGTGGTACAAAGAGGCCCAAATCCTGTATTTATGCCATATACTGCTTTGCCCTTTACTACAATATTGGCTACGATTTGAGCACTTGCATTTATTTTTTCTCTTGTATTTGTAGAGAGTTCAATAGGGGTTTCTCCTTTTGCAATAGAAAGTGTAATGCTTGCAGTAAGCCAGTCTTCGCCAAGTTTAAAAATCTCTTTTGGTGTCATAGTTTTAAATCAGAATTTCATTCTTATAAAACTATTGATTAAGTTTGATAATTACAAATATCATATATATCACTATTCAATAACTATGGGTTATCAACTAGAGTTGCGTCATTTTCACTATTTTTTGGCAGTAGCCGATGAATTACATTATAGAAAAGCTGCAGAAAAACTGTGTATTTCTCAACCTGGATTAAGCAGGCAAATTAAACAGATGGAAGAAATTTTAGCAACTCCCTTGTTTGTTCGGAATAAGAAAAAAGTAACGCTGACTCCAGCCGGGGAATACCTTAAAGCAGAAGTAGAGTTTATTGTAAACCATCTAGAAGTTACTAAAAAGCAATTAAAATTGATATCGGATGGCGATTTTGGAGAGATTCGGATTGGATTTCTAGGGTCGGCCATGCAGACCGTAGTTCCTGATTTGTTGATTAAGTTACGCGACAGTTTCCCGCAGATAAAGACCACGCTAGAAGAACTTTCAAATACGGCTCAAGTAAATGCCATTTTAAAGGATACTTTAGATATTGGTTTTGTAAGACTGGCAAGAGTGCCAGATGGTTTAGGTATTAAAACAGTGATGCAAGACACTTTTTCTCTCGTGCTTCCCAAAGAGCATCCTATTAATTCGGATAATTTTAAAAAGATGAATCAGTTTGCTGATGAAGAGTTTATACTGTTTTCACAGGATTATAGTGCCTTGTATTTTGATACCGTCATGAGTATTTGTGAAGACGCAGGATTTACGCCACGCGTTTCTCACAAATCGGTACATGCACAAACCATTTTTAAATTGGTGGAGAATAAGTTGGGTATTGCTATTGTACCTACATCACTGCAATATGGTTTTGATATGGGGGTGAAATTTATCGAATTAAAAAAAATAAAGCAACGTGCTGAGCTGTCTGTTATTTGGAAAAAAGACAACCGAAACCCTACCCTTAAACATTGTTTAAATGTAGTGTTACATAAAAAATCTTGAATGTAAAATTTCCATAATGGTATAACAATTTAGAAAAACGGAAACATCATATTCATCAATCTTATAGAATTTTGCACTCTTAACGATACATAAATGAATAAGATTAATAATTTTGGAATTGCAGTGATCCTTTTCACGAGTACACTTACCATTATGGTAGGTACTGCCATTGCTCCATCATTAACGGAAATTGCTAAAAATTTAAATTTTTCATATAGCCCTGGATGGTTAATTACATTGCCTTCCCTTGGAGTGGTCGTTTTTGCATCTTCAGTAGGTAAATTAATAGACAGGATAGGCACCTTCAAATTACTGTGTTTGGGCTTAATTCCCTATGCTATTTTCGGTTTTTTAGGCGGGTTTATTACCAATACTTACTTGTTAATTTTAGATCGATTTTTATTAGGTCCTGCAGCGGTTGCAATACAAGTTGCTTTAATTACATACATCGCAGATTATTTTAAAGGTAAAGAGCGAATGAAATTAATTGCATGGCAAGGAATGTCTATAGAATTAGGTGGTGTTGTTTTCTTATCTCTTGGAGGTGTTTTAGGGGATTGGAATTGGCGTTATCCTTTTGCTATTTATTTGGTAGCTTTTGTATGCTTGGTCTTCGTGTTTCTATTTTTACCGAAGGATGATAAAAGTAAAATAGATGATAATCAGAAGGCAGATTTAAATATAGCCGAAACACCTAAACAGAAGAAAGAAGTACAACTAATTGTTTGGGGATCGTTGTTAGCTATGGCATTATTCTTTGTTAGTTTTGTTCGTTTGCCTCAGTATTTACCCACAGTGTTTGATTTTTCTGATAGTCAAGTGGGGTATTTTATGGCCTCAATTTCTTTAGTAGCGGTCTTGTCTGCAAGCCAAATGCCAAGAGTTACCGATAAACTAAATTCATACAATACCGTTATCAGTGGATTTGCATTTTTTGTTTTAGGTTATGTGTGTTTTGCTTTGGCGTCTTCAATGTTTCTTTTAATTGCAGGTATTTTGTGTATAGGAGTTGGTTTTGGTTTTACCATCCCTTTGCTTAATCACATGATTGTAGAAGCAAGTACAATTAAAACACAAGGAAAGAATTTAGGACTTTCCTCTATGGGTATTTTTGCTGGCCAGTTTTTGTCTACGTTTATCGAATTTGTTTCTGATGATACCCGACTTATATTTGGAGTAGCCTCTGGTTTAGCTTTGGTAATAGCACTAATTTTCTTTTTCGCTTTTAAAAAAGTACGACTCATGTGATGTTTTGTAAATTGTTTTATATCTTTTCAACGATGAAAAATTGGAAAGATAAAATCCATCTTGATACTACCTTTAAAAGTAAACCCCTCTTTGTTTCTGATAATGCCTTTGGTCTTTTTTTTGAAATGGATAAAGATAGGTGTGTCTATTTTAAACCATTAAATGAATCTTTTTCATCTTCACTACGCGAAAATAGTAAGGGTACTTTACTATATTTTGAGAGGGAATTTATTGAAGAGGATGACGAAGAATATGCTTTAGATATTTTAAGTTTATTTAAACGCTCCCCAGAAGGTGTTTTCCAGATTGCCACAAAAGAACTTCCGGGAATCGTAGTGGTATTAGAATTGATAGAGGAAGAATATAATACACAGGAGAATGCGTATCTAATTCTTAAATCATTATTGAAAGTTTTGCTGTTAAAGTTAATCAGGCAACTACATAATGGCTATTTAAAGCAAGATGTGCATCAAAAACGGGTACTTCTTTTTTTACAGTTGATGGAACGTCATTATCTGCAAGAAACGTCAGGGGGTTATTATGCGCAGCAAATGGGAATTAGTGAGAAAAGGCTGAATCAAATATTGAAAGATAAATTAGAATTGACCGCGAAACAAGTAATTCAACAACGTCAAGTAACAGAAATAAAAAGGATGATAAAGCAAAATGCTATCACCTTAAAAGAAATGGCATTTTATTTCGGATTTGAATCTTTAAGTAGTTTTTCACGCTTCTTTAAACGTCATACCTTAAAAAGTCCCTCCCAATTTAAAGCAGAATTTGAGCCTTAGCAGAGGGGTTTATTTTAAAATTCTGTTAAGCAAAGCAACAATATATCCCTTTAGGGCTAACTTTGATAAAGAAAAAAACAACTATGATATTTGATGTGATACGAAAGAGAAGATCGGTTTTTCCTGCTCAATATAATGATACACCTGTTGCTAAGGAAGATATTTTAAAAGTATTAGAAGCTGCTAATTGGGCACCTAGCCACCGAAAAACAGAACCATGGCGTTTTAAAGTGATGCAAGGGGATACGCTAGAAAAATTAGGGCTGTTCCTTTCTTTGAAATATTTAGAGACAGATCCGAGTCCGAAAGAATTTAAAGCTAAGAAAATTATAGAAAACCCTAAAAAAGCTTCTGCTATAATAGCCATTTGTATGCAACGCGACCCTGTGAAAAGTGTTCCAGAATGGGAAGAGGTAGCTGCAGTAGCTATGGCGGTACAAAACATGTGGTTGGCGTGTACGGAATTAGGCATTGGAGCCTATTGGAGTTCTCCAGCTTTAGTAAAGCATATGGGAGATTTCTTTGAAATGAACCATGAAGAAGCATGTTTAGGCTTTTTCTATATGGGAAATTATGATCAAGAAATACCAGATTCTGCAAGAGGCCCTATTGAAGATAAAACTGTTTGGTTGTAGTACTATTTAAAGTAAGGAAAAAGTGCTTCTTTGTATTCCCAAGCCTTAGCGATAAAGAGTCCTAAAAATACAATAGACACCATAAATTTTAAAAAGGTTCCTGTAATAAATCCTAAAAAAGATCCGAAAGCCGCTTTAAGAGCGGTTTTTTTGTCGGCTTTATTTAATAGCTCTCCTATAAAAGCACCCACAAAAGGCCAAATTATAATCCCGAATACACCCAATACAGGAAATAGTAATGCGACAAGAAGTCCTAAAGTGGTACCGATCATCCCTGCTTTACTACCGCCAAATTTCTTTGTTCCCATGGCAGGAATAATATAATCTAAAGCAAAAACAAATAGTGCAATAGCCAGAGTGATACCTAAAAACCACCAGTCTTGCGGAATAACGCTTGTTAAAAATAGGAGTAGAAGCCCTAACCAACTTATAGGTGGGCCAGGGAGCACAGGTAAAAAGCTTCCGATGATACCTGCAAGCATAAAAATGAAACCAAAGAGTAGTAACGTAATATCCATTTAAGGGTGTTTGTTTAGTGAGACGAAAATTACGATGCTTTGTTACATCGACATCATTTTTTTTTAAGTTTTTCAACTAATTTATTAGTTTGAACTAATTATTTAGTTATATTTGAACTAACAAGTTAGTTGAAAGCTATTTTTAGTTTGATAGTAGGGTACTAATTTAAGTGTTTAACCAGTGTTAATAAATACTGAAACAAGTTTAAGATACATGAAACAATTGACAAAGGCAGAAGAAGAGGTAATGCAGGTATTGTGGCAATTAGAAAAGTGCAATGTTGCGGCTATTATTGAAGAGTTGCCAGAACCAAAACCAGCTTACAATACAGTATCTACTATTGTACGGATCTTAGAGAGTAAAGGTTTTGTAAATCATGAACAAGAGGGGAAAGGCTATTTATATTTTCCATTATTGAAGAAAGCAGACTACAGCAATCAATCTATCAACAAGCTAGTAGATGGTTATTTTCAAGGATCTTTTAAAAGTATGGTGTCATTTTTCATGAAAAAGAATGATATGAATTTATCCGAACTAGAATCGATATTAAAAGAAATTAAAAAGGAGGAAAAATGATACAGTATATTTTAGAAAGCATCGCTTTTCAGCTTTTGTTTTTAATCGTTTATGATCTTTTTCTAAAAAAAGAAACCTTTTTTCAATGGAACAGAGTGTACCTTATTGGCACATATGTTTTGTCACTAGTTTTGCCTTGGATAAAAATTGAAGCTTTAAAGACAAAAGTATCAGAAACTACTTTTAGCTATCCAGAGTTTTTATGGAATAGAAATGATCTTGAAGTCTCTGGGGTTTCAGGAACTAATGATTTAGTAAGTTGGTTTACAATTGTATTAATAGCGGGGATGGTCATCGCAGCATTCATCTTTGTATTTAAATTATATCAGATAAAACAATTAAAGGATAAGGGCACCATTCAATATTTGAATGATTTTACACAAATCGTCATCAGAAACAGTGAAATTGCATTTTCTTTCTTTAAATCTGTTTTTCTAGGAGATAAAGTATTGGATAAGGATTATGAGAGCATTGTAGCGCATGAGCTGGTTCATATTCGTCAAGGGCATTCGTATGACTTGGTCTTTTTTGAACTGCTTCGCATTATCAATTGGTTTAACCCTTTAGTGTATGTATACCAAAATAGAATATCAGAATTACATGAGTTTATAGCGGATGCTCAGGTCTCTAAAACCAACAAAAAAGAACAATACCAACTGTTATTGTCTCAAGTTTTTCAAACAGAGAATATTTCATTTATCAATCCATTTTTTAAATCATCATTAATCAAAAAACGAATCGTTATGTTACAAAAATCAAAATCAAAGCGTGTATTTCAGTTAAAGTATTTAGTATTAGTACCATTAGTTATTGGAATGCTTTTTTATACCTCCTGCGAAAGTGAGGTAAAGACAGATGAGGTAGAAAGCTCCTCTTTAAAGATGTCTTCTGTTGATGAGTTTCTCTTGGAAGTAGGGGACTTGGATAATTTATCTGAAGAGGAGAAAAAGGAACAAACTAATTTCTTTAATGAAGTTGACGCTTATAAAAAAGTCGGACTTTTTACAATAAAAGATACAAAAGGTAAAGAAATCCAAATCAAAACAAATGCTGAAGGTATTGAGTCTGTAAATGTGATCAAGGGAGGTAATACCCTTTCAAAGGAAGAAATAGATTATGATAATGCTGCAGATGTGCCATTTATGGTTGTAGATGAAACTCCGGTTTTTCCAGGTTGTGAAGATGCTGAAGATCAAAGAGCTTGTTTTAAAGAAAAAATGTTTCAACATATAAATAAGAATTTTAGATACCCAGAAGAAGCTCAAGAACAAGATATTCAAGGTAAAGTAAATATTTTATTTACAATTGATGAAACTGGAACTATAGCGGGTTTAAAAATGCGTGGTCCAGATAAGTTATTAGAAGCAGAGGCTGAACGTATCATTTCTTTATTACCGAAAATGACACCTGGTAAGCAAGATGGGAAAATAGTTCGTGTGCCATTTTCTATTCCTATTACTTTTAAGTTGCAGTAAAATTAGAAGACAACATCAAGGCCAAAGTAATTTCTTTGGCTTTTTTGTTGCTTAAAAATAAATAATGATTAGTACTAAAAAAGGAAATTCACTTTACAACCAATTAAATACCTTAAAAAGTTGTAATTTTCGGCAAAGATTTTGGCGCACATGCGTATAGTAATAGTTTTTCTTAGTTTTTTCCTACTTATATCCTGTGATTTGTTTACTTCAAAAGAGGAGAAAACACAGCGATTGATAGAATCTGAGATTCAGAGTATTGATTTTAATGATTTAGATCAATTTCCACTTTTTGAAAATTGTAGTGAGGCTAATTCTAAAGAAAATAATAAAGCATGTTTTCAAGAAACCTTATTAAATCACTTTTCAGCTTCACTAGAAGGTTTTGAGTTTATTCTTAAAAAAGAAATTTTAGATACGCTGTATGTCGATTTTTTAATGGATAAAAAAGGAGAGATATCAGTTTTAGATATTGAAAATAATGCTATTGTAAGCGAACAAATACCAGAATTTGATGCTATAATAACAAACTGTCTATTAACATTACCTCAAGCATCTCCGGCATTAAAAAGAGGAATACCTGTTAAGGCTAAATTTAGAGTTCCGATAGTACTCAATACCAAATAATAATACACTTGGCAAACGAAAAAATAATTTTAGGAATAGATCCAGGTACTACTATTATGGGTTTTGGACTTATAAAAGTGGTGAATAAAAAGATGGAATTTATGCAAATGAACGAACTTCTTTTGCAAAAGTATAATGACCCTTATGTAAAACTAAAATTGATTTTTGAGCGCACCATTGAACTTATAGATACTTATCACCCAGATGAAATTGCTATTGAAGCGCCATTTTTTGGAAAAAATGTACAGTCAATGTTAAAATTGGGTCGTGCCCAAGGTGTGGCTATGGCGGCAGGTTTATCAAGAGAAATACCTATAACAGAATATCTTCCTAAAAAAATTAAAATGGCAGTTACAGGCAACGGTAATGCAAGTAAAGAGCAGGTAGCTAAAATGTTACAAAGTATGCTCGGGCTAAAAACATTACCTAAAAACTTAGATAGTACCGACGGTTTAGCAGCTGCAGTTTGTCATTTTTATAATGAAGGAAGAATAGAAGTGGGTAAAAGCTATACGGGTTGGGATGCTTTTGTAAAACAGAATGAAAAGAGAGTAAAAAAGTAATTTTTTAATCAAACTAAATTGGTCAATTCTGTATTGATCACTGAATATTTATAAATGTCAGGAATTTACATTCACATTCCCTTTTGCAAGCAAGCTTGCCATTATTGCGATTTTCATTTTTCGACCAGTATGGGAAAGAAAGATGCAATGATTACGGCGATACAAAAAGAATTAAAACTTCGAAAAAATGAATGTAAAAACGAAATTGTAGAAACCATTTATTTTGGAGGCGGAACACCTTCTGTGCTTTCATTGGCTGAAATAAATTCAATCATTGAAGCCGTTTATGTAAATTATTCAGTTGTTGATAGTCCAGAAATTACATTAGAAGCTAACCCTGATGACTTGTCTGAAGCAAAAATAATAGAGTTGTCAGAGAGTAGTGTAAACAGATTAAGTATCGGTATTCAATCTTTTTATGAAGAAGATTTGAAATTGATGAATCGAGCACATAATGCTGAAGAAGCTCAAAACTCATTAACACTTGCAACGCGTTATTTTGATAATATTTCTATTGATTTGATTTACGGAATGCCTGATATGACAAGTGAGCGTTGGACGAAAAACATAGATAAGGCACTGTCTTTTAATATTCCACATATTTCGAGTTATGCACTTACGGTAGAACCAAAAACAGCATTAGATTCTTTTATTAAAAAAGGTTTAATAAAGCCTGTAGATGATGAGGTTGCTCAACAACATTTCAATATTCTTCTTCAAAAAATGGAAGAAAATGGATTTGAAAATTATGAGATATCTAATTTTGGTAAGCCAGGTCATTTTTCTAAAAATAATACGGCATATTGGTTAGGAAAAAAATATATAGGTATAGGCCCCTCTGCACATTCTTTCGACGGAATTCGAAGAGGCTGGAATATCAATAATAATATGAAATATATAAAAGCAATTGAAAATAACGACCTTCCGATGGAAGAAGAGGTATTATCAAAAACCGATAGATATAACGAATATATTATGACAGGTTTGCGTACTGTTTGGGGGGTTTCTTTAGAAAGAATCGCTTTGGAGTTTGGTGAAAACTACCATAAATACTTGTTAAAACAAGCTGACAAATATATTCAAGAAGAACTTTTAATGCTAAAAAATGATACTCTTTTAACTACAAAAAAAGGAAAATTTCTAGCAGATGGGATTGCAGCAAATCTTTTTATGATTAACTTGTCGTAGTTAACACTACCAATTTGAAAGCAAGTATAAAACACAAAAAAAAACTTTACAATGTAGATTTTTCTAAGCCTTTAGATATTTCTATTCCGATAACTGGAGCTACTACAAATGTAAATGCATGGTACATTAAAAATCCAGAAATTACTCCGCATACAGAAGATAAATTTGTTGGAAAAGTATCAGAAGGAGCATCTACTAATTTTAATGATGTTTGGTTTAATCCACATGCACATGGTACGCATACAGAGTGTGTTGGGCATATTACAGAAGAATTTCATTCTGTAAATCAAAATTTGAAACAATTTTTCTTTTTAGCAGAAGTAATAACGATAGCCCCTGAAAGAAATAATGGTGATTTCGTGATTTCTAAAAAACAATTACAATATGCTTTAAAAGATTGTAAATGTGAGGCGGTTGTTATTAGAACATTGCCAAACATAATTGATAAACTACAAAAGCAATACTCAAATACAAACCCGCCTTACTTATTGGAAGAGGCCGCATTATATTTGGTAGAATTAGGAGTAGAACACCTGCTTGTAGATTTACCTTCGGTAGATAAAGAGAAAGATGGTGGTGCTTTAGTATCGCATAATGCTTTTTGGAATACAGCAGGTAAAATTCGTTTTAACGCCACAATTACAGAGTTTGTTTATGTTAATAATGCGATTAAAGATGGGGGTTACATATTAAATATTCAAGTTGCAGCTTTCGAGAATGATGCTAGTCCAAGTAGGCCTGTTTTATATAAAATAGAAGCATAATGAAAGCTATATTGAAATTAGAAGAGTTAGTACAGTTTTTATTAGGGATATATTTATTTGGCTTGCTTGATTACCCGTGGTGGTCGTTTTTGATATTAATCCTTATGCCAGATATCGGAATGGTAGGTTACTTATTCAATACTAAAATAGGCGCAATACTCTATAATGTTTTTCATCATAAAGGATTAGCGTTAATTATATATATAATAGGTTGTTATCTTTCAATACCTTTGTGTCAATTAATAGGTGTAATTTTATTTAGCCATGCAGCATTGGATCGTATTTTTGGTTATGGTTTAAAATTCAATAAAGGATTTAAATTTACACATTTAGGAGAAATAGGGAAATAAGAATGGATAATATATTTGATACTTTTCTAGGCTTAATATTAGGTGCAATTGCAACGTATTGGGCATATTCTTTTTTTAGAAAAAAGAAAAGCAAAGAACTGACAGTAGTACAGTCACACGTTTTATTAGAGAAAATTAAAAGCGTTTGTAAACTTATCTCTGTTGAAGGTGATTTTGCCGAAATATATAGATATGAAAATACAAAAGAGCGTTTTTTAAGTTTAGTTTCTAGCAAAAAAAAGGCTTTAATTGTCATAAATGCTAAAGCTCAAATAGGATACGATTTAAAAAAAGTAGGATTGAAAGCAGATAATGAGTCGAAGAAAATAATACTTACAGATTTTCCGCAACCCGAAATATTATCTATAGAGCCAGAGTTAGATTTTTACGATATAAAAAACGGTATGTTTAATTCTTTTACGCCAGATGATTTAACGGTATTAAATCAAGAAGCAAAACAACATATAAGAGATAAAATTCCTGAGAGTGGTTTAATGGAAACAGCCCGTAGTGAAGCTATAGAAGCTATTTTGCTAATAGAGTCAATCGTTGAAACCATAGGTTGGAAATTAGATTATACAGCTTTGAAAATAGAAGCAAAAGAGCAATTAAGCGAAAGAAAAACCAAACTGAATAGATTTTTAGAAAGATGAAGATAAAGAGCATAGTAACAGTTGTAATTATATTATTATTCTCCGTGCTTAGTAGCTACGGGCAAACAAAAACTACCATGAAAGACTTTGATTCTAACTACGCGCATACCGTTTATTTTTGGTTAAATAACCCTGATAGTAAAGAAGGTTGTAAAGCTTTTGAAGTTTCTCTTCGAAAGTTTTTAGACAATTCAGCATATGCAAAAACTAAATTTATAGGTGTGCCACCAAGGGCAAGTAGAGAAGTTGTTGATGGGTCATTTACATATTCTTTAATTGTAACTTTTGAATCGGCAGATGCACAGCAAGAATATCAAAAAGAAGCGCCACATTTATTATTTATAGAAGAATCAAGTAAGCTTTGGAATAAAGTAATTGTATACGATTCTAAAGCTATTATAGAATAATAGAAATGAACATAGAGGAATTTAGAGCTTACTGCATTGCTAAAAAAGGAATTACAGAAGAGTTTCCTTTTGATGAAAACACTTTAGTGTTTAAAGTAATGG
This sequence comes from Cellulophaga sp. HaHaR_3_176, assembly GCF_019021925.1. Lineage (NCBI taxonomy): Bacteria > Pseudomonadati > Bacteroidota > Flavobacteriia > Flavobacteriales > Flavobacteriaceae > Cellulophaga > Cellulophaga sp. HaHaR_3_176. Next base: position 3,714,337 of record NZ_CP058990.1, read on the forward strand.
GTAAAATGTTTGCTTTAACTTCTTTAGAAAAACTACCCTCTCAAGTAAATTTAAAGTGCAACCCTGAAAAGGCTATTGAATTACGAGAAACTTATGATGGTGCAGTGTTGCCAGGCTACCATATGAGTAAAGTACATTGGAATACATTATTATTAGAAAATTTACCTTCAAAACTTATTTTAGAACTTGTTGATCATTCTTATGATCTTGTGGTTTCTAAATTAACAAAAAAACTTCAGGAGCAATTAGCAGAGTTGAAAGAATAGGCTTGTATAACCTTATTTTTTGTTTATCTATACTAATCTGCTATTTAACTATAGTTCTGAGGTCGCTCGGCTAAAACTTTCATAAAAAAAGTATTGCTAATGTACCTTTACAGAAGAAATGATGATTATATCAATTCAACGAAATTAATAAGATGCCTTTTTCCCCTAAATCTTATTCATTGTAGGTTCCCCCCGAACCTTAATATGGCAAGAGATCAGCGAGAGCTGATCTTTTTGTTTTTAACATATTCAATCATAACTATTAGCATTAGTTTCTAGAGTAAGAAACTATATCTTTACATTTCATTTCACAGATTTTTATTAATGGAAGATTTACATTCATTTTACTCCAGTAAAGTAGCGACTTATAAAGAGCAATTATCAAAAATAAAAGGGCAGTTGTTTGCTTCCAGCATGATACGTTTAGTTGTCTTTTTAGCTGCAGGTGTGGCTATTTTTTTTGTTAGAGACTCTGCTAATATGATTCTAAGTGTTATCGGTGCTGCAATTGTTCTATTCTTATTTTTGGTTTCTAGGCATTCTAATTTACAGTACAAAAGAGATAAGCTACTCGCGCAAATAAAAATTAATGAAACAGAAATTAAAGTTTTAAAAAGAGATTTTCATGACTTGTCAGATGGTGAAGAACATAAAAAGCCTATTCATTATTTTAGTCAAGATATAGATTTGTTTGGTAAAGGGTCTTTTTATCAATATGCTAACAGAACAGTTTTACCGCAAGGGAGCGAGAATTTAGCACATCTTTTTACAGAAAATACAATTCATGATATAGCAGAAAAGCAAGAAGCAATAAATGAATTAGCAGCATTAGTAGATTGGAGGCAAGAGTTTTCTGCAATAGGGTCTTTAGTGCAAACAGAAACAGCATATACAGCCATTTTAAAATGGTTACAAAACTATAAAAGGTTTTTGTCTAAACCTTTAAAAATAGTGCCGATAGTATTTACCAGTATTTCCATTTTAGCATTTATTGGTTTTTTTATAATTCCGCTTTCTTTTTTTGTGATACTACTTGTATTTATTGCAGGTTTGGCTATTACCGGAATTTATGTTAAAAAAATAAATCAATTATCATTCGATACTGGAAAAATACAAACGACATTTCAGCAATATCAAAAGTTAATTTTAGAAATTGAAAATATTGAATTTAAGTCTGATTTGCTTAAACAAAAAAGAGAAGCAATTTTAAATACAAATGAAAAAACTTCTGAAGTTTTACATGAATTCTCAAGAATTTTAGGTGCTTTAGATCAGCGTAATAATATGATTTTTGGCTTAATAGGTAATGGTTTTTTTCTTTGGGATATTTACCAATCGTACAAAATTGAAGATTGGATTTCAAAACACAGTACTAAGGTTGAAGGTTGGTTTTCAACTATTGCCTTTTTTGATGCTTATAATAGTTTAGCTAATTTTAAATACAATCATCCTAGTTATGTTTTTCCAAAAATAACAGAAAACATGAGTGTTCTAAAATCTATAGGAGCTGGCCATCCGTTATTAAACCCAGAAAAGAGTGTTCTAAATGATATAGATATAGATAGTGAAGAGTTTTTCATTATTACGGGAGCGAACATGGCAGGTAAAAGTACGTTTTTAAGAACAGTCTCTTTACAAATTGTAATGGCAAATATGGGTTTACCTGTTTGTGCAAAAAATGTAGAATATAACCCTATAAAATTAATAACGAGTATGCGAACTACAGATTCTTTAACGGATGATGAGTCGTACTTCTTTTCAGAATTAAAGCGCTTGCGTTTTATTGTTGATGAAATAAAAACAGATCGATATTTTATTGTCTTAGATGAAATTTTAAAAGGAACAAATAGTACTGATAAGGCTATAGGTTCTAGAAAATTTGTAGAAAAATTGATAGGGTCAAAAGCAACAGGTATTATAGCAACACATGATTTAAGTTTGTGTGAAGCAGCAAATGATTTGCCGCAGGTGAAAAATCATTATTTTGATGCAGAAATTATTGATGATGAGCTGCATTTTGATTACAAGTTTAAAGATGGTATTTGTCAAAATATGAATGCTTCTTTTTTATTGAAAAAAATGCAAATAGTAGATTAATACGTATTAAAAATAAAAAATGGATTCACTTACGCAAATTGTACTTGGAGCAGCAGTAGGTGAAGCTGTATTGGGTAAAAAAGTTGGTAATAAAGCGATGCTTTTTGGAGCTATAGCAGGCACAATACCTGACTTAGATGTTTTTACACGTTTTTTAACTAATGATCCAATTACAGCAATTGAGTGGCATAGAGGTTTTAGTCATTCTATACTATTCTCTATTATTTTTGCACCAATATTTGGATGGTTAACGTATAAACTTCTACCTAAAAAAGAAGCTACATGGAAAGGCTGGTCATGGTTAATGTTTTGGGGGCTCTTTACACATCCTATATTAGATTCTTTTACTACTTGGGGCACGCAACTTTTTTGGCCATTTGAAATGCGTTTAGCTTTTCAAAATATTTTTGTAATAGATCCTCTTTATACACTTCCTTTTTTGTTTTTTCTTATTCTGGCAATGTTTCAGAAAAGATCATCTGTAAAAAGAAGGAAATACAATACTTGGGGTTTAGTTATAAGTATAACGTATATGGCTATAACCTTGGTTTTGAAAGGTGTTGCTTATCAGAAATTCACGACAGCACTGGCAAACCAACAAATACCTTACGTAGATATTGATACACGCCCAAGCCCCTTTAATACCATTTTATGGACTGCAAATATTGAAACAGAAGATGCATATTTAATTGCTAATTACTCTTTTTTCGATTCTAAACCAATTGCTTTTGAAAGCTATCCTAAAAATTATCAGGCATTAGGCACTTTAGCTGAAAATGATAAAGTAAAACGCCTGATTGCTATTTGTGAAGGATGGTATATTATTTCAGAAAATGAAGGAGAACTTTATTTTAATGATCTTCGATTTGGCCTTATAAGTATGGATCCTAAAGAAAAGCAATTTGCATTTAGCTATCAGTTAAAAGAAGCCAATGGTACGTTAGAAGTTTTAGAAAACCAAAGATTAAGTGCAGATGCTAAAAAACTACTATCTGAACTTTGGAAACGTATTTGGGGCAATTAAAAAGTGTTATAAATTTTTAACTTGTAATTTATGAAAAGCATCTGCTTGCAACTTTAGTAATTCTTCAGCTTTTTGTTTTTTATAGGTATATATGGCTTCTTCTTCACTAATATCAGCATAAATTTTATTATTTAATGATTCATCTGTAGCCACAAGTAACTCGCGTTGTTTCACTTTTTGAGTCACCCAAGATTTAACAACACTTTCCTCTTCTTCCAATTTATAATCATAAGTACCTTTAGGCGATAGAAGTTTCGCAATGATAGGTGAAGTTTCTATTGCAAGAAAAAGTAAAAAAATAAAGAACGGTGGCAACCATGGTAGTTTGTTTAATGCGGTAATTCTGGCCATTAGTCCATCAAAACCGTCAATAATAGGCTGAGAATCTGTTACCGAAGTGGTATATTCTGTTTGGAGAGTGGTAATCTGAGATTCTATTCCAGTAATTTTAATAGCATTTATCTCCTTTAGTTCTCTGAGTTCTTTTAGCGCCGCATCATGCTTATCTCTTTTTTCTGCGTATACTGGGCCTTTTCCTAAAAGCTTTGTTCCTGCCGTCCCTTCTGCTTCAGAAATGTAAGTGTCATATAAGGCATTAGTTTCTGATTCTTGATTTGCAATTTCTGTTTTTAAGGCTTCAATGTCTTTATGCAAGGCATCAATACTAGGATAGTACTGTAGTGCAATTTGATCCTTATTAGCTAGTGTCAATTCGTTTTTTTGTTCTAAAAGGACTTGATTAATTTCCTTTTCAAAAATTTTCATTTCTAGCGGCTTAGAAATTACAATAGCTATAATGACGGCTAAAATAATACGTGGTGTTGCTTGTAAAAATTCACTTCCAAACGTATCTCTTTTTCGTATCGTAGAAACAATAAATCGGTCTAAGTTAAAAATTAACAAGCCCCAAACAAGGCCAAAGAAAATGGAAGTATACATGTTGTCAAAAACAGTGAATAAAGCATAGCTGCTAGCAATAAATGCCATTACGGCGGTGAAAAATACCGTAGCTCCTATTCCTGCATATTTATTGCGTTCTCCTTGAGAACATTCGGTCAGTATTTCAGAATCGGCTCCTGAGCACAGGATAAAAAAACGTTGTAACATAATTGATTTGATTTTTGATTGATGAGTAACTAATGTACAAATTCTATTTGAAAAATTATGTTAAACAATAGCAAGACTAATGTTAGTAGTCGTTTAGGTGAATCTGTTACATAAAAAAAGCCTTCAAATTTCTTGAAGGCTTTTTAAATAGTGGGATTTTTTATTTTTTTCAACTGAAGCAGTTAAAATTTTAGTTGAATTTTTTTCTGGTAATTAAATATTTGATAATTTATTTTTCTTCTTCAGAATCCTTTCCAAAGTAGGTAGTATATATTCCATAAAGGATAATAAGACCTAGTAGGCCTAGAATTATTTTTCCACCAATACGATCAAAAAATGAGGCAGAAGCTTCTTCAGAAATTTTAATATTAGCGGCTGCTGCAATTGTCTTTATTTCATCAGCTGATAATTCAACATAAGTTTCATCATCTACATAACCGGCATAAATTACTTCTGTATTATTATAAGGTAGCCAAACAATATGACTGATAGTATACATTTTACCTATATCAAAATATCTTCCATCTTCTATTTGATATTCTTCAGTATCTGGTAAGTCTGCAACTTTAACAATTCTTTGCTCGTCTCCATAAGGAATAGGAATTCTTGCTCTTGCAATTGCAGAATTTAATCCGAAAAACAAAAGCCCGACAGTAAGTAGTGTGCTTAATTTCATTGGTTTGTTATTTATATTTAGGTTTTAAATGTATAAAAAATAATCGCTAAAACTTATACTTTAATAAAAATTTAGTTGCGTTTTATCGAAAATATTCACACTTGAGAAGGTGAAATTAGCATTTGTGAGATAAGGTTGAGATAAAGTACCACTAGTATCATCAATTTTTTTAAGTTTGTAAGTATAAAATATTAAGAACAAAATGAGCATATTAGAAGAGTTAGTTGAAAGAAGTGGTAATAAGTGCGAACTATGTACTTCTACAGAAGATTTAAAAGTATATGAAGTTCCACCTGTTTCAATAAGCGGAATTGATAGTAGCCTTTTAGCATGCGGAGTTTGTGTAGATCAAATAGAAAATCCTGATAGTACAGATGCCAACCATTGGAGGTGTTTGAATGATAGTATGTGGAGCGAGTATGATACGGTTAAAGTTGTTGCTTGGAGAATGCTTTCTCGTTTAAAAAGTGAAGGTTGGCCTAAAGATTTGCTAGATATGATTTACTTAGAAGATGAAACTTTAAAGTTTGCAAAAGCTACTGGCGAGGGTTTAGCAGAAGCAGATAAAATTATTCATAGAGATGTAAATGGTGTCATTTTAGAAAACGGTGATAGTGTTGTTTTAATTAAGGATTTGAAAATAAAAGGATCAAGTCAAGTTGCTAAGCAAGGTACTGCAATTCGCAGAATTTCATTAGATCGTGAAAATGCAGAATTTATTGAGGGTAAAGTGGGGCCTACAATGACTGTAATCATAACAAAATACGTTAAGAAATTATAATTTATAGCGTTAGGGGTCGTAGTGAAAAGCCCGCAGCCGTTTTGCGGTGAGTACTTGTAACGTATAGTCCGACCTTTAGGTAACGCCATAAATAAAAGTCCGTTCTCTTAGGAAAACGGACTTTTATTTTTAGCTATTTTTTTTTAGGATTGTGCTTTTGTTTGATGCGAACAAAGATTAATTTATTTCTGCTTTTAGAATTTTCACGTTGCTCAAGCTCAAAAATATCGATTGATTTTATAAGCGGTGTGAGTTTCTCAAAGCCATAGTTTCTAGAATCGAAATTAGGTTGCTTTTTTTGCAAGAGACTCCCTACGTCACCAAGAAAAGCCCAGCCATCATCATCAGAAACATCAGCTATGGTGGTTTTTATAAGTTGAATATCTTTTCTGGTGATTTTATCAACAGTGTCTTTGTTTTCATCTTTTTCAGTATCATTTTCAAGACGTTCTGTTTTCGATTTTAAAATTTCGATATAAATAAATTTATCACAAGCTACTATAAATGGGTTTGGTGTTTTTTTCTCTCCAATACCTATAACCTTCATGCCAGCTTCTCTTAAACGAGTAGCTAAACGAGTAAAATCACTATCACTTGAGACTAAGCAAAAGCCATTTACTTTTTCAGAATACAGAATATCCATGGCATCAATAATCATAGCAGAATCAGTTGCATTTTTACCAGTTGTATAGCCGTATTGCTGAATAGGTGTTATCGCATTTTCAAGCAACAAATTTTTCCATTTTGTTAAATTGGGTTTCGTCCAATCTCCATATATTCTTTTAATCGTTGGATTACCGTATTTAGCAATCTCCTCCATCATTTCTTTTACTTGTGCAGAGGGTATATTATCGCCATCAATTAGTACTGCTAAATTTATATTTGAATCCATTTTGCGTTATTTTATATTAAAACAGTGTTGTGTTAAGTGATAAAATTCTAAAATTATATTTTATTATTTTCAGATAATTCAGTGAAATATTGATAAAAATAAGGGATGGTTTCAATTCCTTTTAGATAATTCCATACTCCGAAATGTTCGTTAGGGGAATGTATGGCATCGCTATTCAAACCAAAGCCCATTAATATGGTTTTACTTTCTAACTCTTTTTCGAAAAGCGCAACAATTGGGATGCTACCTCCACTACGTTGTGGAATTGGTTTTTTACCAAAAGTAGCTTCGTATGCTTTTGATGCAGCTTGGTAACCAATTGTATTTGTTGGAGTTACGTAGCCTTGTCCGCCATGGTGTGGCGTAACTTCAACTGTTACACCTTCAGGAGCGATACTTTCAAAATGAGTTTTAAATAATTCTGTAATCTCTTTCCAATCTTGATTAGGTACTAATCGCATTGATATTTTAGCGAAAGCTTCGCTGGCAATTACAGTTTTAGCACCTTCACCTATATAACCACCCCAAATACCGTTAACATCTAAAGTTGGACGGATTGCGTTGCGTTCATTAGTAGTGTATCCTTTTTCACCATATACAGCATTTATTTTTAATGCATCTTTATAGGCGTCAAGACTAAATGGTGCTTTTGCCATTTCAGAACGTTCTTCAGTTGATAAATTTTCAACCTTATCATAAAAGCCTGGTATGGTAATATAGTTATTGTCATCATGTAAACTAGCAATCATTTTGGCTAGTATATTAATAGGGTTTGCAACTGCGCCACCATATAAACCAGAATGTAAATCTCGATTAGGGCCAGTAACTTTTACCTCTACATAACTTAAACCACGTAAACCTGTAGTAATAGATGGTACATCATTGGCAATCATTCCTGTATCTGATATTAAAATAATATCATTAGCAAGTTTCTCTTTATTGTTTGCTACAAAAATGGCTAAGTTGTTACTGCCGACTTCTTCTTCGCCTTCAATCATGAATTTCACATTACATGGTAATTGGTTAGTTTTTACCATAAATTCTAATGCTTTTACATGCATGAACATTTGCCCTTTATCATCGCAAGCACCACGAGCAAAAATTGCACCTTCAGGGTGTAAATCTGTTTTTTTAATAACAGGTTCGAAAGGCGGAGAGGTCCATAAATTGATAGGATCTGCTGGCTGTACATCATAATGACCATAAACTAGTACTGTTGGAAGCTCTGGATTTATTATTTTTTCACCATATACTATCGGGTATCCATCGGTCTCACAAATTTCTACACTATCACAACCCGCAGCAGAAAGTGCGTTTTTTACGGCTTCTGCTGTATCTAAAACATCTTGTGTATATGCGGTGTCGGCGCTTACAGATGGTATTTTTAGTAGTTCTATTAACTCTTTTAAAAAACGTTCTTTGTGCTCAGAAATATAATTATCTATACTTTCCATTCTATAATTTTAGGATAATATAAAACTACAAAAAAGAAGTTTTTTCAACTAAGTATTTCTAAATTGATTTTTTAATTTATATTTGCACTCCTTTAGCGGAAGAAAATTTATTTTTTCAACTTAAAAAAGGGTGATTAATGCAGGCGTGGTGGAATTGGTAGACACGCTAGACTTAGGATCTAGTGCCTTGCGGTGTGAGAGTTCGAGTCTCTCCGCCTGTACGAACAAAAAGCCGAAGATGAAAATCTTCGGCTTTTTTGTTTTTAAAAGTATGTGGTTTTAAAAATTACTCACTCTAAGAGTAAGAGTATGTTTAGATACTTTTTTGTTGTCTAAAATAAAATCAATCTAATTTTCTTCATTTAAAACGCAATTTCATATAAAAATAACTTATAGCCTTTCAATTGTTACACTTTTAAAATAAGGGGGGTGTTTATGAGAAATTGCAAGATTTATAGTGGAAAAAATAAGTAGTTGACAATGTTTTTCTTTTTTATGAAAAAAATAACATATATTTGGTTTACTAAAGTGGTAAACCAATTTGGGTAACCAAAGAATAAAACTCAATATTAATTAATATAAACTTAAAAAAATGACAGTAAAGGAGAAAGAATAAAACTAAAAAAGAGGGAAAGTAACTACTCAATCCTTTTATTTTTAATCAATTCTATGAAAGATTAGAAGAAATTCGAACATTTTTAACGCTTTAAAATAATCTTATTTATTTGAAATAAGATTAAATACAACTAAAAAATAAGTTGTGGAAAAGTAAGGCGTAGTATAGGAAATTTTTATCCTACTTTATTAAGCTCAACGGAATTAACGTAACAAAATCACAAATGAAATTTAAAACTAAACTTTTATTAATAGCGATAGCACTGTTAAATATATCGCTTTATGCACAAGACAGTTACCAATTATCTGGTGTTGTTTCTGATGCAAATAATGTGCCTATTCCTGGTGCAAACGTTGTAATAGCTAACACTACAAAAGGTACAGCTACTGACTTTGATGGTAATTTTGAAATTACAGTAACTAAAGGAGATGTAATTAATTTTTCTTCTATTGGATACAGTAACAAATCAGTAACTATAACAGATCAAAAAACATTAAGCATTTCATTAAGTGAAGATGCAAGTCTTCTTGAAGAGGTTGTTGTTGTTGGTTATGGTAGTCAAAAAAAGAGTGATATTACAGGATCTGTTTCTTCAGTTAAATCAGAAGAGTTAAATGCATTTCCTGTATTAAATGCAGAACAAGCACTTCAAGGTCGTGCTGCTGGTGTTGTTGTACAATCAAACAACGGTGGTGAGCCAGGTGCTCCTATTAGTATTAAGATTAGAGGTAACACTTCAATTAATGCAAGTAGTTCGCCACTAATTGTTGTTGATGGGTTTGTTGGTGCTACAATGCCGCAAGCAAACGATATTCAATCTATGGAAGTATTGAAAGATGCTTCTGCAACTGCTATATATGGTTCTAGAGGATCAAATGGTGTTGTATTAGTTACAACTAAAAAAGGTAGAAGTGGTAAATTATCTGTAGAACTTAATACTACATACGCAGTTCAAAATACTTCAAATAAATTAGATTTATTGAATGCGAATGAATTTGCAAATTACCAAAACCAAATTAGAGCTAACAATGGTATTACAGCAGTTTATCCTCAGGGTACAGCTGATACAGATTGGCAAGATTTAATTTATAAAAGTGGTAGTACAGTAAATCATCAACTTTCTTTTTCAGGAGGTTCAGAGAAAATTAACTTTTATACTTCAGCTAACTACTTTAAGCAAGATGGTATTTTAGTTAATTCTGATTTTGAAAGACTTACTTTTTTATCTAATGTTGATGCTCAGTTAACTGATAAGTTAAAAATGGGTATGAATCTTTTCGGAAGTAGAGGTACTAAAAATGGTGCAGCTACTCAGTCAAATGGTTCTGTTTCTGCAGGTGGAGATGATGTTATTACATTAGCTCTTAGATATGCGCCAGACCAAGCTGTTTATAATGAAGATGGGACTTATACTTTTGGTAACACTGTAGGAGATCCTGTTGATAACCCATTTGCAGTTGCAACAGAAAGAGTAGATGAAACTAAAACAGATATTTTTAGAGCAAATTTTTATGCTAACTATGATATCATTGAAAACCTTTCTTTTAAAACAACATTTGGTTTTAGTACAGAAAATAACACTAGAGGTATTTATCAGCCATCAGTTTTACAACAAACTGCAGGTGGTGAAAGCGGAAGAGCTTCAGTTGAGCAAAACAAAAAAACAAATGTTTTAAGCGAAAATTACTTAACATATAAAAAAGAAATAGGAAAAGGTAATTTAACGTTATTAGCTGGTTATTCTTACCAGAACACTGTTTCAGAGAATTTTTATTCAGAAGCAACAGGTTTTATTTCAGATGCTTTTTCTTACTATGGTTTAGGTTCTGCAACAAATATATTACAACCTGATTCTTCTATATCAGAGGTTGAGATCCAATCTCAATTTGGTAGAGTTAATTATGATTTTGATGATAGATATTTATTAACTGCTACAGTAAGAAGAGATGGTGCTTCTAATTTCGCAGCTAATGAAAAATATGCTATTTTTCCTTCAGCAGCTTTAGGTTGGAAAATTTCTAATGAAAACTTTTTAAAAGATAGTGAGACTATTTCTAACTTAAAATTAAGAGCAAGTTACGGTGTAACTGGTAACCCATCTATTGGTGCTTACGAGTCTTTAGCTAGGTTTGAAACTCTTTATGCTTCTAGTAATGGTGCAACTGTAAGTGCTATTACACCAGAACAAGCAGCTAATCCAAATTTGAAATGGGAATCTTCTTACCAACAAAACTTTGGTCTTGATTTAGGTTTGTTTAATAATATAGTTACTCTTTCTTTAGATTATTATGATATTGATACTAGAGATTTGATTTTAACTAACAATACTATTACTGAATATTTAGGATATACGGGTGATGATATTTTAGCGAACATTGGAGAGATAAACAATAAAGGTTTTGAACTTGCTTTAAATACTAGAAATATAACTAACGATAACTTTAGTTGGAGTACAGATTTCAATATAGCTTTTACTAAAAATGAAGTTGTAAGTTTAGCGAATGATGCTGATTTGTTTTTTGATGCTACGCCAAGTTACTTCAGTCATGATAGAAGTTATGTTTTAAGAGTAGGTGAAGAGGTTGGTCTTTTCTGGGGTTATGAGTATGCAGGAGTTTACCAAGGTGGTGATTTGCCAGCAGGTACATCAACATTAGCTGGTGGTGTAGCAGGTGATCCGTTATTTGCTGATAATGATGATAGTGGAGATATTACTGAAGCAGATAGAACAACAATCGGTAATCCTAATGCAGATTTTACATTTGGTTTCACAAACAACTTTAGCTACAAAAACTGGGATTTAAGTATCTTTTTTCAAGGTTCTCAAGGTGGTGATATTTTTAATTTGACTAATGTTCAATTAACAAATGGAGATGCTAATACTACTAAAGATAACTTTAATAGTGCTTGGACACCTACAAATACTGACACAAACACTCCTAGAGTTGGTAACAACAGTAGTAGAGAAATATCTTCTCGTTTTGTTGAAGACGGTAGTTATGTTAGATTAAAAAACATAGCAGTTGGTTATAACTTACCATTTGATGTTGTTGAAAAATTAGGAATGGATAATGTGAGATTCTCTTTAAGTGCACAAAACTTATTGACATTTACAAATTATTCTGGTTTAGATCCTGAAGTAAGCTTTTTTGGTTCTGGTGGAGATAATAATACATCAGCAAATACAGCTCAAGGTTTTGATTTTGGAAATTATCCAACTGTAAAATCTATCAACTTTAGCCTTAACCTTAAATTTTAATAAATAATTTAAAAAATAAAATAAATGAAAACATATAAATATTTATTCTTATTGATAGGGTTATCAATTGTAGGATGCTCAGATTTAGAAGAAGAACCTGTAGGGTTATTAGCTCCAGATGGTTTTTTTAAAACAACAAATGATATTCAAACAGCAGTTGATGGTGCACTTACGCATAGTATCAACGAGCAGTTTTGGGGAAGAAAACTTTCTATAGCATTAATGCTACGTTCAGACCTTGTAAGTCTTGCTTCTAACGAAACAAGAAGAGTAGAGCATAATGAGTTTACTACTTTAGCGAGTAATGGAATGATTAGCGAATTTTGGCCAAGAACTTACCAAGGTATCGCAGCAGCAAACCAAGCTATTGCAGGTGCTGAAGATGTAGAGGTTTCTGATGATATCAAAAACCCAGTAACTGCACAAGCTTATTTCGCAAGAGCATTTTACTATTTTCATTTGGTAAGATTATTTGGAGATGTTCCTTATATTGATGAGCCAATAACAGATGTAGATGCAGCAACTTCTATCTCTAGAACTCCAGCGGCAGAAGTATATGCAAACATTATTGAAGATTTAAAATTTGCTAAAGCTTGGTTACCTAATACAACAGCGTCAAGAGCAATACCTTCTAAGGGAGCAGCAAGTTCTTATTTATCTCTGGTTTATTTAACTATGGGAGATTGGGAAAATGCTTTTAACGAATCTGAAGAAGTTATTACAAATAGCGGAATTTACAATTTAGGTTTAGATCCTAATTTCCAAAATTTATTTAATGCAAATGAAATTGATGCATCTATAGAACCAATATTTTCTATTGATTACAATAATTTTGAGGCAGAAGATAATGCTTACGATCAAGTTGCTCCAATGACAGGTATTAGAGGAGATGACAGAAACTTAGGTGGTGGATGGTCAGTTGCGGTTCCAACTCTTGCTGTATATACAACATGGGATGCTGGTGATTACAGAAGAGCTGTTAGTATGGATGACGAAGCTTCAATTGGTGGTGTTATTGTTGATTTTACTCAATTTGACATAAGTGGACATGAATTTGCTAAAAATAATCCATATGTAGCAAAATATATGCGTTTCCCTGGTGCTTTTGCTCGTGCTAATGCTAGAGCAACAAGCCATAATTATTCTATGATTAGATATGCTGAAGTATTGTTAATAGCAGCAGAAGCTGCTGTAGAATTAGGAGATAACGCTTCTGCACTTAAATATGTAAATCAAGTAAGAGAAAGAGCAAGAATGGGTGGTTTAACACAGACTGGTGCTGGTGTTGAAGTAGAAGTTGCTCCTGGTGCTGTACCTGCGGATTTAACAGGAACGGTAACTGTTAATGATATTTTAGAAGAGCGTAAGTACGAGTTCGCTTTTGAAGGTATTAGATGGTATGATATTGCAAGAAGAAAAATTGGTGATCAAGTATTTAGTGCTTCAGGGTTAGAAGGTGCTAAACCATTCTTTAATGCAGATGATTATTTATTACCATTACCAGAAGATGAGTTGGAAAGAAACCCTAACTTAACTCAGAACCCTGGCTATTAAATATATTAATATAGTTTTGATTAACTATATAAAATTTTTTGAGTTAGTTTAAAAAATTCACTGGTCTTATTTAAGATCAGTGAATTTTTGTTTTTTATAAGCTTTTTTTTTAAACAAATATTAATTGATCTAAGCTTGATTTAATAACGATATTAAGGTTTTAGTGCACGAGTAGGTTTAACCCAAAGCACCTTTCGATAATTCGAAAGGTGCTTTGGGTTAAACCTATATATTTTTTTAGAATGTTTTATTCATATAACTAAAAGCGCTTCGTAAATATTTACGAAGCGCTTAAACTAACTAACTCAATTTTTATTTAAGGTATTATCTTACCATTTTTAGCTCTGTTTTATCGGGTTTAAACATATTTGATATTGTCATAAATACCATAGCTAAGATAGCTGCGCCACCTAAAAGCCAACCTATATAGGCATATGAACTATCAGATTTATTTGCATCTAATACCTTAAATTTATTGCCATCTGTGTAAAGATTTAATGTGTGTTCGTTATCGTTGTTTAGAACAAAACGGTCCTTACTAAAATCTTTTTTTAAAAGTATAAGTGCGCTTTGGTTTTTATTGATGTCTTTAAATGCTGCATTTTTTACTTGTATAGATTGTATGTTTGAGGGAATACCAAATACTTGAAAAACTACTTTTGTTTCATGACCTAGTTTTACGATACCAGAACCTAAAGTGATGTTATTTCCATTGATATTAATCGAAAAATTACTTTTAATGTGTTTCAATACCATTTCCTGAAATTCTTCAGGAGTTTTGTACGGTGTGTCAGTAAAATTGGTTTTTATTTCGTGTTGAAAAGCAGTCAAAGAAGAACTAATTTGTAATATCCAGACATTATCTTCTTTTTCGACTAACATTGTAGTAGATACATCTGCTTGATGTGCTTTAGTTATCATTGTAAAGAATAATAGGCCAATAAATAGAATTTTTTTATACATAAGTTTTTTTCTTAATTAACGTATGCGCCATTAATACAGTTGATAAAGCTATTACTACCTGCTGCTGCTACATGGTAATGATATCCTCTAATATCATCAGTATGTCCTCTACAATCATCTAAGTCTTTAGGTTCTTCTCCATCAGCATCTAATCGCGCATAAATGCCAAAACCATCCATAGCATAACCTATCATTGATGCGTGCTCATCTTCTTGTTCAAGTTGGGTAGATACACCTGTAGCTGCATGGTAATGATACCCGGCATTTAAATTAATATGCCCTCCTGCATCATCGAAAGGGGCTAGTGTGTAAGCACCTAAAATAGCGTCTGTTGGTGCTGGAGCATCAAAAACGATTCCATTAAACGCAATCCCTCTTTGTGATGGACCATTGCTACCTACTCCTGGAGGTCCGAAACCGCCAAATTCTGTAGAGGTAGATTGTTTAACAGGTGTGATTGGTATAAGGTAAGTCTGTGTAATATCATCTAAGTAAGAAGGTAGACACTCAACACAAAAATTTTCATATTCTTCTCCGACATTTGGGTCAGCAGCATTTGCGCAATCCTCTTGGGTATCTGTAGTATAAATATCTCCATTTGTATCATACATTTGCCATTTGGTGTCGTTATAAAATGCTGCCATGTTTTCAATAAAAGCTCCATCTACATCATATACTTCTCCGTTTTCTAACCAAATTCCGCCTTTATCAGCTCCATCAGAAATATTATCAGGACACCATGGTCCCATTTCATGATCTGCAGGTGTGCTAGTTGCTACAATTTGGTAACAATCAGTAGTAGTGCCGTCAGATAAAGTACAAGGTACTGTTGTTACAGTAACAGAACCATCACTTGTTAAAAATAAAGATTGATCAACATTTACGACTGTAGAATCATCTACTGTAATGATTTGGTCAGTTTCAGAACTATCATTACTACAACTGATACAGGACATTAACATAAATGAACTATTCAGGAAAAAAAGAGATATGTGTTTCATTTTTTTTTTTTTTTTTTAATTTAGGGGTGATTAATTTATTTACTTAAATAATTGGTTGCAGCTGTATTTCGTTGTGATACATGTGAATTTAATTCACTTATTGCAGCTTGAAAATCAGAACTATTGTTTAAAAAAGTATAACCAGGTAATTCGGTTGTAGCATAAGACTCTATTAAATTTGCGTAGTTACTGTAGGTTAATTGCATTGTATTTTCATTAAATGCATTATTTATAATATCATTTACATAGGAATCATATTTTGCTTTGTAAACCGAATCTTGATACAGGTAACCAATCAAAGGCCATTGTGCGTTATTTAAATCTGAAAAATCAAGAGCTAATGAACCATCCATGTTGCCTGTTTGTAGCGCTTCATTATTATCCCAAGGGATCCAATTTAATTTACCGCTATCGAGATTGTTGTACAAAAAGTAGTTGTGAGTCATTCTACCATAGGTATCCCAATTTTGTATTACTGTATTAACAGCCAAATAATTCAAAAAAACATCAGTATCAAAAACCGTTTCTAAATTTTCTCTCCAAGCTGCAGTATCAGTTGTTCTTGTTTCGTCGTGTAGTGCGGTAAATAAGTTCTGAATATCTGACCAATCAGCATCATCCTCATTTGTTTTCTTTACAAAAACATCTTTAGTAAAAGAGTTTTCAGCAAAAGTAGCTCCATCACCATCAGGCTTATATAGGTTTCCGTCATTATCAGAAAATTGAGTGTCAATTACGGTGTCATCAACTTCTTCAACAAGTGTGTAAAGTCCAAAATAAGTAGGTCCATCTCCATGGTCTACATAAACTGTATAAAAAGCAGTATGAGAACTAGCTAAGCCAGCTGTTCTGAAAATGTCTGCGGCAACCTTTTCGCGTAACATTGATTTATCATTGTAATTATTTTTTAAACTAAGTTTTTTAAATCCATAAAAACGTTGATTATCAATTTGCGGATATTCATCTTCAAATTCATCAAAATCTAACTTGAACGACAATTTTAAATTACCAGCTTGCCAAGTAGATTGTAAACTAGAATTTCCTTTAAATCTAACGCCAACTTTGTACCATTCTTTATCATTATAGAACACCTCAGCAGGAACAAAAATTGGATCTTCTTCTGGGAAAAAACTTACACCTCCAGGGCCACCTTGCCCTGGACCATTATTAGAACCTGAAGATCCAAATTCGCCATAAAGTTCTGTCATATCCGTCATCATACTCTCCCAACGATCTTCAGTAATTACGATATCTAATCGTTTTACTTCATTGTCTTCAAAAATTTCATCAAAATTTGGATCTGCACTTTTACTATGCGTTTCAGTTGTCCAATCTGTAGTTTCAAAATCAGAATCGTCAAAAGTTATAGTTTCAGTATCACTATCTATAATAGATTCTGCTTCTGTAATTTCATCATCGTTGCAAGCTATTAAAACGATTATTACTAGGTAAACAGAAATTTTTTTTATGATAGTAATTTTTTTTTTTGTCTTTAAGCTCCATTTTGAGATGATTTAATTAACGTTAATTATTTGTTGCTAGGTCTTTCTTTTCTAGTTGGTTTAGGAGCATTTTCTACTTCTTCTCTAGATAAAAAACCATCTTCATCAGTATCAATTTTTGTAAAATCATTTTTCAAAGGCCCTTTAACTTCTTTTTGAGAAAGCAAACCGTCTTCGTCTTTATCCATTTGTTTGAAAATTTCATCTACAGTAGGTGGTTCCTGTCCTTGTCGTCCGCCTCCTGAATTTTGAGCGTTCATATTATAAGAAGTAAATATGCTTATTACGGCAACTAACATGGCTACTTTTAATCCTTTATTCTTCATGATATTATGTTTTAAATATTATTAATGCCTCAAAAGTCGTAGAAAGTGTAATACAAAATAGCAGCAATCAGCGAATGGTGTTTTGTTTTAAGCGAATGCCGATAAATTTTCATTAAATCATTTGAAAGTAAAGAGTATTAGTAAAAAGATAGAGTAATTAAGGGATGTATTAGGAACTTTTTTTTTACACTATATAGTTAATGAAACCTTTTTTTTGTAGAAATGATAGATTTGTGTATTTATTCTTAATTATAAGAAAGAAAAAACTTATTTAATTTTTAAAGTATTTTTCTATTTAAAATACCGTTCATAGTATTTTATTAGCAGTTCATCTATACTGATTAGCTCTTTAAATGTAAAATAAATAATCAAACATATTATTTAAATACCTTTGTTTCAGGTAATTGATTTGATTAAATTATTTAATTCTAATTCTAGATTCATTGAGAATTATAATTTTTTTAAAGAATTGCTAATTTTTAATTATCATAAGTAAAAGTTTACACATTTAAATCTATTTTTCACAACAATTTATTCAAATAAAATATTAACAGTGAAATAATTTAATGAATAAAAAGTTTGATTAATAGAGAAAATTCTTACAAAAAATAATCCTTTTCTTTTTAACCTAAATTTTAAATTATGAAATCTATTAAATTTTTACCTATTTTCCTTTTTTGTGCAGCAACACAAGTTGGTTTATCTCAAGATAACAACGATACAAATATAGCTACGCACCCTTTTAATGTTTCTATACCAGAGGTTGCGCTTTTAGATGTACATGATGCAAATACAGGGTTAGAGGTTGCTGATATTACTTTTGATATGGCAACAGCAACAACTACAGGAACAAACTCAGAAGCAGGTTTGTACGATTTTGGAGCGTTAAATTATACTGATTTATGGATTAACTATACTAGTGTAACTGGTAGTGGTGGTTCTGGTTTTGATGTGACACGACAAATTGATGTTCAAATGGAGGCTGGTAGTACATTTCCTTTAGCTTTCGATTTAAGAATTACACCTGAAGCTCCAGTAGTCGTAGCTAATGGAGGTACGGTTGATTCTGCTGGTACGGTAACAGCAGGTGGTGTGGCATTAGGTGTTACAACAGCAATAGGTACTGATGCAACACTTGTAAATAGTATTGAGAGTGTTTATACAGGAGATGAGACACAAGGTGTGAGATTGACATATACATTAGAGCAAAATGGAAACTTTGCAGATTACCAAGCAGGTTTGTATCAAGCAGTATTAAGATATACTTTATCTGATCTTTAAGATAAGAATGGTTGAAGGTCTTAATTTTAATAGACCTTCAGCCTCTTTTTTTAACCTATATAACCACACCATATAACCACCTTTATTATGAAAACAGTATGCCTAATTATTTTCTCTCTTTTTTCAGTATACTTTTCATTGGCAAACGTTTCAGTAGTTAATGGTTTAACTCATGTTTATTCAGGAGCCTCAGGAGATCTTATTACAGGTGAGGTTATATTAATAAACTATTCTTCAGTAGAACAGCGTGTTAAATTTAAGATTGGTGAAGCGATTTATTCTTGTAATGAAAGTCGAATTTTTAGTTTTGATAAAACTCACGAGTATTCTTCATCAGCTTGGATTAATAGTAATGTTAACGAGCGAGTTTTGGCCCCTAAAGAACAATATGTATTAAAATTTACAATTCAAATTCCGAAAGACGAAGTTTTGAGAGGTTCATTTTGGTCAGTTCTTATGGTATCTGTAGATAACCCTATAAAAGAAGAAATGTTTAAGAATGAAATAGGGCTTAATACAAAAATTCAATATGCAGTTGGTTTAATTACAAATGTAAATACTGTTGATGATGTTAATATAGATTTTAATGAAGTTAAATCTAACAAGGCATTAAATGATAGTAAAGATCTGAAAATTTCAATGAAGAATAATGGCTTATTTTCAGAGGCTGTTACATTAACATTGGAAGTTTATAACCAACAAGGAACAAAAATTAAAGAATATAAATCAAGAAGACTTTTAGTTTTTCCAAGTCTTTGTAGAGATTATCAAATTAATATTTCCGATTTACCAAAAGGGGAATATGAGTGCGTTCTACTTGCAGATGCAAGAGAAAGCTTTATCGGTACAAACGTTAAGTTAAACATCGATTAAATATTATTGGTACAAGATAACCATCAAGCCAATTCAAATGTATAAAGGAATAATCCTATTTTTCATAATCTTTTTATCTAGCTTTTGCGTGTTAGCGCAGGTAGATATTCGCTTAAAAAGTAACGATGTTATTGCGAATATGACTCCTGAGTCTAAACATACAATAGTGTTTGAGGTACAAAACATGTCAGAAGACATGCAGTTTGTACGTACGATTTTAGATTTGGAAAACGATTGGGAAATTATTTCAGGTGGTTTTGTTGGTGATTTAAAGCCTTTAGAAAGAAAATTAGTATTTATAACAGTTTATGTTCCTGGTAAAACTAAACCAGGAGATAGGTTTGTTAAATTACATTTAATAACTTCTAAAAAAGCTATTTTGAAATCCTTACCTATAAAATTAACAGTACCTGATAATCATCAGATAATTGTAAATAAACTGTCATCACCCGAATTAGTAATAGCAGGAGAAACTATTGAGACTGTATTTGAAATAAGAAATAGAGGGAATGTGACAGAAAAACTAGAGTTAGTTTCTGAAAATGATATTGTTGGTGGTTCTATTAGAGAAATAAAGCCAGACTCAACATTAGTTATTACTTTAATTAAAGAAACAGATGATAGAAATGAAGTAATTAGATCTGAAAATATATTTTTAAATGTAATAAGAAAAGAGCCTTCAAAACAAGTTATAAGGGGGTATGCCGTAACTAAGGTTTACCCTACTAAAATGAAAAGGGAAGATGCTTATTTTAGATTGCCAGTAGAAGCTAGTTTTTATCTTAATAGCTTTAATTCACCTGATGTTAATTATTCTTCTTATTTATTAGAAGCTAAAGGAGAAGGTTTTTTAGATTTGAATAGCGAGCATTATTTTAATTTTTTAATTAGAACTCCAAATCAAAGAACGGTAAATAGGTTTGGTATGAATGACCAATACACAATGTCTTACCGTTTTAAAGAAGATTTTAATGTAATAATTGGAGATTATAGTTATAGGGCAAATAGATTAGGTTTTGTTAGTAGATACGGTTTTGGTTTTAAATACGATAGTAAAATTAAAAACTGGAATCTTATTGCATTTTACTCTAAACCAAGATTTGATAATCTGTATACAGAATCTATAGTAGGTGTAAAAGTTTTGAATAATATATCAGAATCTTTAAATGTAGGTATTTCGTTATCTCACTCTAAAGAAAATCAATTAGTACAAACGAATATAGGCAATGAGCTTATTAATCAAACAGGGCAAATAGCTGTTTTCGAAACTAATTATAAAACTAAAAATACAACTATTAATCATGAGTCTTCAGTAAGTTTTACGGGTTTAAATAATGATCAGGCACATGATTTAAGGGTAAATCAAAAAATTCAGAACTTTATTTACACAGGTAATGTAACAGTAGTTGGTAAAAACTACTTTGGGGGTCTTAGTAATAGTTTTAGGTACTCAAATAACATTCGTTATTTTCTGAAAAAATGGGGGGTAAGCGCTGGGCAAGCATTATCTAAAGTTAATGAAAGATACAATCCTCAATTTTCTTTGCCAGAACCTTATTATGAAAACTATTTTATTTCTGCAAATTATAGAATAAATCAAAAACATTATACGAATGTTAGGTTTAGCAATGTATTACGTGAAGATAAACAAGAAATAAAAAGTTATTTTTATAAAGAATATGGTTTAGATTATTCATACAGATATTTGTATCAGGGGCTTAGTTTAAGTTTTACAGGTCGAGTAGCTAAAACAAAAAACATGTTGAGTTTAGATAATACATATAGAAATACGTATGGTAATAATTTAAGTGCGTCTTACCAAGTGTCTCCATTTATTGGTTTTAGAGGTAATATAAATCAAAATTATACGAATAGATATGGTGTTGATGGTAATGCAACAAATTATTATAATTATGGACTTGGTTTTAATTTAAATCATAAAGGAAGGTTTCATTTATCAGTAACTTATAATAGTGGTTTTAGCCCAGAAGATGATTATCTGCAAAGAGATTTTATTAATTTAAATTTTGGAGCACAGATAGATAAATCTCATAAAATTTCGGCAAGACTTAATTATTACGAAAATCCTTTTTCAAGAAATAATAAAGAACTTTTTAGTTTTTTAAAATATACATATTCATTTGGTGCGCCAATAAAAAGAATTTACTGGCAAGGTTCAGTTAATGGGTCAGTTTTTACGAATGATGGAGAGGTTAATGTGAGTAAAATTAAAATAATAGCTTCTGGCAAAAATGTTTATTCTGATGATTTTGGAAATTTTGAATTAAAGAATTTATCTGAAGGTAAAAATTATGTAATGATAGATGACGCTACTCTGCCAATGGGTATAGTAACTGTTCAGAAAATGCCTTTAGAAGTTGATATAGTAAAAAATGAGCAAGCCTCGTTGAATATAGAGTTGGTAAGGTCTGGTACAATTAAAGGAGAATTGAAAATATTTAATTCAAATGATGAAGTTGATAATGTTGGTTTAGAAAGTCATTTAAAAATAGAAGGAAAAGATAATACGTATTATACAGAAAGTGATAGAAATGGACTTTTTACTCTTAAATCAATTGTGCCTGGAGATTATGTAATATCTGTAATGCGACTTAAAAAAGGTAGTGATCTGAAAACAGTAAATAAAATTCAGAACATTAAAGTAAACAAAGGTGAAGTGCATTCTGTTGAGGTTTTCTTGAAAAGAAAAGAAAGAACAATTAAGTTTAAATCTTCAAACTTTAACGTAAAGCTATAAACATGAAAAAAGTAATGTTCTTATTAGTTATAGTTTTTAGTTCAATGTATTCTTTTGGTCAAGAAACACTAGATGCTAGTGACCCGAATTCATTTATTTTTGGAGGGGATCAAGGTTTTCATTTTTTAACAATGAATTTGTTAGATATTAATTTGATTGATGTAGAACCAGAATTTAATAATGCGGTTTCATTTGCAATAGACCCTTCTACATTAGAGGCTGGTGAGCCTATTTTTTCTGGTGCAGGAGGCGCTATAAATGAAGATTTATGGCTTAATATAACGTCTAGAACAAACGGTGTGGCTACATATAATGCTTTCGTATCTTCAAATCAACCAGTGCCAGCTGGCTTTGAATTAAAAGTTGAAATTTTAAATGCTCAAAGTGTTGGAGGAACTGGAATTACAGGAAATGCAGTATTAGGCGAAATTATAATTTCAGATACGCCTGCTGTAATTATTACAGGTATAGAAAAAGGATATACTGATGATGGTGTTAATAAAGGCTTTCAGTTAAGGTATGTAATAAATAACTCAGGAGGAGGGAGTTTGCCTGTTGGGTTTGAGATTGTTTATGAATTAATAGTACAGAATTAAAAATATTTATAATGAAAAAGTATATCGCATATAGTATTCTTTTTTTTACAGCAAATATTTGCTTTGGTCAGTTGTTGCCAGGTACTTTATACGGTACGGCAGGGCCAACATATTCACAATCTCTTTCTGATGTAGTTAAAGAAGCAGGAGAAGATGATGGTAGTATAGCGTACGAAAATGGAGCAAGTGCTGTGCAAATAAGCTTTTATTTAGACCCAAGTAATTTACGAAGCTCTTCTCAAAATTGTGCTAATAATGTATATAAGTATAAAGTTTTCATGCATACTCAAAATGCACCAGAAGGTTTAGTTTTAGAGGCAAGAACATTTTCAAATGCAGGAAACAGGTTTCCGGCAAGTGCAAACTACGATCTTTTTCCAGCAAATGGTCCAAGAGATTTATATCCAGAAAACGGAGGTAGTTATATCGCTATTCCTAATGAGGATTCTGCAGCAATAAAAGTTTTTGAATTTACAGGCTGTAGAACTAATATTCCTATACAGTTTAGGGTTGCAGCAAGTGCTTTGAGTGATTCTGGTACTAGTAATACAGAAGTTTATTATACTGTTGTTGGAAGTTTAAATTAAAAAAAAAGCCCATTTTAAAGGGCTTTAGTCATTTACTAAAATAGTAAGTAGGTGTAACTTCATCATTTTATATGGCAGTCTCATATTCTTTTATTAAATTATTTTTAGGCCAAATAAAATAAGGCAAACAATAACAGCAATAAGAATAAGAATTAAAACGCCAACCATAAGAGTTAGGAATCCGTTTAGCACTTTAGTGCTAAGAGTTACATCTTCCATAAATGATTCATTTTACCTAAAGTTATAAATAAAAGGTATAACTGAATTAGAAAGGGTGTTAAACTCGTTAAAGCACTGATTTATCAGTGTGTTTGTATTGATTTTAATATTTTTTATTCAATTGAAATTCTGTAAAACCTTTTTTAAATATTCTAATATTATTTTTGTAGCACCTTTATTTTGAGCAATATATGTTGAATTTATGCTTTTAGTTTGGCTGTAATATGTAGCGTCAGTAATTAACTTATTTGTAACCGTTGTGAATTCAGAAAGGTTAGATATTGAAGTAATACCTTTTTTTGTAACTAAATCTTCTGCCTCTTTAAAACCTGAAAATTTAGGGCCAATTATAACTGGTATCGAATAAACTGCAGGTTCTAGTGTGTTATGAAGTCCTGTAGCGAAACCACCACCAACATATGCAATATCAGCATAATTATATATTTTAGTTAAAATTCCAATAGTGTCAATAATAAAAACATCATAGTTTTCTGAGTTTTTTATGGGTAGGTCGGAATATAAAATGGTCTTCTTTTTGATTGATGAAGCAAGTTTTGAAACAGCTTCTTTCTTAATTGTATGTGGGGCGAAAATAAATTTTATATTTTTTTCACTATTATTAATATAGTCAACTAAAATTTTTTCATCCTCAGGCCAAGTACTTCCTGCAACAATACAAAATTCATTTTGTTTGAACTGTTCTATAAAATCTAATGTATTGTCTTGTTCTAGTATTTTTAAAACCCTGTCAAATCTAGTATCTCCGCTAAGTGTTACATTGTTCAAGTTTAAGCTTTCTAATAGCTTTTTAGAGTTTTTGTCTTGCACAAAAAAGTGATTAAAGTTATGCAAGCTTTTTCTCATAAAACCTCCATAGTTTTTAAAGAAAATTTGTTTTTTGTTAAAGATTGCAGAAGCTAAAATAGTGTGGGTGTGATTACTTTTTAATGCAGATAAATAGTTCGGCCATATCTCATATTTAACAAAAATGGCTAGTTTAGGATTTGTTAACTGAACAAATTTTGTAGCATTGTTTATAGTGTCTAGAGGTAGGTAGGTAATAAGATCAGCAACTGCTGAGTTTTTTTTCACCTCATAACCAGATGGTGAAAAAAATGTGATAATAATTTTATGGGATGGGTAATTTTTTTTGAGCTCTTCTATAATAGGTAAGCCTTGTTCAAACTCGCCTAATGAAGCAGTGTGAACCCAAATTACATCGTGTTCATTTAATTTTGCTTCTTTTAAAGTTTTAAAAACATCTTTTCTGCCATTAACAAACAAGCCAATTTTAGCATTGAAAAAGGCAATGATGCTTAAAAAAAAACCAGCAATGTACACGAAACAATTATATATAAAACGCACTTGATTTTTGTTTGTTGCTAAAATACGTTTCTTTAAATAAATACATTGGGTGCTTAGTCTACTTTTTGTAATTTTACATCTCTAATTATACAAAATGCGAAAAATTCAAATGGTTGATCTAAAAGGTCAATACGAAGCCATTAAAGAACAAGTAAACTCTTCATTTGCTACTATTTTAGAAAATTCATCTTTTATAAATGGACCAGAAGTTCATGGTTTTCAAAAAGATTTAGAGAGTTATTTAGATGTAAAACATGTTATCCCTTGTGCTAATGGTACCGATGCATTGCAGATTGCAATGATGGGTTTAGGTTTAAAGCCAGGAGATGAGGTTATTACTGCTGATTTTACTTTTGCGGCAACTGTAGAGGTGATTGCTTTGTTGCAATTAACACCAGTTTTAGTAGATGTTTTACCTGATACGTTTAATATAGATCCAAAAGCAATTGAAAAAGCAATTACACCAAAAACAAAAGCAATTGTGCCTGTTCATTTATTCGGGCAGTGTGCAAATATGGATGCTATATTAGAAATAGCAGCGAAACATAACTTATTTGTAATTGAAGATAATGCACAAGCAATTGGAGCAAATTATAAAAATAATAAAGACGGAAAATTGAAAGCAGGTACCATAGGTCATGTAGCGGCTACATCATTTTTTCCTTCAAAAAATTTAGGAGCTTACGGAGATGGAGGTGCTATTTTTACTAATGATGATGAGCTTGCACACACATTAAGAGGTGTTGTTAATCACGGAATGTATGAGCGTTACCATCATGATGTTGTTGGTGTAAACTCTCGTTTAGATAGTTTGCAGGCAGCAGTGCTTAGGGCTAAATTGCCACTATTAGATACTTATAATAGTAAGCGAAGAGATGCTGCTCGTAAATACACAAAAGCTTTAAAGGGTATTGAGGGTGTTATTACGCCAGAAACAGTAAATGGCTGTGGTGAAATTTGCGATACTTGTGATTGCCATGTTTTTCATCAATACACATTAAAGATTACAAATGGAAAAAGAGATGCATTAGTAAAGCATTTAGCGGATAAAGAAATTCCATGTGGTGTTTATTATCCTATTCCTTTACATAAACAAAAGGCATATGTGGATGATCGATACAATGACAGCGATTTTCCTGTTACAAATCAATTAGTTCAGCAAGTTATTTCATTACCAATGCATACGGAATTAGATGATGAGCAGATTGCCTATATTACAGATGCTATTATCGGTTTTATTAAAAATTAGATTTTTAAAAATTTAGCTTTGGCATTACTACGCTATAACCATTAAAATAAGTGCATGAAAATATTAGTTACCGGAGGATTAGGCTTTATAGGGTCGCATACTGTTGTTGAGTTGCAAAACCAAGGTTTTGAAGTTCTTATAATTGATGATTTGTCTAATTCATCGGAAAAAGTTATTGATGGTATTGTTGCAATAACGGGTAAGAAGCCGTTATTTGAAAAAATTGACTTAAAAGAGAAGTCTAAAGTAGAAAATTTCTTTAAAAAGCATACAGATGTAAAGGGTGTTATACATTTCGCAGCATCTAAAGCTGTTGGAGAAAGTGTAGAGAAACCATTGTTGTACTACGAGAACAATATAGGTACATTGGTTTATCTTTTGAAAGAATTGGCGAAGAAAAATAAAGCTAGTTTTATTTTCAGCTCATCTTGTACTGTTTATGGGCAAGCTGATAAAATGCCAATTACAGAAGATGCGCCAGTGAAAACAGCGGAATCTCCATATGGGAATACAAAACAAATGGGAGAAGAAATTATTGCAGATACTTGTAAAGTAGTACCTGCATTAAATGCAATAGCATTGCGTTATTTTAATCCTATGGGTGCTCATCCTAGTGCAGAAATAGGCGAATTGCCAATTGGAGTGCCTCAAAATTTAGTTCCGTTTATTACGCAAACAGGAGTTGGTATGCGAGAACAGTTATCTGTTTTTGGAGATGATTACCCAACTATTGATGGTACTTGTGTAAGAGATTATATACATGTAGTAGATTTAGCCAAAGCACATGTTATAGCGTTAAAAAGGTTGTTAGAAGATAAAAATGATGCTAATTACGAAGTTTTTAATTTAGGTACAGGTAAGGGAAGTACTGTTTTAGAGGTGGTAAAAAGTTTTGAAAAAGTTTCAGGTAAAAAACTGAATTATAAAATTGTAGATAAAAGAGCAGGAGATATAATAGAGGCTTATGCTAATACCGAAAAAGCAAATAAAGTACTAGGTTGGAAAGCTGAATCTACCTTAGATGAAGCAATGAAATCTGCTTGGGACTGGGAGGTTAAAATACGTAGTTAAGTATTTTTTTAAATTATTAATTCATATAAAAAGAGCAAAAGTAGTTTCATCTACTTTTGCTCTTTTTTGTTAAATAATGTGAAAGGAGAACTAAATTAGTAGATGCTATCGTAATTACTATATGATGGTTAATTTTTTAGATACTAAAACATTATTAGATGCCTCTGTTGAAGAGAACTTATATGATAATTTAGTAGCACAACTTACTAAAGATTTTGGGTTGGCTAATATAGCTATAGATATACCTTTTAAAGTTTCTCCTAAAAACCTTAAAACAATACTCCATCAAAAAGTATATAGGTTAATGATGGAGCGTTTTTCTGAATATTTAAACTTGCTTTATATTATAGATGTTCCAGAAAAAAAGGTAAAAGAAATTAAAGTAGAAGATGTTGTTAAAATAGCAGATGAAGTATCTTTTCTAATATTAAAACGAGAATTCCAAAAAGTCTGGTTCAGAAATAAATATGCTATTTAAAAGTAAATTCTAACAAAAGGAATTAAAGCATCAGAATAAATACTTCTTTCATCATGGAGCACATTATATTTTAACCCAACTGTAAAATTCTTATTTACATACCCAGCTCCTAGGTATAATGCGGGGCTCCAGTAATTATCTTTAAAATTTGTTCCATTAAAAGCAAACGATCTATTTATTCGTAATTGCTCTAATTCTCCTGATAGTTGAATCGCAGGGATGATATTGTATAATGATATCAAACTCCCACCATAAGCAGTGAGTTTATTGTTGTCAAACTTTGCGTAACTAAAGTTTAATTGTACCCCAGCAGCAAATTGATCATTTACTTGATAAATAGCACTTGGAGAAATCGAACCATTAAAGTAGTTGTTGCCAAACCCTAGTCCAATTCCACCTCCATATCTAACATTTTTCCAGAATTCAGAGCTATTATTTGTGTTTTGAGACAAGCAAGGTTTGATTGCAAATATCAAAATCACAATAAAAAGCATTTTTTTCAAGCTTAAATCAACCATTTTATTCATTATTGTTATTTTTCTTTAATATTAGTATCTAATATATGACTAGAAATCTTAAAAGTTGTATTTTTGATTAAATTTTATTCACAGGGAAGAGAAAATTATTTATGGATAAATATTCCTTTTTAAACGCTGCACATACTTCATTTTTAGCAGAGTTATATGACAAGTATTTAGTTAGTCCGGATAGTGTTGAGCCAAGTTGGCGAGCATTTTTTCAAGGATTTGATTTTGGTCAAGAGAGTTTATTAGACGAATTAGACTTGCCTGCACAGGCAGCAACGTCAAATTCCTCAACTGTTTCTGAGATGCCTCAGTCACTTCAGAAAGAGTTTCAGGTAATTCGTTTAATAGATGGTTACAGATCTCGCGGACATTTGTTTACAAAAACAAATCCAGTTCGAGAGAGAAGAAAATATGAACCAACATTATCTATTGAAAACTTTGGACTAGCAACATCTGATTTGAAAACGGTTTTTACTGCAGGAGAAATTCTAGGTATAGGGCCAAGCTCATTAGAAGATATTATAAAGCATTTGACAAATATATATTGCGACGCAATTGGTGTTGAATATATGTATATCAGAAATCCAGAACGTATAGAGTGGATTCAAAACTGGTTGAATGTAAATGATAATCACCCTAATTATGGTGATGATAGAAAGAAAAATATTCTTCGAAAATTAAATCAAGCGGTATCGTTTGAAAGTTTTTTACATACAAAATATGTAGGTCAAAAACGTTTTTCATTAGAAGGTAATGAGTCGCTAATACCATCATTGGATGCTGTTGTTGAAAGAGCAGCTGAAATGGGTGTTGAGCAATTTGTTATGGGTATGGCTCATAGGGGTAGATTGAATGTGTTAACCAATATTTTTGGTAAAGCAGCAAAAGATATTTTTAGTGAGTTTGATGGTAAAGATTACGAACAAGTAATTTTTGACGGAGATGTTAAATATCATTTAGGTTGGACCTCTGATAGAATGTCTGATAATGGTAATAAAATAAAAATGAATATCGCTCCAAATCCTTCTCATTTAGAGACTGTAGGCGCTGTAGTTGAGGGTATTACAAGAGCAAAGCAAGATGCTCATTATAAAGATGATTTTTCTAAAGTACTACCAATAGTAGTACATGGTGATGCTGCAATAGCTGGTCAAGGCTTAGTATACGAAGTAATACAGATGGCTAGTTTGGATGGTTATAAAACCGGAGGAACCATACATATGGTTGTAAATAATCAAATTGGTTTTACAACAAATTATTTAGATGCAAGAAGTTCTACCTATTGTACTGATGTTGGTAAAGTTACTCTAAGTCCTGTTTTACATGTTAATGCTGATGATGTAGAGGCTGTAGTACATGCTTCTTTATTTGCGTTAGAATATAGAATGCGTTTTCAAAGAGATGTATTTATAGATTTACTTGGGTACCGTAAGTATGGGCATAACGAAGGTGATGAGCCTCGTTTTACGCAACCTAAGCTTTATAAAGCAATTGCTAAGCATGAAAATCCAAGAGATATTTATGCGGCTAAACTAATTGCAGAAGGTATAATTGATGAAAATTATATTGGCAAATTAGAGCAAGAATATAAAGATTCACTTGAAACAGAATTAGAAGACTCTCGTAAAGAAGATAAAACTGTAATCACGCCATTTATGGCTGATGAATGGAAAGGTTTTGTGAGAGTTCAAGAAGATGAAATGGCTAAGCCAATTGATACTTCTTATAATAAAAAAGGACTTGTTGAAATAGCAGAGTCATTAACCTCATTACCAAAAGACAAAAAGTTCTTAAGAAAGGTAGATAAGTTAGTTGCTGATCGTAAGAAAATGTTTTTTGAGTCTGATAAGTTAGACTGGGCAATGGGTGAGCTTTTGGCTTACGGGTCGTTGTTGCAAGAAGGTTATGGTGTAAGAATGTCTGGTCAAGATGTTGAACGTGGTACCTTCTCTCACCGTCATGCAGTGGTTAAGGTAGAAGATAGTGAGGAAGAAGTAATTCCTTTAAATCTTATAAAGAATAAAAAAGGAGATTTTCAAATTTATAACTCACATCTATCAGAGTATGGTGTTGTAGGTTTCGATTATGGATACTCTATGGCAAGCCCGAATACGCTTACAATTTGGGAAGCGCAATTTGGAGATTTTAGCAATGGTGCTCAAATCATGATTGATCAATATATTTCTGCTGCTGAGGACAAGTGGAAACTTCAAAATGGTTTGGTAATGTTGTTGCCGCATGGTTATGAGGGTCAAGGTGCTGAGCATTCTTCAGCCCGTATGGAGCGTTTCTTGCAATTATGTGCAAGTGATAATATGTTTATAGCAGATGTCACGACACCTGCGAATATGTTTCACTTGTTAAGAAGGCAAATGAAAGCTAATTATAGAAAACCTTTAGTTGTTTTTACTCCGAAAAGTTTATTGCGTCATCCAAAAGCAGTTTCTTCAATAGAAGAATTTGAAAAAGGAGGCTTCCAAGAAATTATTGATGATAAAACAGCAGTTGTTAAAAACATTAAAACGTTAGTTTTCTGTACAGGTAAATTTTATTATGATTTACTAGCGGCTCGAGAAGAAAATTCTAGAGAAGATGTGGCACTTGTTCGTGTAGAGCAATTATTCCCACTTCCTGCATCTAAGATGACAGAGTTGATTAAAAAGTATAATGCCGATGACATTGTTTGGGCTCAAGAAGAACCTAGAAACATGGGGGCTTGGAGTCATATAATGATGCATTATAGTGAGGCGAGTAAGCTTAGGGTGGCATCAAGAAGATTCTATGCTTCGCCCGCAGCAGGTAGTTCGGTTCGTTCGAAAAGACGTCATCAAGAGGTTATTGATTATGTTTTCGATAAGACTAAGGATAATATGATTCGTCCGACGAAATAAATAGAAGCAATCAAAAAATAATAAAAATACAGGTTACAAATTAAAATTATAAGATAATGATTTTAGAAATGAAAGTTCCTTCACCAGGGGAGTCTATAACAGAAGTAGAAATTGCAGCTTGGTTAGTTCAAGATGGTGATTATGTTGAAAAAGACCAAGCAATTGCTGAGGTTGATTCAGATAAGGCTACATTAGAATTACCTGCTGAAGAAAGTGGAATAATCACTTTAAAAGCAGAAGAAGGTGATGCTGTAGCAGTTGGTGAAGTAGTTTGTTTAATTGATACTAGTGCTGAAAAGCCTAGTGGTTCAGCTAAGCCAGCAACTGAAGAACCAAAAAAAGAAGCTAAGAAAGAGGAGAAAGCTCCTGAGCCTGTAAAAGTAAAAGAAACATATGCATCAGGAACAGCGTCTCCTGCAGCTAAAAAAATACTTGCCGAAAAAGGAATTGAAGCAGGAGCAGTAAATGGATCAGGAAAAGATGGTAGAATTACTAAAGAAGATGCAGTAAGTGCTGTTCCTTCTATGGGAACTCCTACCGGTGGTAATAGAGGAGAAAGTAGATCTAAATTGTCTATGTTGCGTAGAAAAGTAGCAGAGCGTTTGGTTTCAGTTAAAAATGAAACGGCTATGTTAACTACTTTTAACGAAGTAGATATGTCTCCTATATTCGAGCTTAGAAAGCAATATAAAGAAGATTTTAAAAGTAAGCACGGAGTTGGATTAGGCTTTATGTCATTCTTTACAAAAGCAGTAGTTAGGGCGTTAGAGCTTTATCCTTCTGTAAACTCTATGATAGATGGTAAGGAAATGATTTCTTACGATTTTTGCGATGTTAGTATTGCAGTATCAGGACCAAAAGGATTAATGGTTCCTGTTATTAGAAATGCTGAAAACTTAACTTTTAGAGGGGTAGAAGCAGAAGTTAAAAGGCTTGCAATTAGAGCTAGAGATGGAGGTATTACTGTTGATGAAATGACGGGTGGTACTTTTACAATTACTAACGGAGGTGTTTTTGGGTCAATGTTATCAACTCCAATCATAAACCCTCCACAAAGTGCAATTTTAGGAATGCACAATATTGTAGAGAGACCAATTGTTAGAGATGGCGAAATTGTAATTGCACCTATAATGTATGTGGCTTTATCTTATGATCATAGAATAATTGATGGTAAAGAGTCTGTAGGTTTCTTAGTAGCGGTTAAAGAAGCATTAGAAAATCCAGTAGAATTACTGATGAATAATAATGTAAATAAAGGTTTAGAATTGTAATTTTTACCTTTTAATAAATAAAAAAGCCTGAAGATAAAATCTTCAGGCTTTTTTATTTATACATAATCGAGTTGTTTAATTACAACCCATATCCTCTTTAGAAGTGGGGTCTGCATTAGGGAAACATAAACCTGTCGGTAATGATGCAGGATCATATCTTTTTAAGTCGTTGTCATGTAAACTCTTCTCTATAAATTCAGTAATTAAAGTGATTTCATTGTCATTAAGGCCTAAAGGGGAAAATTTATCAGATACCATCTCATTAGGTACTTCGTTATTTTGTTTAACACCATTATTTTTATATTCAATAACTTCTCTTACGCTTGTAAAGTTACCTCCGTGCCCTAAGAATTGTACATCTGCTAAATTGTAAAGTTGTGGTACTTTAAATTTGTAGTTGTCAGTAGGGTTGTTCGTAAAACCTCCTCGACCTTTTTTTGTAACCTCGTCAGTTATACCATGTACACCTGAGCCCGAAAGGTCATTCATGCCTAATGTATAAAAATTTTCAGAGTTAAGTGCAGGTCCAGAATGACATTCGTAACATCTGGCTTTCCCAAAAAATAATAAAGCACCTTTTTTTTCATTTTTATTCATTGCTCTAGTGTCACCTTTTAGCCAGTTCTGAAAATCTGTATTATTAGCAAGTAGCGTTCTTTCATAAGCAGCAATTGCTAGGCCAGCAGTTGTTATTGAGTATCTTTCAGATTTATCTACTTCTGGAAAAGCATTATCAAATAACTTAACATACTTGTTTTCATCACAAAAAGCTTTATCTATTCCCATTCTGTGAACAGATAGGCCTGCAATAGCCTGGGTTTCTACACCTTCAAAACCTAAAATATTTACAGCTTTTGGTGTTCCTTCAGTCCAATTTGCTTCTGTACCAATATTATCATCAGTAGCTCCAAATTGACCATTCCAAAGCATTAGTTTTTGGTAAGCAGAATTCAAGACTGTCGGAGATCGTATAGGTTGTATATCTATAAGGTCTTCTGTGTAATTTGGATCCATAACCCTAGCTTCTCCATGTAAACCAAAGCCCATTCCGCCATCTCCGATACCTTGTTTGATACCGCTTTGAAAGCCAGCACCACTATGGTGACAACTTGCGCAAGAGTAAGTGGCTTTGTTTGTTTCTTTTTTAGAGTTGATGCCAATACCTGTCTCGTAGAAAAGTAATTTCCCTAAAGCAACTTTACTTTCTGTTATAGGGTTTTTTGGATCTGATGGTATACTTTGATAATCTGTGCTTTGTGGTAAGATAAAAGTATCTAAGCTACCAGATAAGTTAATTAAAACCTCTTGTAATTGCTTGTCTTCTGTTTCTAGGTTGATTGCAGTGTAGTCAGAATCATCTGAACAGCTTGTTAAAACATAAAATGTAATTAAAAGTGCTAAGTGTTTAAATTTTAATTTGAATAACATTGTCTTAGTAAATCTGGGTTAGGTTATTTTTTAGACAAATTTAACATTATAGAAAGTAAGGTGGTATTAGATATCGGCGTAAAACTTAAAATTTCAGTTTAACAGCAAAATTATTTTAAAAATAAAAACCGTTTCTCGTAATCAATTATCGCTTTTCCTTTTTTTAAGATATCAGCTCCAATAATTCCATCTACAGGGGTGGAGTTGTGGGTGATTAGAGCTTCATTTACATGCCCTAAGTCAAATAAAACTATCTTTAATTTTTTAAAAGACCATGAGTCTATATTTATTTTGTTTTTGGTGGAAATCAATGTTTCCATATTAGTTGCTCCGGCTCCAGCAGCTTTTATTTTTGATTCTTTAGATTTGAGCTTAAAAGTTTCAATCTTATCAAGTCCTATGCAGGTGTTTGATGCTCCGGTGTCTACAATAAACCTCCCTGAAATACCATTTATTTTAGCTTCTATTTCAAAATGATTAGTTGAAGTTAAATTTAATTTAATTGGAGTGTATTTTTTTTCCTTTAAAATTTTTTTAAGACTCTTCACAACTTTTTTTGTTAAAGATAAACCTATTTTTACATCATGATACTAACAGATACACATACACACTTATACAGTGAAGCTTTTGATGAAGATAGAAATTTAGTTGTTGAGAATGCTATTAAGAATGGAGTAGAAAGATTTTTTATTCCAGCAATTGATTCTACATATACGCAGTCTATGTTAGAGTTAGAAAAGGCGTATCCTGAAAATATGTTTTTAATGTCGGGTTTGCATCCTACGCATGTAAAAGAAAATTATCAAGAAGAAATTTCTCATATAGAAGAAATGCTTTCAAAACATAAATATTACGCAATAGGAGAAATAGGGATAGATTTATATTGGGATAAAACTTTTTTAAAAGAGCAACAAGCAGCTTTTAGGGGGCAAATTAAAATTGCAAAAAAGAATAATTTACCTATAGTTATTCATTGTAGAGATGCTTTCGATGAAGTGTTTGAAATATTAGAACAGGAGAAAGGAGCTGATTTATATGGAATTTTTCATTGTTTTACAGGAACCTTTGAACAGGCAAAAAAAGCGATTTCATACAATATGAAATTAGGAATTGGAGGTGTAGTAACTTTTAAGAATGGAAAAATCGACACTTTTTTGAATGAAATCAGCCTGAGTAATATTGTTTTAGAAACTGATGCTCCATATCTGGCTCCAGTGCCTTATAGAGGTAAGCGAAATGAAAGTTTATATCTTCTTCAGATTTTAGAAAAACTAGAAATTGTATATGGTGTTAGTAAAAAGCGTATTGCAGAAATAACAACTCAGAATTCAAAAGATATTTTTGGTATATAATAAAGAGTAAAATAAACGATTATGAGCAATTCTAAAATTTTACTTATTTATACAGGCGGTACTATTGGTATGGTTAAAGATTACAAGTCTGGCGCATTAGTGGCTTTAAACTTTGATAAGTTGTTGCAAAATATACCAGAGTTAAATCAATTAGATTGTGATATTAATAGTTGTTCTTTTGATGAGCCTATCGATTCTTCAAACATGAATGTGTCTCATTGGGTTACAATCGCAACGTTAATTGAAGATAATTATCATGATTATGATGGTTTTGTAGTTCTGCATGGTAGTGATACAATGAGTTATTCCGCATCAGCATTAAGTTATATGTTAGAAAATTTGTCAAAGCCAGTGATTTTCACAGGTTCTCAGTTGCCAATTGGTGACTTGCGGACCGATGCCAAAGAAAATTTAATAACATCAATACAAATAGCTGCCTTAAAAAGCAAAGGGAAATCAGTAATTCAAGAGGTGGGTTTATATTTTGAATACAAACTATATAGAGGAAATAGAACAACTAAAATAAATGCAGAGCACTTTGAGGCATTTGAGTCTTTAAATTACCCTCCTCTTGCAGAATCTGGAGTTCACTTAAAAATCTATAAAGAGAACTTATTTAAGCCAAAAAGGCAGAAAAAGCTAATTGTTCATAAAAAATTAAATAATAATGTAGCGGTCATAAAGTTGTTTCCGGGCTTCAATGAAAATCTCTTGAAAACACTCTTTAATACCCCTGATTTGAAAGCTGTAATACTAGAAACGTATGGATCAGGAAACGCTCCAACCGAAGATTGGCTCTTTAAAAGCTTAGATATTGCAAATAAAAAAGGTATTCATGTAATTAACGTAACTCAATGTTCAGGTGGCGGTGTTATTATGGGTCATTATGAAACTAGCGAGCAAATGCGAAGAATGCAAGTTATTAGTGGTAAGGACATTACAACAGAGGCGGCAGTGACAAAGCTTATGTATTTATTAGGCGCACAAGTGTCATCTAAGTTGTTTAAAACAGTTTTCGAAACCTCTTTAAGGGGAGAAATGCTTTAAAATTAACGTGCTAAATTTCGCTTATTACTTTTTTTTTTGTTAATTCGACGCCTTGAAAAAATTGAAACAAAGAGAGGTGGCCGAGTGGTCGAAGGCGCACGCCTGGAAAGTGTGTATACCTCAAAAGGGTATCGAGGGTTCGAATCCCTTCCTCTCTGCATTTAATTTTTAATTTATTTTTTAATTGTAAAATTTTTTTATCTTTAACCCATTAACTAATTTAAATTAAGTTTGAAAGAAATGAAAAGACTATTCTCTATCCTAGCTGTAGCTGGGTTATTTGTTATGAACACAAATACTGTGAACGCTAATGTAACTGCAAACGCAATTACGTCTAACCTATCAGCAACTATTGCGACTACTGCAGCTATGATTCAAGATGCAGCAGCAACTGAAGCTGAGAGAGGTTTTGTACAAGTGTTGAAAGAAAAATTTATTGAAGGTGGAGCTGGCTTCATGGGTATCGTACTTTTATGTTTGATCCTAGGTTTAGCAGTTGCAATCGAAAGAATTATTTATTTAAACTTGGCAAGCACAAATACAACTAAATTAAAGCAAAAAGTAGAAGATGCTTTAGCTTCTGGTGGTATTGAGGCTGCTAAAGAGGTTTGTAGAAATACAAAAGGACCTGTTGCTTCTATTTTCTATCAAGGTTTAGATAGAGCTGGTGAGAGCATTGAGTCTGCGGAAAAAGCTGTTGTAGCTTACGGTGGAGTTCAAATGGGACAATTAGAAAAGAATGTTTCTTGGTTATCTTTATTTATCGCTATTGCTCCAATGCTTGGTTTCATGGGTACTGTAATCGGTATGATTCAAGCCTTCGAAAAAATTGCAGCTGTTGGTAACTTAAGTGCATCTCTTATTGCAGGTGATATTCAAGTAGCATTATTAACAACTGTATTCGGTCTTATTGTTGCTATTATTCTTCAAATTTTTTATAATTATATCATCGCTAAAATTGATAGCATTGTAAATGATATGGAGGATGCATCAATCTCTTTGATTGATATGTTGGTAGATCACAAAAAATAAGTCGGACTTAATACTTAAGTAAAATGCATAAAATAATAAAAATTATATTAATAGTTCTCAGTGTTGTGGGAACGGTACTTTGGGTGCAGTTACCTAGTATTGATGTTCCTGAAACGGAAGCAATCGGTAGTGGATCTATGAATTTTATGTTCATAATCACTTTTGTTTTACTTGCTATAGCAGTATTGGCAACTTTGTTTTTTGGACTTAAAAATGTTTTTTCATCACCAGATGGTTTGAAAAAAACATTAATAGGAGTAGGTGGTCTTGCTGTTGTAGGTATCCTTTCTTATGTTTTCGCTAGCGGAACGGATATTGATATCCCTGCGATGGAAGCTAAAACTGGAATATTAACAGATGAAGGTACAGTTAAAACAATTGGAACTTTCTTAAATATGTTTTTCATATTGACTATTATTGCTGTTGGTGCAATGATAATTCCAGGATTTAAAAAAATGTTTAACAAATAAAATAAGATATTATGTCTAGAAGAGGTGCACCACCTGAGGTAAATGCCGGTTCTATGGCTGACATAGCTTTCTTACTACTTATCTTTTTCTTAGTTACAACAACTATTGAAACAGATGCAGGTTTAGATCGTATGTTGCCTCCAATCGATAATACAGAGGTAATTCCTCCTGTGATTAAGGAGAAAAATATTTTTGCTGTAAACATTAACAGATCTGGGCAGTTACTTGTTGAAGAAGAGTTAACGAAAATTGAAGACCTAAAAGCTAAAGCTATTGCATTTTTAGATAATGGTGGGGCTTTAAAAGGAACTCCTGAATATTGTAATTTTTGCAAAGGGAAAAGAGATGAGAAATCATCAGATAATCCTGATAAAGCAATTATTTCATTGAAAAATGATAGAGAAACTCAATATGGTGTTTACATTACTGTTCAGAACGAAATAGTAGCTGCATACAACGATTTGCGTAACAGAGAGTCTCAGAGGCTTTATAAGCGTGACTTTACTGATATGGAAGCTGAATATCTGAATCCTGAAACATCAGATCAGGCAAAAGAGGTTTTAAAAGAAAGAGTTAGAAATATTCAAGGACTTTTTCCTCAAAAATTCTCAGAAGCTGAAACATCAAGTGGTAAATAATTTTAATAAATAAAAAGATATGTCAAAATTCAGTAAGAAAAAAGACGGGGATGTGCCTGCGGTTTCAACAGCATCACTTCCAGATATCGTTTTTATGCTACTTTTTTTCTTTATGACAGTAACTGTTATGAAAGATACATCTGTAAAAGTTGAGAATACTTTACCGATGGCGAGCGAAATTAAAAAGCTTGAAAAGAAAGATAGAGTTATAACTATATATGTTGGTAAGCCTACGCAAGAGTACCAAAAATTATATGGTTCTGAAGCTAAAATTCAATTGAATGATAAGTTTTCTAGTCCTTCAGAAGTTGGTCCTTATATTTTACAAGAAAGAGCTAAAAAATCTGAAGATTTACAAAACGTTTTAACTACATCTTTAAAAGTTGATAAAAATGCCAATATGGGTATTATATCTGATATTAAAGAAGAGTTACGTAAGGTAAATGCTTTGAAAATTAATTATACTACATACGAAGGTATCGCTTTTGATAACCTTAATAAGTAAAGTTATTTCTTTCAAAAATTAGTATAGCGCTTCAATTTATTTTGAAGCGCTTTTTTTATGCCCTACCTTTTATTAACTTTATTTCATGTTTAAAAAATTATTCATCATACTTCTCCTTTTTCCATTTTGGGTTTTATCTCAAAATGTTGATGATACTGTAGATCATAAATATTTAGAAGACCAGATTTATTTAGGAGTTAATTATAATTTTATGAATAATTTGCCAAACGATGCAGATCAGCGCAATTTTTCATATGGTCTTAATGCAGGTATAATAAAAGATATACCTTTAAACTATACTAGAAATTTAGGACTAGGTATAGGTTTGGGCTATGCTGTAAATTCTTATTATTCAAACTTAATTGCGACGGAAGGAGCTAATGGTATATCATACAATGTTGCAGAAAGTGATTTAGACTTTAATCGTAGTAAGTTTGAAATACATAGTGTAGAAGTTCCTTTTGAAATTAGGTGGCGAAACTCTAGTCCTACAGATTATAAGTTTTTGAGAGTCTATACGGGTATTAAATTTGCATATAATTTCAGTTCAAGATCTAAGCTTATAACTGATACAGAATCATCTGGTTTTTATAATTCTGATATTAAAAAATTTGAATACGGTTTAACACTTAATGCAGGGTATAATACTTTTAACTTGCATGTTTATTATTCATTAACAGATTTTTTTAATACAAAGAAAACTTTAACTACAGGGGAAGTATTAAATATAACTCCAATAAAAGTAGGTTTGGTTTTTTATATTTTATAACCAATAGCTTGCGGTCAATACTTGAGAAGTAATTCCAATAATAAAACCAGACAACACTTCTATTTTGGTATGAGCTTTAAAATAGAGCCTAGAAGATGCTATTAATCCACTTGCAAGTATAAAAAGACTGATAGATAAAGTTAAGTTTATTTCAAAATGAATGCTAAGGTTTATTACGTAAGTTAATAAGCAACCTATGCCAATCATATGCAAGCTTACTTTAAAATTTAATACCAATAATAGCAAGGAGCTAAGTAAGCCTATTATAAAGCTTATAAAGTAATAATATAACTCAGGAGTGTAATTATATGGTATTACTTTATAAACAACCATAAAGAGTAGCGCAAGGCTTATATAGGTGGGGTACTTACGTTCTTTAACTGTTGGCATCAATATAGAATTGACATAACCTATGTTTCTCAATATTAAAAAGCAAATAACGGGGATTACAACAGTTATTATAAAAATGGGAATTAAATTACCCATTTGCATATTTAATGAACTGTATTTTTTGGTAACTAAAAAATAAAATAAGCTACCTCCGATTGGTATAAAAATTGGATGAAATAAATATGCTATAATCTTTAAAAAGGATTTCATTAAATTTCTTTTCGCATTCTAGCAACAGGAATACTTAGTTGTTCTCTGTATTTAGCAACAGTTCTTCTTGCAATAGGATATCCTTTTTCTTTTAGTATTTCAGCTAATTTATCATCAGTTAATGGTTTTCTTTTTTCCTCTTCTTTGATAACGTTTTCTAGAATTTTCTTAATTTCCTTGGTAGAAACATCTTCTCCTTGATCGTTTTTCATTGATTCT
Source organism: Cellulophaga sp. HaHaR_3_176 (assembly GCF_019021925.1). NCBI lineage: Bacteria > Pseudomonadati > Bacteroidota > Flavobacteriia > Flavobacteriales > Flavobacteriaceae > Cellulophaga > Cellulophaga sp. HaHaR_3_176. The sequence goes on from NZ_CP058990.1 coordinate 3,755,081, forward strand.
GAAAAATATTCTTTGATTAATTTCGTGCCATAAGGTGTATCTGCATATTTGCTATTTGCAACTCTTGAAACCGTAGAAACATCCATACCTATAGTATCGGCAATATCTTTTAAAATCATTGGGCGTAAATTTCGCTCATCTCCTGTTAAAAAATATTTCTTTTGATACTCCATTATGGTGTTCATAGTAACGAAAAGAGTTTGCTGCCTTTGTCTAATAGCGTCTATAAACCACTTTGCAGCATCTAGTTTTTGCTTAATAAATTGAACAGTATCTTTTTGTGATTGCGTTTTTTCTTTAGAGTTTTTGTACCCTTCTAGCATATTGTTGTAATCACGCGATACATGTAGTTCAGGTGCATTTCTACCATTTAAAGAAAGCTCTAATTCGCCATCTACAATTTTTATAGAAAAATCAGGAACCACATGTTCAATCATTCTGGTATTTCCAGAGTAAGAACCACCAGGTTTCGGATTTAATTTTTCTATTTCTGAGATTGCAGTTTTAAGCTCATCTTCAGTTATGTTATATTTTTGAATAAGTTTCTTGTAGTGCTTTTTTGTAAACTGTTCAAAAGATTTTTCAAGTATAGTTATAGCAAGTTCAATACTCTCAGTAATTTCTTTTCTTTTTAATTGTATGATCAAACATTCTTCTAATGATGTGGCTCCTACACCAGGAGGATCGAGTTGCTGAACAATTCTTAAAATTTTTTCTATTGACTCCTGGTCTGTATAAATATTTTGGGTAAATGCTAAATCATCTAATATATCGGTAATTGGCCTTCTTATATAGCCACTCTCGTCAATACTACCAACGAGGAATTCAGCAATTGACCATTCATCATCAGTTAAAGTGACGGTATTTAATTGATTTATTAAAAATTGATTAAAAGAAGTACCTGCAGCATAAGGAACAGTTTTTTCTTCATCATCAGCACTATAGTTATTTGCTTGAGTTCTATATTCTGGAACTTCATCATCACTTAAATATTCGTCAATATTGATATCTTCAGTGGTAATGGTTTCATTATCATCTGACTCATCATTATAAGTATCTTCAAAATCATCATCAAAATCATCACTTTCTTCCTTCCCTGTTTCTAAGGCAGGATTTTCTTCCAATTCTTGCTTTAAACGTTGTTCAAAGGCTTGGGTAGGCAGTTGTATCAGTTTCATTAATTGAATCTGCTGCGGAGAAAGCTTTTGAGATAATTTAAATGATAAATGTTGTTTAAGCATGTAAAATGATAATCTTTCTTATAAAGTTAAACTTTTCAATATTAAAATTCAGCGTTTTGTGGTGTTCTTGGAAAAGGAATAACATCTCTAATGTTTCCCATGCCTGTTGCAAAAAGAACTAAACGTTCAAAACCTAAACCGAAACCACTATGTACTGCACTTCCAAATTTTCTTAAATCCAAATACCACCAAAGTTCTTTTTCGTCGATACCTAATTCTTTTATTTTTTCTAATAAAACATCTAAACGTTCTTCACGTTGCGAGCCTCCAACTATTTCCCCAATACCAGGAAAAAGAATATCCATAGCTCTTACTGTTTTACCATCATCATTTAAACGCATATAAAATGCTTTTATTTTTGCAGGGTAATCAAATAAAATTACTGGACATTTAAAATGCTTTTCTACTAAATAGCGTTCATGCTCACTTTGTAAATCAGCACCCCATTCATTTATGATGTAGTTAAATTTTTTCTTTTTATTAGGTGTACAATTTCTTAATATATCTATAGCTTCAGTATAAGAAACTCTTTTGAAGTTATTTTCGGCAACAAATTTTAATTTCTCAATTAAAGGCATGTCACTCCTTTCAGCTTGTGGTTTAGATTTTTCTTCATCGATCAAACGTTTTTCTAAAAACTCTAAATCGTCACTACAGTTTTCTAAGATATAATTTAAAACATCTTTAATGAAATCTTCAGCTAAATCCATATTTGCATCTAAATCATTAAAAGCAACTTCTGGCTCAATCATCCAAAATTCAGCTAAATGTCTAGATGTATTAGAGTTTTCTGCTCTAAAAGTAGGTCCGAAAGTATATACTTTACCTAGTGCCATTGCATAGGTTTCTGCTTCTAATTGTCCAGAAACAGTAAGGTTTGTTTCTTTTCCGAAAAAATCTTCTTTAAAATCAATTTCTCCATCTTCAGTTAAAGGTGGTTTTTTCTGATTTAATGTTGATACTCTGAACATTTCACCAGCACCTTCGGCATCTGACCCTGTAATTATTGGTGTATGTACATTGTAAAAACCGTTATTTTGAAAGTATCGGTGTATAGCAAAAGAAAGAACTGAACGAACTCTCATTACTGCAGCAAAAGTATTTGTTCTAACTCTTAAATGTGCTTTTTCTCTTAAAAATTCTAAAGAGTGTTTTTTGGGTTGTATAGGGTAGGTGTCGGGATCTGATGTACCTAAAACCACCAATTCTTTAACTTGAATTTCAACGCTTTGTCCTCTACCTTGACTTTCAACTAACGTTCCGCTAATTTTTAAAGCAGCTCCTGTTGATACTTTTTTTAATAGACTTTCATCGAAATTTTCAAAATCTACAACACATTGAATATTGTTAATTGTAGAGCCGTCATTCAGTGCAATAAAACGATTGCTTCTAAATGTTTTTACCCAACCATTAATGGTTACTTCTTGTAGTGATAGGTTTGAAGAAAGTAATTCTTTTATATTATGTGATTTCATTTGTAAAATTTCTATTTTATATAGCAAATATAGACTTTTTGAGAAAAAAGTTTTATTTGAGTTTAGTTTAATAAATATGTTTATTCTTCTCCTTTTGGTAGAATGTTTATTTGTGGTTTTTTCAATACTTCTTTGTTGGCAATATTACGTTCTAGTGAAAGTAATAATGATGGTAATAAAATTAAGTTAGAGAGCATTGCAAGTAATAATGTTGCAGATACTAACATACCTAAAGCTACTGTACCTCCAAAATTAGAAATGGCAAAAACAGAGAAGCCAAAGAAAAGTACGATAGATGTGTAAAACATACTAACGCCTGTCTCTCTTAAGGCGGCATATACAGATTTTTTAATTTTCCACTGGTTAGCAGTTAGTTCTTGCCTATATTTTGCGAGAAAATGTATTGTGTCATCGACTGAAATACCAAAAGCAATACTAAAAACTAATATTGTAGATGGCTTTATAGGTACGCCAACAAAGCCCATTAAACCCGCAGTAATAACTAGTGGTAATAAATTTGGGATTAATGAAATAATGATCATTTTAAAAGATCTAAATAAATAAGCCATAAACAATGCAATTAAACCTATTGCAAGGGCTAATGACATGATTAGGTTATTTACCAAGTACTTTGTTCCTTTTAAAAATATAAGGGCGCTACCAGTCATGTAAACATCAAAACGATCTTTAGGAAAAATTTTATCAATATTCTCTTGAAGTTTACCTTCAATATCTTCCATTCTAGTCGTTTTAACGTCTTTCATGTAAGTCGTTATTCTAGCAACTTGTCCTGTAGAATCAACAAAACTTTTAAGAAGATTACCGTTGTTAGATGATTTTCTAGCAACATCCATTATAAACGTATTTTCTTGAGTAGTAGGTAATTGATAGTATTTAGGAATTCCGTTATAGAAAGCTTGTTTAGAGTATTTTACAAGGTCAACTACAGAAACCGGTCTTGATAGTTCTGGAATTTCTAAAACAATTTCACTTAAATTATCAATCTTTTTTAAAGTAGATGGTTTTAAAACCCCTTTTTTTCTTTTGGTGTCAACTACAATTTCAACAGGCATAATACCATCAAACTCTTCTTCAAAAAAGCGAATATCCTTAAAAAATTCAGCCTTTTTAGGCATATCCTCAATGGGGCTACCGGAAATATCTATTTGATAAATACCTATAATACTTAAAACAAGAAGGGCAATAGATACAATGTAAACTGATATTCTTTTCTCTCTTACTATATTTTCCATCCAGTTTACAAAAGTGTCAACCCACCTTTTGTTTAGGTGTTTTAAGTGTTTTGTTTTAGGTAACGACATAAAACTGTATACTATAGGAATTATTAGCAGAGATAAAATAAATATTCCAACAATATTGATAGAGGCAACAATACCAAATTCTTTTAGTAACTGGCTATCTGTAATTATAAATGTAGCAAAACCTGATGCTGTGGTAATATTTGTCATTAAAGTTGCATTCCCTATTTTGGAAATTACTCTTTGTAATGATAGGGCTTGATTACCATGTTTTTTAACCTCTTGTTGGTATTTATTTATTAAAAATATACAGTTAGGAATACCAATTACTATTATTAAAGGAGGTATTAATGCTGTTAATACGGTGATTTCGTATTGAAGTAAACCTAAAATACCAAAGGACCACATTACGCCAATAATTACAACACACATTGATATTAATGTAGCTCTAAAACTCCTGAAAAAGAAAAAGAAGATAAGTGAGGTTACGCCTAATGCGGCAAGTATAAATTTTCCAATTTCATCTATAATACTCTGGGAGTTCATCGTTCTGATATAAGGCATTCCGGATATTCGAACATCTAAATCAGTTTCGTTTTCAAAAACTTTAACTAGCCTACTTAAGTCTTCAAGAATAAAATCTTTTCTGGCAGATGTATTTACAATGTCTTTATCTAAATAAACTATTGTTCTAATAGTTTTAGTTTCTTTATTGTAAATTAAGTCCTCATAAAAAGGCATGTTATTGAACAAATGAGAGGATAGAGAGTCTATTTCTGCTTTTGTTTCGGGTTTTTTTATGATGAAAGGCCGAAGTGTAAATTCTTGTTTGTCGTTATCTTTAACTAATTCTTGAAGATTATCTGTAGAAAGAACAAAATCTACTTCAGGAAACGCAGCAAGTTGTTTACTTAATTTGTTCCACCTATTAAATTTGTTCGGGGTAAATAAGGAACTGTCTTTAATAGCCAAAACCATTACATTACCTTCTTCTCCAAATGTTTTTAAAAACGATTGATACTTTAGGTTTACGGGGTGATGATCAGGTAATAAATTAGCTTGCGAACTTGAAAATCGCATTTTGCTCCACTGCATTGCCAAAAAAATAGTAGCAGCGGCGATAAGTAAAAGAATTACTATTCTATTCCTAAGGATGATATTCGCGGTTCTAGCCCAAAACCCTTTCGTTATTTTTGAAACCATGTTCTTTTTTACAGTTCTTGTAAAGGTAAAAAATCATTAGTTGTATTTAATTAAAATACAATACTTAATACCTCTTTTGTTTAATGTTTTCTAGTATAACAAAGAGCGGCAATTTTGCCGCTCTTTGTTATGTATTTCAGTTAAAAAATTAGACTTTCATTATTTCAGCTTCCTTAATAACTAAAACGTCCTCTATTTTTTTACTATACTTATTCGTTAATTCTTGCACGTCAGCTTCGGCATTTTTCTTTAAATCTTCTGATGCATCATCAAGACCTCTAATTTCTTTATTAGCTTCTTGTCTAGCATTTCTAACACCAACTTTGGCATCTTCCGATTCTGATTTAGCCTGTTTAGCTAAATCTCTTCTGCGTTCTTCAGTTAATGGTGGTACATTTATTATTATAAAATCACCATTATTCATTGGGTTGAAGCCTAGGTTAGCAATCATAATTGCTTTTTCGATTTCTTGAAGCATATTTTTTTCCCAAGGCTGAACTGTTATTGTTCTAGCATCAGGAATACTTACGTTAGCAACCTGACCAAGTGGGGTAGAAGCCCCATAATAGTTGACCATTACGCTCGAAAGCATTACAGGACTTGCTTTTCCTGCTCTAATTTTAGCGAAAGCTTTCAATAAATGGTCGATAGTACCATCCATACTTTCTTTAGTACTATCTAATATAAAAGTGATATCTTCATTCATCTTCTTATAATTTAAAAAGTGTGGTTTTACTTAAGTTTTAATTATCAACTACAGTACCAATATTTTCTCCAGAAACTAATTTTAGTAGATTTCCGATTTTATTCATATCGAAAACTACAATTGGTAATTCGTTTTCTTGACTTAAAGTAAAGGCTGTCGTATCCATTACTTTTAAACCTTTCTTTAAAACGTCTTCGAAAGTAATTGTTTCAAATTTAGTAGCGTCTTTGTTTTTTTCAGGATCAGAAGTATAAATTCCATCAACTCTAGTTCCTTTTAAAATTACATCAGCTTCAATTTCAATAGCTCTTAAAACAGCAGCAGAATCTGTAGTAAAGTACGGATTACCTGTTCCTCCTCCAAAAATAACAACTCTACCTTTTTCTAAATGGCGCATAGCTCTTCTGCGAATAAAAGGCTCAGCAACTTCATTAATTTTAATGGCAGACTGCAATCTTGTTTGTACACCATGTTCTTCCAATGCGCTTTGTAAAGCTAGTCCGTTTATAACAGTAGCAAGCATACCCATATGGTCACCTTGCACACGATCCATTCCATTACTAGCTCCAGAAACACCTCTAAAGATATTTCCTCCACCAATTACAATTGCAACTTGAATTCCTTTATCAACAACTTGTTTTACTTCTTCAGCGTATTCAGATAGTCTTTTTGGGTCTATCCCATATTGTCGATCACCCATTAAAGCTTCACCGCTTAATTTCAATAGAATTCTTTTGTATTGCATGGTTTGTTTTTAATTAAACTACAGCAAAAATAATCAATTTTTTTTATGAGAATAGTAGTTATAAATTTATTGTGCTTTTAAATCTTTCTAAAATGTTGTGAACTTCTTGTTTTAATTTTATAATCTTGTTCAAGTTTTTTAATAATTGAAGATTTTTAATATGAAGAAAGTAGGATTTTTAATAGCAATAATGCTGTTATTAAATAGTTGTGGTGCAACTAAAAATGTAATTAGTGCTGATAAAGCAATTGTAAAAGTAACTATTGACTTAGTAAATGTTATTGAAGATAAGGTTCTTGTAAGTGTAGATCCAGGTTCTTTTTCTGAAGATGAAGTTGTTTTTTATATACCTAAAACTGTCCCAGGTACTTATAGTAATAATGACTACGGTAAGTATATTGAAAGTTTTAAAGCTTTTGATTATAAAGGACAAAGTTTAGTTGTTACTAAAAAAGGTGATAATACTTGGGTTATTTCAAATGGAAAAAACCTTGATAAAATATCTTATTTAGTTAATGATACATATGATTCTGAAGATGAAATTGAAGAGAATTTAGTATTCTCTCCGGCAGGTACCAATATTAAAAAAGGGGACAATTTTATGTTGAATCTTCATGGCTTTGTTGGTTATTTTAAAAACTTAAAGGAAATAGGTTATGAGTTAGCAATCAGTCACCCTGCTAATTTGAAGCCAACAACATCGTTAAATGAATTAATTTCAGTGAATCCTAATGATGAGCTAAATACATTTGTTGCTAGTCGATATTTTGATGTTATTGACAATCCTATTTTATATGCTAAGTCTGATATTTCTTCTTTTGAGGTTAATGGTATTACAGTGAATTTAAGTGTATATTCTCCGAATTCTATTATCTCTTCAGCTTCTTTAAAAGATAAAATGCTTAAAATGATGACAGCTCAAAAATCTTTTTTAGGTGATGTAAATAGTACTAAAAAATATAATATATTGCTATACTTATCAAATGGCGAAGGCGATGCGGGTGGTTTTGGTGCTTTAGAACATCATACGTCAACAGTCGTAGTTTTGCCAGAACAAATGGATATGAAAAGGCTAGAACAGGCAATGGTAGATGTGGTTTCTCATGAGTTTTTTCATATAGTTACCCCATTAAGTGTTCATTCAGAAGAAATTCAATTTTTTGATTTTAATGCACCTAAAATGTCAAAACATTTGTGGATGTATGAGGGAACAACTGAATATTTTGCAAACCTTTTTCAAATACAACAAGGTTTAATTACTGAAGAGGAGTTTTATAAGCGTATTGTTGGGAAAATTAGTAATTCAAAAACTTATGATGACTCTATGTCTTTTACTGTCATGAGTCAGAATATTTTAGATGATCCTTACAAAGATAGTTATGCCAATGTATATGAGAAAGGCACATTAATCAATATGGCTCTTGATATTACTTTAAGAAAATTAAGTAATGGAGAAAAAAGTGTTCTTTGGTTGTTAAAGGAATTATCAAAAAAATATGGGGATTCTACACCTTTTAAAGATGATGTGTTATTTGATGAAATAGTTAAGATAACATACCCAGAGGTTAAAGATTTTTTTGATACACATGTAATAGGTACAACACCTATTGATTATAGTGTATATTTTGATAAAGTTGGTCTAATGTTGGGATCTAAGTCAAAACAAAGTGGTTATTTTTTAAATGATCAAATTCCTTTTATAGATGTTGACCCTTCAGATGAGGCTACTATTTTTATTAGGGAAGGTATTAATTTAAATAGTTTTTTATTGGGTATTGGAGTTCAAGGCGGTGATGTTATCAAAAGTATTGATGGTGTTAATATTACTTTATCTTCTATGAGATCTGTTATTGGTCAGAGTTTTGGTTGGTCAGCTGATAAAGAGATTGAAATGGTTGTAGTGCGTGATGGTAAAGAATTAGATTTAGCAGGTAGTGTAGGAGTGCCAACAGTAGAGGTAGAGATGTTGATATCTGTTGAGTCACCTTCTGAAGAACAATTAGCTTTGAGAGAGGCTTGGATGAAAAAATAAGATTTTTCAAGTTTATATTTAAAAAAAGGCAATTGTTAGAAACGATTGCCTTTTTTTATTGAAACTATTATATAATAGGTATAAAAAAACCGCCTTTTAGGCGGTTTTTAATACGTATAATATTCAAAGTGAGCTTATCCTAAAGCAACACGCTTAAAGCTAGTTACAGTTAAGTCACTACCTGCTGATTTTACATAACCAGCAACATTTATTTTTTCATCTTTAATGAAATTCTGGTCTAACAAACACTGCTCTTGATCTAAAGTAGTATTATCAGATATAAATCTTTCTAATTTACCAGGAAGAATTTTATCCCAGATTTTTTCTGGCTTACCTTCAGCTTTTAACTCAGCTTTAGCGTCTTCTTCAGCTTTAGCAATAACTTCGTCAGTTAATTGAGCCATAGAGATATATTGAGGAACATTTTTAAGTGTTTTACCTAAACGACCTAATTCAATATTATCTTTTTCAATAACAGCAATTCTAGCTTCTGTTTCTGAAGCAATGAAAGAAGCATCAAAATCTTTATAAGATAATGTAGTAGCTCCCATTGAAGCTATTTGCATAGCAACATCTTTAGCAACTTCTTCGTTTTTAGAAGATAAACCAACTAAAGCAGCAATTTTATTAATATGAACATAAGTTCCTACATAAGGTGCTTCAAGTTTTTCGAAAGCAGTTATTTCTAACTTTTCACCAATAACACCTGTTTGTTCAACTAATTTTTCAGTAATAGTCATGCCTTCAAAATCAGATGCTAAAAAATCTTCTTTGTTATCGAAGTTGATAGCTTTATCAGCAAGCTTATTAGCTAAGGCAAGAAAGTTTTCGTTTTTACCAACAAAATCAGTTTCACAACCTAAAACAATAGCAACACCTACAGTATTGTCGCCATTTATTTTAGAAACTGCAGCACCTTCAGAAGATTCTCTGTCTGCTCTTTTTGCAGCAACTTTTTGACCCTTCTTACGAAGAACATCAACAGCTTTGTCATAGTCTCCTTCAGCCTCTACTAAAGCTTTTTTGCAGTCCATCATTCCTGCTCCTGTAGCTTTTCTTAATTCGTTTACTTGTGCAGCGGTAATTTTTACCATTTTATATAAGGTTTTAAAACTATTCCACTAACTTAAAAGATAAAATTAGTGGAATAGTGTTAATTAAATATTTGATTTATTGTAACTAATCGTTAAATAGAGATTAAGCTTCGATGCCACCTTTGGTGTTATCTTGCCATACTTTTAACTCATCCCATTTTCCTTCAGCAGCCATTTTAGCTTGCTTTGGCCAAGAACCTGGGTTCTTAGAAGCAAATTTAGAGCCAGCTTCAATTAAAATAGCGCTTAATTCTTCAACAGATTTAGCAGCTAAGTCAGCAAAAGTATTAATACTAGCAGCTTGGAAAATTTCAGAAATTTTTGGTCCAATACCTTCAACTTTTGTTAAATCATCACCTTTAACTTCTTCTTTTTTCTCTTCAGTTGCTACTGGTTTAGCAGGAGCTTCAGCTTTTTTCACAGGAGCTTCAGTGCTGTTACCTTCTTTAGAAGATTGTTTTTCAGATTTACGTTCAGATAAACCTTCAGCAATAGCATCAGTAACATGAGTTAAAATAGCTTCAATAGATTTAGAAGCATCATCGTTAGATGGTATAATATAATCTAATAATCTTGGGTCAGAATTTGTATCTGCCATCGCGAAAATTGGAATTTTCAATTTGATAGCTTCTTTTACAGCAATATGTTCACGCATAGTATCTACGATGAATAATGCACCTGGTAAACGTGTCATTTCAGAAATAGAACCTAAGTTTTTTTCTAATTTTGCGCGTAAACGGTCAACCTGTAAACGTTCTTTTTTAGATAGTGTTAAGAAAGTACCATCTTTTTTCATTCTGTCAATAGAAGCCATTTTCTTAACAGCTTTACGGATAGTAACAAAGTTAGTTAACATTCCGCCAGGCCATCTTTCAGTGATGTAAGGCATGTTTACTTTTGATACTTTTTCAGAAACGATATCTTTTGCTTGTTTTTTTGTAGCTACGAAAAGAATTTTTCTACCTGATGCAGCAATTTTTTTAAGAGCTTCGTTAGCTTCTTCTAATTTTGCAGCAGTTTTGTAAAGGTTAATAACGTGAATACCGTTACGCTCCATGTAGATGTAAGGAGCCATGTTTGGGTTCCATTTTCTTGTAAGGTGTCCAAAGTGTACACCTGCTTCTAGTAAGTCTTTTACTTCAATTTTTTTTGCCATTTTTGGTACTTAGTTTACGTTCTGTTGAATTAGCAATATTAAAGTGGCACGAAAGTGGCCTTTAACATTTAGATGCTAAACTAGTTTCCAAAAGCTGTTAGCCTTTGGACAACAACAACTTGATTTTAAAATTTAACCCTGAAAAATATTTTCAGGGTTTTCAATGAACTTTATCCTGAAAATATTCAGGAATATTTTATATAGATACTGAAATAAATTCAGTAAAATATTAACGTTTAGAGAACTGGAATTTCTTACGAGCTTTCTTCTGACCGAATTTCTTACGTTCAACCATTCTTGGATCTCTAGTTAATAAACCTTCTGGCTTAAGAACTAATCTGTTTTCAGCATCAATTTCACATAAAGCTCTAGATAAAGCTAAACGAATTGCTTCTGCTTGACCTGTAATTCCACCTCCAAATACATTTACATTTACATCGTAAACATCTTCAGTGCTAGTTAAAGCGAAAGCTTGTTTAACTTTGTATTGTAAAGTAGCAGTAGGGAAATATACTTCTAAATCTTTTTTGTTAATAGTAATTTTACCATTACCATCTGAAAGATAAATACGTGCAACAGCAGTCTTTCTTCTTCCTATTTTGTGTATTACGTCCATTACCTAAGGTCGTTTAAATTAATTACAGTTGGTTTTTGTGCATCTTGATCATGCTCTGCGCCTGGATAAACTTTTAGATTTCTGTAGATAGCAGAACCTAATCTGTTTTTAGGAAGCATACCTTTAACAGAACGTTCAACGATACTAACTGGGTTCTTAGCTAATGCTTCGCTCGCAGTTTGAAATCTTTGACCACCTGGATAACCAGTGTGACGTACATAGGTTTTGCTTTCCCATTTATTACCAGACAAGTTTATTTTCCCTGCATTGATAACAACTACATTGTCTCCACAATCAACATGTGGTGTAAAGTTTGGCTTATATTTTCCTCTTAGTAATTTTGCAACTTTTGAAGCAAAACGACCTAATGTCTCTCCTTCAGCATCAACCAACACCCATTGCTTATCAACAGTTGCTTTGTTAGCGGAAATTGTCTTGTAACTTAATGTGTCCACAGTACTTTTTTATTTATTAAACACTTAAATCCCTATAAAGGGGGTGCAAATGTACAATTATTAACTTGAATTACAAATGGTTGTTTCTAAATATTTTGATTATTTTTTTATTCAATGTAATTCAGTATCAATTTTTTCTGATTTTTTGTTACTTTAAAAATGGATAAAATTCAATGAATCTAATGAGCTTCGAGCCAATTGTCACCAATTCCAACTTCAACATCTAGGGGTATTGCAATTTTGTATGCGTTTTCCATTTCAGCCTTAATTAATGACTTCATATCGTCTAATTCTGGTTTGTAAACATCAAAAACGAGTTCATCATGTACTTGCAAAAGCATTTTTGTCTTAAAATTGCCTTCTTTTAATTTTTTGTGAATATTGATCATTGCTATTTTGATAATATCAGCTGCGCTACCTTGTATGGGGGCATTTACAGCATTACGTTCTGCGGCACCTCTCACAATTGCGTTACTTCCGTTAATATCTTTTAAATAACGACGTCTTCCTAATACGGTTTGTACATAACCATTGTCACGAGCAAAATTTACTAATTCACTCATGTAATTACGTAATTTTGGGTATGTTTTATAATATGTATCAATTAATTCTTTCGCTTCAGCTCTTGTGAGATCTGTTTGGTTGCTTAAGCCAAATGCGGATACTCCATATATTATACCAAAATTTACTGTTTTTGCATTGCTACGTTGCTCTCTTGTGACTTCGTTAATTGCTACATTAAATACTTTTGAAGCAGTAGAAGCGTGAATATCTTCGCCGTTTTTAAAAGCTTCAATCATTGTCGTTTCGTCACTTAGGGCGGCAATAATTCTTAATTCTATTTGAGAATAATCGGCTGCTAATAGTGTGTAGTCGCTGTTTCTTGGTATGAAAGCTTTTCTTACTTGTCTTCCTCTTTCTGTTCTAATAGGTATATTTTGTAGGTTAGGGTTATTGCTGCTTAAACGACCTGTTGCGGCAACAGTCTGCATATAATCAGTATGAACCCTTTTAGTGACTTCTTCAACTTGATTTGGTAATGCGTCTATATAAGTGCTTTTTAGCTTAGAGAGACCTCTGTATTCCAATACATTTTGAATGATTTCGTGGTCTTTTGCTAAATATGAAAGTACATCTTCGGCGGTTGAATATTGACCTGTTTTGGTTTTTTTAGGTTTACCGACAAGTTTTAATTTGTCAAATAGTATGTCTCCTAATTGTTTAGGTGATGCAATATTAAATTCTTCATCAGCCTCTTTATATATTTTTGTTTCAAGATTTTTGATGTCATTATCCAGATCTGTAGATAGTGATTTTAGGAAATCTTCGTCAAGATTAATGCCTTCTAACTCCATATCGGCTAAAACATGCAGCAACGGAATTTCTATAGTATTAAAAAGGTCTTCTGTTTTTGCTTCTATTAATTCTGGTCTAAATTTTTGTGCTAATTGAAAGGTGATATCGGCATCTTCAACTGCATATTCTGTTTGTCTTTCTAAAGGAACATCGCGCATGCTTAATTGGTTTTTCCCTTTTTTTCCAATTAATTCAGTTATTGATACAGGAGTGTAATTTAGGTAGGTTTCTGCTAATACATCCATATTATGACGCATATCGGCATTTATAAGATAATGAGCTAACATGGTGTCAAAGCATTTTCCTTTTACTGAAATGTTATACTTATCAAGTACTTTGATGTCATATTTTAAATTTTGACCTATTTTCTCAATGGTATTATCTTCAAAGAAAGGACGTAATTGTTCAATTATAAGCTGTGCTTCATCTTTACTTTCAGGGAAAGGAATGTAGAATCCTTTGTGTGCTTCCCATGAAAAAGCAATTCCGACTAATTCAGCTATAAGTGGATTTAATCCTGTTGTTTCTGTATCAAAACAAACAGATGTTTGCTTCATAAGATTTTGCAAAAATAAATTCATAGCCATACCAGGGGTAATACTTTGGTAGGCATGAGAAATGTCTTTTATGGTTTTTCTGCTAGAATAATCTTGTACAGTTTCTGACGTGGTGTTTGGGTCGCCCCCAAAAAGAGAGAATTGACCTTCGCCAGCTCCAGTTGATTTTGATTGCTTTTTTGTGGTTGGCTCTTGTGTCGAATTTGTAGACTCTTCATCTTCTGTAGAGAAAAGTTTTAAAAATTGATCTTTTAGTCTTCTGAACTCTAATTCTTCAAATAGTACCTGAACTTTTTCAGCATCAGGCATAGTAAGCTCATAGTCTTTCGCATTAAAAGTAACATCGCAATCAATACAAATTGTAGCTAGTTTTTTTGAAAGTAACCCTAGTTCTGCATTTTGCTCTATTTTTTCTTTCATTTTTCCTTTCAGCTGACTTGTATTTGCTAAAAGATTTTCCATGGATCCAAACTGTTCAATGAATTTTTTTGCAGTTTTATCTCCAACGCCAGGTAGTCCTGGGATGTTGTCACTCGCATCACCCATCATCCCTAGGTAGTCAATAACTTGTTCTGGTCTTTCAACTCCAAAACGTTGCTGAATTTCAGGAATACCCCAAATTTCAATTCCGTTACCCATACGGGCTGGACGATACATAAATATATTTTCAGAAACCAATTGTCCGAAATCCTTATCGGGGGTAACCATATAAACCTTGTAATCTTCTTTCTCTGCTTGCTTTGCTAATGTTCCGATAATATCATCTGCTTCCCAGCCTTCTAAAACAACAACAGGAATATGCATTGCTTTTAAAATATTTTGAATATAAGGAATGGCAATTTTTATGGCATCAGGAGTTTCATCTCTATTAGCTTTGTATTCAGGGAATAGTTCAGTTCTCTCGGCACTCCCTCCTTTATCAAAACAAACAGCTAGGTAGTCTGGTTTTTCTCTTCTGATTACATCTAATAAAGAATTCATGAACCCCATAATTGCAGAGGTGTCCATGCCTTTAGAGTTTATTCTAGGATTTTTTATTAAGGCATAATATCCTCTAAATATTAATGCGAATGCATCTAAAAGGAAAAGTCTTTTTTTGTCTGCCATTTTTTGAATTGTATTGAAAATATCTAATTGAAGAACTCTTTAGTTTTTCTTGGTGAGTTCTTTTTATGTATTTTTTATTAATAATATAAGCTAGCTTTCAAAGCTACAAAGATTATCTAGGATAGTTGTAAAAATTTATTTTTTGAATTATGTTTTCTGTGCTTAACTTTAGTCAATAAATATAGTATTATGCAAATAGAGGTTTGTGCAAATTCATTAGAATCAGCTTTAAATGCTCAAAAAGCGGGAGCAGATAGAATTGAGTTGTGTGTTGAGTTGGGGGTTGGAGGTTTGACACCTTCTTTTGGCTTATTGAGAGCTGTGCGTGAAAAAATATCTATTCCTGTGCATGTTTTAATTCGCCCAAGAAGTGGGGATTTTACATATTCGAATTTTGAATTTGAAACAATATTAAATGATATTGAGCTTTGTGTAAATATGGGGTTTGATGGTATTGTGTGTGGAGTTTTAAATTCTGATTTTTCTATTGATATAGATAGGTGTCGAAAAATGATAGAGTTGTCAAAGTCGATAACTTTTACTTTTCATCGTGCATTTGATTGGGTTAAAGATCCTTTTGTGGGTCTCAAACAATTAGAAGATTTGGGAGTGAATTATATATTAACATCTGGCCAACAAAAGAAAGCTTTTGATGGTATTGAGTTGCTTGATGCTTTAAAGCTAAAAACATCAAAAATTATTATAATGCCAGGAAGTGGAATTAATTTAGATAACATTTCTCTTTTTAAAAAGAGGAAATTTCCAATAGTGCATTTGTCAGCGAGTGTCTTACGTGAAAATATAAATTTTTCACCTACTTTATCCATGACTTCATTATCGTATTTTCAAGAAGGGAAAGTACCTGTATCTGATTATGATATTATAAAAGGTATTGTAAATAAGGTTAAATAAAGTTTAAATGGGTTAAAACATCTATACATAACAAATATCTTTACGAAAAAAATATAAATGCTACGTTGGATTTTTTTTGTTATTCTTTATCTTATTTTGGGTTTTTATTCATTGCAAGCTGTTAAAACTGCTTCTAGGTATCCTTGGGTTTATTATACGTTTGTAGCGTTGTCATTATTAGTTTTAGGTAATTTTATTTATCAATTTACTTTTGGATCAGAGGAAGGGCGTGTACTTAGCATAGCTAAGAGTTATGCTTTTGGTTTTTTATTGACGATGCTGGCTTTCAAGTTAATGACGGTTATCTTTCTTTTTTCTGAAGATATATTTAGGTTTATTTCAGGAGCATACCAGAAACTATTTGGAATTGAAAAAAAATTCACTTTTCCGGAGCGCAGACGTTTTCTTAGTATGGTAGCTTTGGGTATTGCAGCATTGCCATTTGGGGCATTACTTTATGGTATGTATAAAGGGAAGTATAATTTTAAGGTTTTAAAGTATACTTTAGAGTTTGATGATTTGCCAAATTCTTTTGATGGGTATCAAATTACTCAAATTTCTGATATACATAGTGGTAGTTTTGATGATAAGTCGAAAATTGAATATGCAATTGACCTTGTTAATGAGCAAAAAAGTGATGTTTTGTTTTTTACAGGTGATATGGTTAATAATAAGGCAGAAGAAATGCATGACTGGAAAGATGTTTTTTCTAGGTTAGAGGCAAAGGATGGTAAATTTTCAGTTTTAGGCAATCATGATTATGGAGATTATGTAGATTGGAATTCAGCTGAAGAGAAAGAGGAGAATTTAAATGATTTGAAAAAGCTTCAAAAAGAAATTGGTTTTGATTTGATTTTAAATGATAGCAGGTACCTGACAAAGGGAGCTGACAGAATAGCTCTAGTAGGAGTGGAAAATTGGGGTAGAGGTGGTTTTAAAAAAGTAGGAGATTTAGGTCTGGCTTCCCAGAAAATTTCTGCAGATGATTTTAAAATTTTACTTAGCCATGATCCAAGTCATTGGGAAGATAAAGTAATTGATGATCCTTATCACTATCATTTGACACTTAGTGGTCACACTCATGGCATGCAGTTCGGGATAGAAATTCCAGGATGGATAAAGTGGAGCCCATCTAAATGGCGATATAAATATTGGGCTGGTGTTTATAAAGAGTTGGGTCAATATATAAATGTAAATAGAGGATTTGGGTATTTAGGGTATCCTGGTAGGGTTGGGATATGGCCTGAAATTACAGTAATAACACTAAAAAAGAAGCCTCTGGCTTAATATTAATATTAATAAACGTTACAAAATATGCTAAGAAATTAATGTTTTAACATTTTTTCTTACATTTGATTAACGAATCCAAACATTCTAGTATGTCTAAATTTGGTGAACTAATAGAATCTAATGATCCAGTATTACTGGATTTTTATGCAGAGTGGAACGATCAATCCACTGCAATGCACCCAGTGCTGCGAGATGTAGCTGCTGCCTTAGGTGATAAGGGTAAGGTTATAAAGATAGATGTGGATAAGAATAAGGAGCTCTCTCGGGCTTTAAGGGTGAAAGGGTTGCCTACATTGATGATTTATAAAAAAGGTGAAATGGTGTGGAGGCAAAGCGGTGAGCAAGATGCAAATACTTTAATAAGTATATTAAACGAATATTTATAAAATTTAAGATATAGATATAAAAAAACCGAGATGAGAATCTCGGTTTTTGTGTTAATCTATTTTTAGTTTGAAATAGTATCTAGCTCTTCTTCTGTAGCTGTATTATCTATTTGGTTAGAGTCAATCATATCAGGGTCCTCTATGGGTGTTGAGTCTTTTATTAAAGGATCTTCGCTTCCGTCTACAAACCGACTAAACTTATCAATATATTCATTGAAAATAAGAGTTTCTTTTTCAGCAAGCTCTCTATCTCCATTTCTAATAAGGATGTCTACGTTTCTATTGTAGGCTTCCATATCGTTGATAATTTCATTTAATTTTTCATACTGTTCGTCTAAAGGCATACTGGCATAGTATTCCAGTCTTTCCTGGTATTTTGTTTTAAGTTGATAAAACAAAGCTCTTGCTTTTTCTGTTTCACCAACTTTATAGTACCCGTCAACAAATGGTTCAACAAAAGTGTAATATTCAAAATAATCAACAGGCATATTTGTAACAGCTATGTCAATCATTTCTTTTGCTTTTTCTATTTTATCTTCATTCAGTAATTGCTCTACTAAGCGTGCAATATTGCCTCTGTATGATAGTCCTTGAATTCTAGTTTGGGTATCGTGGTAAATTTCAGAGCTGCCAGCGTTACCCCATTCCCATGTTTTTACAATGTTATACATTAAATCACTATCGATTCGGCCCATTTCATAAGGACTTTCGTTTGTTGTTTTAATAGGTACTAATTTGTAAACTAAACCATCTAGTTGCAGGTAGTCTTTCATCCAAAGGTATTCACCGTCATCAAAACTTCCTCCTGAAAAATAAATTGGTCTTTCCCAATCGTTATTAGCAAGTATGTCTAACATAAGAATCCTGTTTTTTGGCAATGCACTTTTTGGAAGCTCTATGTCAATATAGTCAAGAATTAAAGCAGAGTCTTTTTCTTTAACTAAACCACTTTTTAAAACATTCTCTTTGTTTACTGGAACCCTAATATGATTTGTTGGGTAAATAATTAGGTCTAAGGTGTTTTCTGGATAGTCGCTAGTGCTTTGCTCTTGAGAAGCTTCAATTACGCTTCTTAGTTTTGTTCTAGGTTCGTCACTGCTAATCCATTCCATGAAAGCTTTTATGTCCCACCTAGATTCAGAGATCCCTTTATTGTATAGATTATCTATATTTTGGTAGTAAATAGCATCTCTTGTGCCTAATCTGTATTGTTTGTGTGTTAGTTGAGATGGTATTGGAGGGCTTTTGTAAGCGCGTCTTTTCATTTGATCTATGTACCAATCTGTAGCAAATAAACTTGTGTTTATAATACGCACATCGGTTCTGTGCCCTTCAATTTCTTGCGCATACCATAAGGGGAAGGTGTCGTTATCTCCAATTGTAAATAAAATTGAACCTTCGTCTTCTTTTGTGGAGTCTAAATAAGCTTTTGCAGTTGTTTTTGCTGTAAATCTATTTGATCTATCGTGGTCGTCCCAATTTTGGTATGCCATTAGAAATGGTACTGCTAATAGACATAAAATAGTAACTACTGGTGATAGTATTTTTGGGGTTATCAATTTTTTTAAGGCATCAAATATTCCATATACACCTAAGCCTATCCAAATTGCAAAAATATAGAATGAGCCCACTAAGGAATAATCTCTTTCTCTAGGTTGAAAAATTGATGGGTTTGTGTAAAATTGAATAGCAAGACCTGTGAATATGAAAAATACAAAAAGCACCCAGAATTGTTTTGGGTTTTTTCCGATTTGAAAAAGGATACCTATTATGCCTAGTAAAAGGGGTAGAAAGAAATATACATTTCTACCTTTGTTATTTAAGATGTCGCTTGGTAAATTTTCTTGGCTACCTAATCTAAATGAGTCAATAGTGTTTATACCGCTTATCCAATTTCCATTATCATCATACCTTCCTTGTTTATCATTTTGTTTTCCAGTATAATTCCACATAAAATAACGCCAATACATATATCCGAATTGAAATTCAAACATATATTCAATATTTTGCCAAATTGTAGGAGGTAAAACTTCTATGTAATCTCCAAATCTATTTAAAAATTGAATGTATTGAGCTTCGCTTATTTCTCCTTTAGCGTAGCCTTCTCTAAGTTGTTTTACGGCGTCTTGTAATTCTTTGCTATTTGATTTTGTTTTAAAGCTTAAAGGCCCAAAATAGCGCATATAGTTTTCTGCATTTTGCTCGCTCCACATTCTGGGTAGAAGCCCTACGTGTTTTTTGTTTGGTCCTTGACTTGCATTTTTGTATTTGTTTACAATAATGTATTTTTCAGTTGCTTCATCTTGTTCGTACTTTGGTTTGTCATCTTTATCTTCACCTGCAGATGCAAAAGCATTAGAGTAATATCCTCCATAAATGGGGCTGTCAACGCCTGGGTATTGCTCTCTGTTGTAGTAGGCTAATAATGATCTTGCGTCAGATGGGTCGTTTTCGTTAATTACAACATTAGCATTAGCTCTAATAGGTAACATTATCCAAGATGAAAACCCTAGAAATAAAAACATTAAACATAGTACAATTGTATTAGCAGTTTTGAAATTGTTTTTTCTGGTATAACTTAATCCAAAGTAGAACGCAGCTATAAATAATAACCCCATTATTATCGATCCAGAATTGAAAGGAAGTCCAATTGTGTTAATGAAAAACACTTCACTCCATCCAAAAGCAACTAAAACATAAGTTAAAGAGAATTTGTAAACTAACATTAATATAGCTACAACTATAATATTAGCTAGTAGAAAGTTTTTAATAGTTGTTGTCTTGTATTTTTTAAAATAATAAAGTAATCCGATAGAAGGAATGGCTAAAAAGCCCATAAATTGAATTCCAAAAGTAAGCCCTACAACAAACGAGATTAAAACAATCCACTTATCTCCTCTGGTGCTTTCAATGTCATCAACCCATTTTAATCCTAGCCATAAAAGTAGAGCCATTATAAAACTAGCCATTGAATATACTTCTGTTTCTACAGCATTAAACCAAAAGCTATCAGAATATGTAAATGCTAAAGAGCCAACTAGTCCACTTCCTAAAATAGCGATAGCCTTACTATTGGTAATTGCTTCGTCTTTAGAAATTATCTTTCTTGTTAGGTTTGTTATCGTCCAAAACATAAAAAGAATAGTAAAAGCGCTCGATACACCTGAAACGTAATTTACCATTAAAGCTATTTGGTCAGCTTCTAAAGCGAACATAGAAAAGAATGCTCCTATGATTTGTAGAAGTGGTGCTCCTGGTGGGTGGCCAACTTGGAGTTTTGCGGATGTAGTAATATATTCACCTGCATCCCAGAAACTACCTGTAGGTTCTACTGTAATACCGTACGTTAATAAAGCAATAAAAAAAACAACCCATCCTAAGATGGAATCCCATTTCTTGAAATTCTTAGAAAACATCTATAATATAATTTACCAATTATGGCGAATTTACTAATTAAAATAGACATCGTATCTCTTTTTTTGTAAAGCTTTAACAAGTGTTATTTAATTTTTTTTAATATTTTTTTTTAAAAAATTTGTGGATGTGAAACTTTGTATTAAATTTGCACCTCTTTTAGAAGTATTGGTCCATGGTGTAATTGGTAACACTCCGGTTTTTGGTATCGTCATTCAAGGTTCGAGTCCTTGTGGACCAACACAATTCAAGTTAATCCCTGCTTTCTAAAAGAGCAGGGATTTTTTCTTTTTTAAAAGATTTTGTTTCGCTTATAAAATCTTGTGGTTTTAAAATGTATACCGTATATATAAAAGTTGTATATTTGCACCGCTGTAAGGATGAATAGTATATATGAGGGGACAATTTGTCCCCTCTTTTATTGCTTAATTTTATGTTTAAAGAAAAAGTATTAGAATTATTAGAAGCTGGTTTAAAGGAGAATGAATCTATTTTTTTGATAGATTTCACTTTAGGACCAGGTAATAAAATCAATATAACTCTAGATGGAGACAATGGGGTTACTTTGAAAGATTGCATGGTTATAAGTAGGGCTATTGATAGTAATTTAGATAGAGAGGAAGAGGATTTTTCTTTAGAGGTGGCTTCTTCGGGAGCAACATCTCCGCTAGTTATGCCGAGGCAGTATAAAAAGAATGTAGGAAGGGTTTTGGAAATCAAGACTATAGATGGTAAATTTGAAGGTAATTTAACTGATGTTAGTGATCAGGGGGTTACTTTAGAATGGAAAGCAAGGGAGCCTAAGCTGGTAGGTAAAGGTAAGGTTACAGTTCAAAAGAAACAGGAGTTTGTTTTTTCTGATATACAAGAAGCAAAAGTTATTATAAAATTTTAATTATAGTTCAACATGGAGAATATTGCGCTGATCGAATCTTTTTCGGAATTTAAAGACGATAAGTTCATTGACAGGGTGACGCTGATGGCGATTTTGGAAGATGTTTTTAGAAACGCACTAAAGAAAAAGTTCGGTTCTGATGATAACTTTGATATAATTATAAATCCTGATAAAGGGGATTTGGAAATATGGAGAAATCGTGTTGTTGTTGAAGATGGAGAGGTAGAAGAGCCTAATGAGGAAATATCATTAACTGAGGCACGTAAAATTGAGCCAGATTTTGAGGTTGGTGAAGATGTTTCTGAAGAGGTTAAGTTGATACAATTAGGTAGGAGAGCTATTTTGGCATTACGTCAAAACTTGATATCTAAAATTCATGAGCACGATAATACTACAATATATAAGCATTTTAAAGATCTTGAAGGAGAAATTTATACTGCTGAAGTTCATCATATAAGGCATAAGGTTGTTATTTTATTAGATGATGAAGGTAATGAGATTATTATGCCTAAAGAAAGACAGATTCCTTCTGACTTTTTTAGAAAAGGTGATAATGTTAGGGGGGTTATTGAAAGCGTAGAGCTTAAGGGTAATAAACCTGTAATTATAATGTCAAGAACAGCACCTGCTTTCTTAGAGCAATTATTTTTTCAAGAAATTCCAGAGGTTTTCGATGGTTTGATAACAATTAAAAAAGTTGTTAGAATTCCAGGTGAAAAAGCAAAAGTTGCAGTTGATTCTTATGATGATAGAATTGATCCGGTTGGAGCTTGTGTTGGGATGAAAGGTTCTCGTATACATGGTATCGTTAGAGAATTAGGGAATGAAAATATTGATGTAATTAATTGGACGAGTAATCCTCAATTGTTAGTTACAAGAGCATTAAGCCCTGCGCGTGTTTCGTCTGTTAAGTTAGATGAGGAGAAAATGACGGCTCAAGTTTACTTAAAACCTGAAGAGGTTTCTAAGGCAATTGGTAGAGGTGGTCATAATATTAGATTAGCTGGTCAATTGACAGGTTTTGAGATAGACGTTTTCCGTGAAGGAGTAGAGGAAGATGTTGAGTTAACCGAGTTTTCTGATGAAATCGATGCATGGATTATCGAAGAGTTTAAGAAAATTGGTATGGATACTGCTCGTAGTGTTTTAGAGCAGGATGTGAATGATTTAGTTAAGAGAACGGACCTGGAAGAGGAAACAATTTTAGAAGTTGTGCGTATCTTAAAAGAAGAATTAGCAGATTAAGCTATATATTAGCAAGAAATTTCAAGTATAGTAACAAGTATTTATGGCAGATAATGCAACAATAAGGCTTAATAAAGTCCTAAGGGAACTTAACATTTCACTCGACAGGGCGGTAGATTTTTTGGGTTCCAAAGGTCATGATGTGGACGCAAGGCCTACCACTAAAATTTCTAATGAGGTGTATCAAGTGCTTTTGGATGAATTCCAAACGGACATGAGCAAGAAGGTTGCATCTAAAGAAGTTGGTGAAGAGAAGAGAAAAGAAAAAGAAGCTATAAGACATCAGCTTGAGCAAGAGCAAGAAGATAGAAGAATAGAGCGTGAGAAAAAAGCTGCATCTGAGCAAGTTATCAGAGGTAAAGCTGAATTGTCGGGCCCTAAGACTGTTGGAAAAATAGACTTAAGCAATAAAAAGCCTGCTGAAGAGGAGAAAACTAAGGAGGTAGAAAAACCTGTTGAGAAAATTCCTGAGGTAAAAGAAGAGGTTAAACCTGTTGAGCCACAAGTGGTAAAAGCAGCTGCATCTGACAGACCTAAGTTTAAGGTTATCGATAAGATTGATCTTTCTGCTACTAAAGAGAAACCGAGGCCTAAGGCTAGGGAGGAAAGGAAAGAGAAAGAAAAAGAAAAACCGGCACCAGTTGTGAAGAAAGAGCCTGTAGCTGAAGTTAAGCCACCTGCTAAGGAAGAGGCTGTATCTAATACAGAGGAAAAACCAGCAGAATCGGAAACTTTAACTACTCAGTATAAGAAATTATCTGGGCCGAAAATTACTGGAGCTAAAATCGATTTATCTAAGTTCGAAAAGCCTAAGAAGAAAAAAGAGACTCCGAAAGCAGGAGATGCTGCTGATAAAAAGAAAAGAAGAAGAAGAATTGTTAGCAATAACAATACGGGAGGTTCTACTCCTGGAAATAACAACGGACCTCGTGGTAGCAATAGTAGACCAGGGGGGAATGTTGGAAATAGAAGAGGTCCTAATCCTAGATTTAATCAAGCGCCAAAAGTTGAGCCTACTGAAGAGGATGTTCAAAAGCAGGTGAGGGAAACTTTGGAGAAACTTCAAGGTAAATCTAAAAAAGGAAAAGGGGCTAAATACAGAAGAGATAAAAGAGATCAACACCGTCAGCAGACAGAGAAAGATCTTGAACAGCAGGAATTAGAAAGCAAAATTTTGAAAGTAACAGAATTTGTTACTGCAAATGAGGTTGCTACTATGATGAATGTTTCAACAACGCAGATTATTTCTGCTTGTATGTCTCTTGGTATCATGGTTACGATGAATCAGCGTTTAGATGCTGAAACATTGACTATTGTTGCTGAAGAATTTGGATATGAAGTGGAGTTTGTTTCTGCTGAAATTGAAGAAGCTATTGAAGAGCAGGTTGATGCAGTTGAGGATTTAAAAGAAAGAGCTCCTATTGTTACGGTAATGGGTCATGTGGATCACGGTAAAACTTCATTATTGGATTACATTAGAAAAGAAAATGTAATTGCAGGTGAAAGTGGTGGTATTACACAACATATTGGTGCATACGGAGTAACTTTAGATAACGGTCAAAAGATTGCATTTTTAGATACGCCAGGTCACGAAGCCTTTACGGCGATGCGTGCACGTGGTGCTCAGGTAACTGATATTGCTATTATTGTAATTGCGGCAGATGATGATATCATGCCTCAAACAAAAGAAGCAATTAGTCACGCACAAGCTGCTGGAGTTCCTATTATTTTTGCAATAAATAAAATTGATAGACCAACAGCAAACCCAGATAAGATTAAAGATGGTCTTTCTCAGATGAATTTATTGGTAGAAGACTGGGGTGGTAAAATACAATCTCATGATATATCTGCAAAAACAGGTTTGGGTGTTAAAGAATTACTTGAAAAAGTATTACTGGAAGCTGAATTATTAGAACTTAAGGCAAATCCAAATAAATTAGCAACAGGTACTGTTGTTGAAGCGTTCTTAGATAAGGGTCGTGGTTATGTGTCAACTGTTTTGGTGCAGGCTGGGTCTTTAAAAATTGGAGATTATGTATTAGCGGGGACTTGCAGTGGTAAGATTAAAGCAATGCATGATGAGAGGGGCAATAGTATTAAAGAAGCTGGTCCTTCTACACCGATATCAATACTTGGTTTAGATGGAGCTCCGCAGGCAGGTGATAAGTTTAATGTTCTTGAAGATGAGCGAGAGGCTAAGCAAATCGCTGCTAAAAGAGGTCAGTTGTTAAGGGAACAATCTGTTAGAACACAAAGACATATTACGCTTGATGAAATTGGTAGACGTATTGCGTTAGGAGACTTTAAAGAGTTGAATATAATTCTTAAAGGTGATGTTGATGGTTCTGTTGAGGCATTAACGGATTCTTTCCAGAAATTATCAACTGCTGAAATACAGGTTAATATTATACATAAAGCTGTAGGTCCAATTACTGAATCTGATGTGTTGTTAGCTTCTGCTTCTGATGCGATTATTATTGGATTTAATGTAAGGCCAATGGGTAATGCGAGAACGATAGCTGATAATGAAGAGATAGATATTAGAATGTACTCTATTATTTATGATGCTATTAATGATCTTAAAGATGCAATGGAAGGTATGCTTTCTCCTGTTATGAAGGAAGAGATTACTGGAACTGCTGAAATTCGTGAAACTTTCAAAATATCTAAAGTCGGTACTATTGCTGGTTGTATGGTTACGACTGGTAAAATATATAGAAATTCTAATATTAGATTGATTAGAGATGGTGTTGTTGTCTTCACAGGGGAATTAACTTCATTAAAACGATTTAAAGATGATGCTAAAGAAGTAGCTAAAGGATACGATTGTGGATTGCAGGTTAAGAATTATAATGATATTAGAGAACTTGATATTGTTGAAGCTTTCCAAGAAGTGGCTGTTAAGAAGAAATTGAAATAATTTCAAATATATAAAGCATAAAAAAAGACCTGAATTTCAGGTCTTTTTTTATGCTTTATATTTAATAAATTCTTTTTTAATTTGGAGTAATAATCATTGCTGCTGGATATTTTTTTCTAACCTCATTGTATTTTCTTTCGGCTTCTAGAGCTGTTTTTATTCCGTCAATTCTAACTCTATAATCTGTGTCTACGTGAACAATTTTTGTCTTCCATTTTGGAAAATCAGAGTCTAAATTAGATTTTTTATGATTCGCACCACTTAGTGAGCCGTTGTAAATTTGTATTTGATATACATCAGAGCTTTCGTCTATAGACTTGTATATCTCTAATAATTTTTCAATTTTACTGTCTTGGTTTATTTGAATGTTTCCTTCTTGTGCTACGCAGTTAAGAGTGAAAACTGTAAAAATCAAGCTGTTAATTATAATTTTCATATTGCTTATGTTTTTCTTTAAATTGTGTTTTGCAAAAGTAATTTTTTAATGAATAGAGAAAACAACATATTTTTTATTTAGAATAATTATAAATTAAGAATTATAAATACCTTAACATTTCTAAAATAAAGTCTATGTCGTATTTTTGCATGCGATTTCAAGGTGTAAATTAGCTATTGATATTTATAGTAATAATCATGCCGAGAATCTATAGAAATTATTTAAATATGAAAAAGGTTCCGTACCGCAATCAATTTTCTAAAGTTTTAGGTATCACTCTAGTGGTTTGTCTGTTTTTTTCAACCTCTATTTTTTCGCAAGACGAGAGTGCGTCTGCTGGTGATGCTGCTAAGGGTAAATCTCTATTCAATCAGAACTGTGCTGCTTGTCACTCATTGACAAAAAGAATGACAGGTCCTGCTCTTGCAAATGTGGAAGCACGTTTGAGTGAGGATGAGGGTTTGAGTAAAGAGTGGATTTATTCTTGGATTAAAAATAGTTCAGGAGTAATTGCTTCTGGAGATGCTTATGCTAATAAGTTGTATGCTGAATATAATAAGGCGGCAATGACAGCTTTTCCAACTTTGTCTAATGGGGATATTGATAATATTTTAGCTTATACATCGGCTCCTCCTCCTGCTGCTCCCGCTCCAGTTCCTGGTGCTACTGCGGTTGGTGTTCAAGATGGAAATAGTAATGGTTTTTCTAATGAAATTATATTAGGGGCTTTAGTTTTTGTTTTTGGTATGTTGGTGATCATGTTATTCATGGTTAATAAAACATTACGAAGAATAGCTGAGGCTAATGGTGTTGTTTTGGAGAAAGAATCTTCTGAAAAAAGAACTCCAATTTGGAAGGCTTTTGTTCAGAATCAATTTTTGGTTTTGGTATCTGTTATTTTCTTGCTTCTAGGTGGTGCTTATTTCGCTTATGGTTGGATGATGCAGGTTGGTGTTGATCAGGGGTATGCTCCGGTACAGCCAATACATTATTCTCATAAGATACATGCTGGTGATAATAAGATAGAGTGTAAGTATTGTCACTCTTCTGCAAGAGTTTCTAAAACATCAGGTATACCATCTTTGAATGTGTGTATGAATTGTCATAAATCAATTTCGGAATACACGGGTAATCCAGAGGGTCCTTCTCAGGAGGATTTAGAAAATGGGTATACCAATGAATTTTATACTGGAGAAATAAAAAAATTATATAAAGCAGTTGGTTGGGATGAGTCTACTCAAGGATATACTGGTGAGTCTAAGCCTGTAGAGTGGGTTAGGGTTCATAATCTTCCGGATTTTGCTTATTTTAATCACTCGCAACATGTTTCTGTTGCTGGTATTGAATGTCAAACTTGTCATGGTCCTGTAGAGGAGATGGAGATAATGGAGCAACATGCGCCATTAACTATGGGTTGGTGTATTAACTGTCACAGAGAAACGAATGTTAAGGTGGAGGGTAATGAGTATTACGAGAAAATTCACGCTGAGCTTTCTAAGAAATATGGTGTAGAGAATCTTACGGCTGCTCAAATGGGTGGTTTAGAATGTGGTAAGTGTCACTATTAATTGGTTTAATAAAGAGATAATTTCAGAGATATACGTATGGCATCAAACAAAAAATATTGGAAAAGCGAAGCGGAGTTAAATCCTAACGATTCCATTGTTGAGACGCTAAGACATAATGAGTTTGTTCAAGATATACCTGTTGATGATTTTTTAGGAGACAAAGAGAATTTGGCTTCTTCTTCAACAAATAGAAGGGACTTCTTAAAATATGTTGGTTTTAGTACCGCTGCTGCAACTATGGCAGCATGTGAAGGGCCTGTTACTAAGTCTATTCCTTATGTAGTGCAACCAGAAAGTATTATACCTGGTGTTGCTAATCATTATGCGACTACAATTGCAAATGGTTTTGATTTTGCAAGTGTGTTGGTGCGAACGAGAGAGGGTAGGCCAATTTCGATTCATAACAATGCCGATGCTAAGGTTGGTGGAAGTGCAAATGCAAGAGTTAATGCATCTGTTTTAAATTTATATGATAGTACTCGTTTGCAGGGGCCGGTTTCTGAAGGGGAGCCTGTTGCTTGGGGTGCTATTGATTCTGCTGTTAAGTCTAAATTGGGTTCTGGTAAAAAAGTTGTTTTGTTAACTCAAACTTATGCTAGTCCATCTACTTCAAGGCTGATCGATGAATTTAAAGGTGCTTATGCTAATGTTAGTCATGTAGTTTATGATGCTATTTCTGAGGAAGCTGCTTTAAATGCTTTTGAGTCGAAGTATGGTGAGCGAGCATTGGCTGATTATGATTTTTCTAAAGCTGAAGTTATAGTTTCTTTTGGTGCTGATTTCTTGGGAGATTGGCAGGGTGGTGGCTACGATAGTGGTTATTCTAAGGGTCGTGTTCCTCAAAAAGGAAAAATGTCTAAGCATATTCAGTTTGAGGCTAATATGTCTCTTTCTGGTGCTAATGCAGATAAGAGAATACCTTTGAAGCCTACTGATCAAAAAGTTGCTTTGGCGCATTTGTATGCTAAGTTAAATGGGGCTTCTGTTGGTGGTGATTTAAATGATGCTACTAGTAAAGCGTTAGATGTTGTGGTTTCTCAGATTCGCAAAGCTGGTTCTAGTGCTGTTGTTGTTACGGGTT
This sequence comes from Cellulophaga sp. HaHaR_3_176, assembly GCF_019021925.1. Classification (NCBI taxonomy): domain Bacteria; kingdom Pseudomonadati; phylum Bacteroidota; class Flavobacteriia; order Flavobacteriales; family Flavobacteriaceae; genus Cellulophaga; species Cellulophaga sp. HaHaR_3_176. The sequence goes on from NZ_CP058990.1 coordinate 3,784,230, forward strand.
TAGATGATGAAAATGCTCAAGCTGTTGTTTTGGCTATTAATGAAATGCTTAAGAGTTCGGCTTTTGATGTTAAATCACCTAAGTATGTTAGGCAGGGGAATGTTAAAGCTGTTAATGCTTTAATTGCTGATATGAAGGCGGGTAGAGTTGGGGCAATTATAATGGATGGTGTTAATCCAGTTTATTCTTTGCCAAACTCATCTGATTTCGTTGAAGGTCTTAAGAGTGTTGAACTTTCGGTTGGTTTTTCTTTAAATGAAAATGAAACTACAAGTTTAACTAAGTATGTTGCAGCTGCTTCTCATTATTTAGAATCGTGGGGTGATGTTCAAGTTAAAAAAGGGCATTATGGTTTAATGCAGCCAACTATTAAAGAATTATTTGATACGCGTCAATTACAATCTTCTATCTTAAAATGGATGGGTAGTGATAAAACGTATTATGATTATATAAAAGAAACTTGGGTTTCATCTGTATTAGGTGGTTCTGAGTGGAATCAAGCATTGCATGATGGTGTTTATTCGTTAGAAAGTGGCTCTTCTGTGTTAGATGCTGAAATTAATGCTATTGTTGCTGATGTTGTAGAAGGTGAGTCTATTGTGAATACAATTCCTTTGGCTTCTGCAATTCGTTCTTTATCTTCTGCATCAAGTGAGGGTATGGAGTTGTCATTATATTCTAAGACGGGAATGGGTGATGGTCAGATGGCAAGTAACCCTTGGTTACAAGAATTCCCAGATCCAATAACTCGTGTGTCTTGGGATAACTACGTTACTATTTCTAAGGCAGATGCTGATAGGTTGGGCTTCGTGAATGAAAACGTTGCAAATGGTGGTTTAGATGGTAGTTATGCTAAATTAACTGTTAATGGTGTTTCTGTAGATAAGGTTCCTGTGATTATTCAGCCAGGTCAGGCAGTTGGTTCTGTTGGTTTGTCTTTTGGTTATGGTAAAAAAATTGGCTTAAAAGAAGAAATGCAAACGGGTGTTAATGCATACCCTTTGTATCAAGAATTTTCAAATATTCAATCTGTTTCTGTTGAGAAGTCTGCTGGTAATCATGAGTTCGCTTGTGTTCAGTTGCATAAAACATTGATGGGTAGAGGTGATATCATTAAAGAAACTACTTTAGAGATATTCAATACAAAAGATGCAAAAGAATGGAATGTTCAGCCTGTTGTATCTTTAGATCATCAAGAAGTTTTAGCTACATCTGTTGATTTGTGGGATAGTTTTGATCGTTCAATTGGGCATCATTTTAATCTATCTATAGATTTAAATGCATGTACTGGTTGTGGTTCTTGTGTTATTGCATGTCATGCGGAAAATAACGTTCCTGTAGTTGGTAAAGAAGAAGTTAGAAAATCTAGAGATATGCATTGGTTGCGTATTGACAGATATTACTCTTCAGAAGATACTTTTGAAGGTGATAATACTAAGAAAAATGAGTTTGATGGTTTATCTGGTGACAAAGGTTCGTTAAGTGGTTTTGGTGAGTTAGAAGATCCTTCTGCTAATCCTCAAGTAGCTTTTCAACCTGTAATGTGTCAGCATTGTAATCATGCTCCTTGTGAGACTGTTTGCCCTGTTGCTGCTACTTCACATGGTCGTCAAGGTCAAAATCATATGGCTTATAATAGATGTGTTGGTACAAGATATTGTGCAAACAACTGTCCTTATAAAGTTCGTAGATTTAACTGGTTCTTATATAATAATAACGACGAGTTTGATTATCATATGAATAATGACTTAGGTAAGATGGTTATTAACCCTGATGTTACTGTTCGTTCTAGAGGTGTTATGGAGAAATGTTCTATGTGTATGCAAAAAACACAGAAAACTATCTTAGATGCCAAGAGAGATGGTAGGGTTATAAAAGATGGTGAGTTTCAAACAGCTTGTTCTGCAGCTTGTAGTAGTGGAGCAATGGTATTTGGAGATGTTAATGATAAGGAAAGTGAGATTGCTGAACTTAAGGAAAGCGATCGTATGTATCACTTATTAGAGCACGTAGGTACTAAGCCAAATGTATTCTATCATGTGAAAGTTAGAAACACGGAAGAAGTTTAAGGAGTATAATAAAAAGATCAACGTAACTATAATATAAAATATGGCGTCGCATTACGAAGCACCTATTAGAAAACCTTTAGTACTTGGGGATAAAAGCTATCACGATATTTCTGTTGATATTGCTCGTCCAGTTGAAGGTAAAGCCAATAAGCAATGGTGGATTGTTTTTTCAATCGCACTTGTAGCATTCCTTTGGGGTGTTGGTTGTATGACTTATACAATAACTACAGGTATTGGTACTTGGGGTTTAAATAAAACTGTAGGTTGGGCATGGGATATTACTAACTTCGTTTGGTGGGTTGGTATTGGTCATGCAGGAACCTTAATTTCGGCAGTATTATTGTTATTTCGTCAGAAATGGAGAATGGCAATTAACCGTTCTGCAGAGGCAATGACAATTTTCTCGGTTGTACAAGCTGGTTTATTTCCGGTAATACACATGGGTCGTCCTTGGTTAGCTTACTGGGTGCTTCCTATTCCAAATCAATTTGGTTCATTATGGGTTAATTTTAACTCGCCGCTTCTTTGGGATGTATTTGCAATTTCTACTTATTTATCTGTTTCATTAGTTTTCTGGTGGACTGGTTTATTACCTGATTTTGCAATGATTAGAGATAGAGCTGTTAGACCTTTTCAGAAGAAGATTTATAGTTTGATAAGTTTCGGTTGGTCAGGTAGAGCTAAAGATTGGCAACGTTTTGAAGAGGTGTCTCTTGTATTAGCTGGTTTAGCTACTCCATTAGTACTTTCTGTACATACTATTGTATCATTTGATTTTGCAACTTCTGTTATACCGGGTTGGCATACCACTATTTTCCCTCCTTACTTTGTGGCAGGTGCAATTTTCTCAGGTTTCGCAATGGTAAATACTTTACTTATTATAATGAGGAAAGTATGTAATATGGAAGATTATATTACATTACAACATATTGAATTAATGAACATCGTTATTATGTTAACAGGTTCGATAGTTGGTTGTGCGTATATTACAGAGTTATTTATGGCTTGGTATTCGGGTGTTGAATACGAGCAGTATGCATTCTTAAACAGAGCAACAGGGCCTTATGCTTGGGCATATTGGGCAATGATGACTTGTAATGTTTTTTCTCCGCAATTTATGTGGTCAAAAAAATTAAGAACAAGTATAATGTTCTCTTTCGGGATATCTATAGTTGTTAATATAGGAATGTGGTTTGAGCGTTTTGTAATTATTGTGACATCATTACACCGTGATTACTTACCATCTTCTTGGACAATGTTCTCTCCAACATTTGTTGATATCGGAATATTTGTCGGAACAATAGGTTTCTTCTTTGTATTATTCTTATTATATGCAAGAACTTTCCCTGTAATTGCACAGGCAGAAGTTAAGTCGATAATGAAGTCTTCAGGAGAGAAATATAAATTACTTCGTGACGCTGGAAAACCTTTATATGAAATAAAGCAAACAGTAGCTATTAAAGATGCTATCGTTGAAGAGAAATCTCTTCCTGTTGAAGCTGATAAAGAGCAAGTCTCGTCTTTATTAAATACTTTAGGGGTATTTGATGCGACGACAGAAACTCCAGATGATTTGAAGGAAGTAAAAGGAATTGGACCTCAGATGGAAAAAACTTTAAACCAAATAGGTATATTTAAGTTTTCTCAAGTAGGTAAAATGACAGAAAAAGAATACGACTTGTTAGATTCTATTACGGGCTCTTTCCCAGGAAGAGCACAACGTGATGATTGGGCGAGTCAAGCTAAGATTTTAAATAACAATAAATAGATATGGCATCTAAAGTTATACATGCGCTTTATACAGATGATGATGTTTTAATGCACGCTGTAAAGAAAGTAAAATTGGCTAAGCACCACATTGAAGAAATTTATTGTCCTTTTCCAGTTCACGGACTAGACAAAGCAATGGGATTAGCGCCGACTAGAATAGCGATTACTGCTTTTATATATGGTTGTATCGGTTTGTCTGTAGCAGTTACAATGATGAATTTTATAATGATTGAAGATTGGCCACAAGATATTGGTGGTAAACCAAGCTTTAGTTATTTAGAAAATTTACCAGCGTTCGTTCCTATTATGTTTGAACTTACAGTGTTTTTTGCGGCCCATTTAATGGTAATTACTTTTTATATGAGAAGTAAATTATGGCCTTTTAAGGAAGCTGAAAACCCAGACAAAAGAACGACTGATGATCATTTTTTAATGGAAATCGAAATTCATAATAATGAAGATGAATTGAGAAAATTATTATCAGAAACTGGAGCGGTTGAAATTAATATTTCAGAAAAGTAGCGAATAGAGATATGAAGAGTTTTATAAAAATAGTAGCAATCTTATTGGTTTTGGTATCCTTTAGTTCTTGTTTTAACAAGAATGATAGAAATTACCAATATATGCCGAACATGTACGAATCTATAGGTTACGAAACGTATCAGAAAGTTGATTTCTTACCTAGTGGTGTAGAGGCTAATTTACCTGTAGAAGGAACAATTTCAAGGGGACATATTCCTTATGAATTTGCGAATGGATTAGAAGGTAAAGAGTTAGCTAGATTACAAGCTAGTCCTTTAGATTCTGTTAGATCAATAGAAAATTTAGCCGTAGGTGCAGAATTATATACAATTTATTGTGCTGTATGTCATGGTAATAAAGGTGACGGTCAAGGTAACTTAGTAAAAAGAGAAAAAATTCTTGGTGTTCCTAATTACTCTGATGCAGGAAGAAATATTTCTATAGGAAGTACTTATCATACTATTTACTATGGTTTGAACTCTATGGGTTCTTACGCAAATCAGCTTAATCACGAAGAACGTTGGCAAGTTGCTGAGTACGTGATGAAATTAAAACAAGACTTAACAAAATAATACATAGATTTTAGATATGTACACTGTTTCAAATAGATTAAAAATTGCTTCGATAATTTTAATGGTCATAGGCGCTATTGGAATTGGTATTGGATTTGTTTCAATGCCAGGTTCAGTTCAAGAAGCTAAGGCAATGGTTGCTAGTCATGATGATGGGCACGGTGGTGGTCATCCAGAAGAAGCTGTTCACCCAGCTAAAGCTAGTGATTCACATCATGAAGCTTCAGAAGCACATGGCGAAGCTCATGATTCATCTCACGATGAACATTTGTTGCATCAATTACAAAATAGACCTTGGGCGGCATTATACGTTGCAGCTTTCTTTTTCTTTATGATAGCATTAGGTGTTTTAGCTTTTAATGCAATACAAAGAGCAGCACAAGCTGGTTGGTCTCCATTACTTTTCAGAGTAATGGAAGGTATCACGTCTTATTTAGTGCCTGGTGGAATAATAGTGTTTATAATATTAGCTTTATCTGTAGCACATATGAATCATTTATTCGTTTGGATGGATGCTGATGTTGTTGCACATGATGCTTTATTACAAGGTAAATCAGGATACTTAAACGGTCCTTTCTTTTTAATCAGAGCAGCAATCTTTCTAGGTGGTTGGATATTATATAGAGAATATAGTAGAAAGTTATCTTTAGCTCAAGATGAATCAGACGATGATACGAATTTTAAAAAGAATTTTAGAGCCTCAGCAGGTTTCTTAGTTTTCTATTTGGTTACAGAGTCAATGATGTCTTGGGATTGGATTATGAGTGTTGATCCACACTGGTTTAGTACTTTGTTTGGATGGTATATATTCGCAAGTATGTTTGTGTCAGGTATTACTGTAATTGCATTAATTACAATTTACCTAAAATCTAAAGGATTATTAGAAGATGTTAACGATAGCCATATTCATGATTTAGCTAAATTTATGTTCGGTATTAGTATTTTCTGGACGTACTTATGGTTTTCACAATTCATGCTAATATGGTATTCTAATATTCCAGAAGAAGTAACTTATTATATTACTAGAATAGCAGATTTTAAATTACCATTTTTTGGTATGATAGCAATGAACTTTTTGTTCCCTGTGCTGTTATTAATGAATAGTGATTATAAGAGGTTAAACTGGTTCGTTGTAATGGCAGGTGTAGTTATATTAGCTGGTCATTATTTAGATATTTTCAATGCAATTATGCCTTCTACAGTAGGAGATCAATGGTTCATTGGTATTCCTGAAATTGGATCAGTATTGTTTTTCGCAGGATTATTTATATTTTGGGTATTTAGAGCTTTATCAAAAGCGCCTTTACAGCCTAAGCGTAATCCATTTATTGAAGAGAGTAAGCATTTTCATTACTAGTATAAAAAATAACATTAAATCATACAATGACTGCATTTTTAATTATAGCTGTTTTAGTATTAGTGGCAATTGCAATTTGGCAAATGACCAATATTTTTGAATTGTCTCAGATAAAGACAGATAATTCTCAAGTTGCTAACGATAAGGACAATAAGTATAACGGATATTTATTATTCGCTTTTTTAATTTTCATTTACGGAATTACAATTTTTAGTTTCTGGAAATATTCTAAAGTTTTGTTACCTGAAGCTGCTTCAGAACATGGTGCAGAATATGATAGTTTAATGTTATGGTCTTTTGTGATCATTTTCATTGTACAAACTATTACACAGGCTTTATTGCATTACTTTGGTTTTAAATACAGAGGAGAAAAAGGTAAAAAAGCTTTATTCTTTGCTGATAATGATAAACTAGAATTTATTTGGACTATTATTCCAGTAATTGTTCTAGCAGGGTTAATTCTTTGGGGATTATATACTTGGACTAACATTATGGATGTCAACGATGAAGATGATCCTATAATTGTTGAATTATATGCACAACAATTTAATTGGACAGCTAGATATGCTGGAACTGATAATGTTTTAGGGGATGCTAACGTTAGAATGATAGATATTGACAGAGCTAATGTTTTAGGTTTAGATGAATCTGATCCAAACGCCTCTGATGATGTTATTGTAAAAGAATTACACTTGCCTGTAGGTAGAAAGGTGAATTTTAAAATGCGTTCTCAAGATGTATTACACTCTGCTTATATGCCTCACTTTAGAGCTCAGATGAATTGTGTACCAGGTATGATAACAGAGTTTTCATACACTCCAATTTATACAACGGAAGAGATGCGTCTTAATCCAGATGTAATTTCTAAAGTTAAGAGAACTAATAAAATTAGAGCAGAAAGAGCTGCTAATGGAGAAGATAATTCTGATCCATGGGAGTTTGATTATATTTTACTTTGTAATAAAATTTGTGGTAAATCTCACTACAACATGCAAATGAAAATTATTGTAGAAACTGAAGAAGAATTTAATAAGTGGTTAGCTGAACAACAAAATTTCGGTAAAACTATGTTAGCTTCATCAGGACAATAAATAAAAGTTAGAATAATACATTAATATAAAATATAGATTTCGGTTATGTCAGCAACAGCACATGCAAATATAGATGATCACGCACATGACGATCACGGACATCATCATCATAAAGAGACTTTTGTAACTAAATATATTTTTAGTCAAGATCATAAGATGATTGCAAAGCAGTATTTAATTACTGGTTTAATTATGGGTGCTATTGGTATTGCAATGTCTATTTTATTTAGAATGCAATTAGCTTGGCCTGGGGAATCTTCTCCTGTTTTTGATGCTTTACTTGGAAAATGGGCTCCTGATGGAGTAATGGATGCTGATATTTACTTGGCATTAGTTACAATTCATGGTACTATAATGGTTTTCTTTGTATTAACAGCGGGTTTGAGTGGTACATTTAGTAACCTTCTTATTCCTCTTCAGATTGGAGCAAGAGATATGGCATCAGGTTTCTTGAACATGGTATCATATTGGTTGTTCTTTTTGTCTGCAGTTATAATGATTAGCTCTTTATTTGTAGAGGCAGGACCTGCAGCAGCTGGCTGGACTGTTTATCCTCCTTTAAGTGCTTTGCCAATGGCACAATCAGGATCTGGTATGGGTATGACTTTATGGTTGGTATCTATGGCAATTTTTATTGCTTCATCATTATTAGGTTCTTTAAATTACGTTGTAACAGTTATTAACTTAAGAACTAAAGGTATGTCTATGACTAGATTGCCATTAACAATTTGGGCTTTCTTTGTTACAGCTGTTATTGGTATTATTTCGTTCCCGGTTTTGTTATCTGCAGCTCTTTTATTAATAATGGATAGAAGCTTTGGAACATCATTCTTCTTATCAGATATATTCATACAAGGTGAAGTTTTACATTATCAAGGTGGTTCTCCAGTTTTATACGAACACTTATTCTGGTTCTTAGGTCACCCTGAAGTTTATATTGTATTATTACCAGCACTAGGTATTACTTCTGAAGTAATGTCAACAAATGCTCGTAAACCAATTTTCGGTTATAGAGCAATGGTTGCTTCTATTATTGCAATCGCATTTTTATCTACAATTGTATGGGGTCACCATATGTTTATCTCAGGTATGAATCCTTTCTTAGGGTCTGTATTTACATTTACAACATTATTAATTGCAATACCATCAGCGGTAAAGTCATTTAATTATATAACAACACTTTGGAAAGGTAATCTCCAATTAAACCCAGGAATGCTATTCTCAATTGGTTTAGTTTCTACATTTATTAGTGGTGGTTTAACTGGTATTATTTTAGGAGATAGTACATTAGATATAAACGTACATGATACATATTTTGTGGTAGCCCACTTCCATTTAGTTATGGGTATATCTGCATTGTATGGTTTATTTGCAGGAGTCTATCACTGGTTCCCTAAAATGTTCTCTGGTAAAATGATGAATAAAAATTTAGGTTATGTTCATTTTTGGATAACAGCAGTTTGTGCTTATGGAGTATTTTTTCCAATGCACTTTGTTGGTATGGCGGGTGTACCTAGAAGATACTATCAAAATACTGCATTCCCAATGTTTGATGAATTAACTGATGTTCAAATATTGATAACAATGTTTGCTATTATTGCTGCTTTTGCTCAGTTGATATTTGTATACAATTTTATCAGTAGTATATTCTACGGTAAAAAAGGTTCTCAGAATCCTTGGAAGTCTAATACATTAGAGTGGACTACACCATTAGAGCATATACATGGTAACTGGCCAGGTGCTATTCCTGAAGTTCACCGTTGGGCTTATGATTACAGTAAAACAAATAAAGATGGTTCATATGTTATACCGGGTCAAGATTTTGTTCCGCAAACAGTTCCTCTTCAAGATGATGAAGAAGAAATGCATCATTAGAAAATAAATAAATATAAAAAAAGCCCTTTGAATTTTATTCAAAGGGCTTTTTTTATATACCCTGTTTTTACATATTTGTTTTTATATTATATTTTATACTATTATATAAATATCTTTGGTATAATACTTGACATTAATATAGCTATGAGATTAAGAGATGTTTTTTTAATTGTTTTTGTTTTAACTGTTAGTTTGGGTTACTCGCAACGTAAACCTAAAATACGTGGTAGTAAAGTTGTTATTAATGTTCGTCAAGATTTAGAGCCTTTTAATGCTATTGAATTGAATGATGATTTGGATATAACATTTAAAAAATCAACGGATTACGGTTATAGCCTTACTATCGATGATAATTTAGTTGATATATTAAAATTTAGAGTAGTTGATAATACATTATCTATAAGTACATTTTATAATGTTACATCTAAAAAGAAAATGGAAATCACCATTTATTATGATGTTTTAAATGCCTTGACAATGCATGAAGGTAAAATTGAAATGGAAGATGCTATTGTAACTAATTCCTTGTCTATTGATACTTATGGATCTTCTAAATTAAAATTAAATGCCAATGCTGGTATGGTAAATTTAATGATGTATGAAAACAGTTTTGCAGACCTTAATATTCAAAGTGATACATTAAACGTTTTATTAAAAGATAGAGTAGATGCAAAGATTTATGGATCTAGTAATGTGTCTACGGTTGAGCTTTTTAAAAATTCACAAGTTAAAATGGATGGTAGTGCAGATTTATTTAATGTTAATTTATATGAAAATGCAAATTTAAAAGCTGAAAAATTAGAGGCCTCAGTTATAAATCTTTTTTTAGAAAAATCAACAAGTGCTTATATAAATGCAAATAATAGGCTTAATTTAAATTCTAAAGATTCAGCCAAAACTTTTTTTTATGGTTCAGGCCGAATCAATATTATAGATTTTCTTGACACCTCACAACTAAATAAGAGATAACCTATTTCGTTATAGGTGCTGTTAAGATATGGTTTGGTATTCCAAAACCATCTACTAATACGCCTACATGTGGGCGTAGTTCTGTACATAAACGTTCAACTCTTTGTCGAATTGCTTTAGATTTAGTGCTTCCGATATATCCTTGTTCTAAATACCAAGTAGCATCTTGTCTAATTTCATGAAGTGCATACAAATTCCCAAGTTTTTTAAACAAGTCTTTGTTTTTTTTATCTTGAATATTTTCTGTAAAATCAATAAAAGTAGAATAAGCTAGTTCACAACTATATGCTTTTCCTAAAGCTAATAAGTGAGTTTGTACTTTTAAAAATGCTTGATAAGATGGTACACCTTTCTTTATATAATCCCTTATTCGCATAGCTAATGTATAAGTTAACCTTCTTGTACGATATTCAAAAGCATGTTTGTGAAATTTAGAGTTATATAAGTGTTCTGAATCGGTTTTATTTGAATAGATTGGATTTATGGTTGTTATCTTATCTGCGATTTGAGAACTTAATAATTTCAATACAGAAGTAAATCCTGCACTATTAAACTCAGCTTTAAAGTCTGATAGAACACCTTTGGCGCATAATTGAAGTAAAACGTTGTTATCTCCTTCAAATGTTGTAAAGATATCTACATCGCATTTTAAATCGGCAATTCTATTTTCAATTAAATACCCTTTACCACCACATGCTTCTCTGCATTCTTGTATTGTGTCATTAGCAAACCATGTAATTATAGATTTTAGGCCTGCAACTTGTGTTTCAACTTTACGCTTGTCTAATTTGCTATCATCACTATATACCTTCATAATATGTTGCAGCGTAATATCATAAACATACGATTTAGCGATGGCAGGTGTTAATCTTAATTGGTGGGTAGGGTAATCCATCAATAAATCTTCTTGAATTTTTAAATTATTATTAAATTGCCTTCTTTTTAATGCATGTTTAACAGCGATTGTTAAAGCCATTTTTGCACCACCTAAACCAGCTCTTGCAACACAAATTCGCCCACCAACTAGCGTGCCTAACATTGTAAAAAATCTTTTATTAGGGTTTTTTATTTCAGAAAAATAGGAGCCATCTTCTTTAATATTTCCGTATTTATTTAAAAGATTTTCTTTTGGAACATGTACTTGATTAAACCATATTTTTCCATTATCAACACCATTAAGACCAAGCTTATATCCATTATCTTCAATACGTACGCCTGGTAATAATTTATGATTTTCATCGCGCACCGGAACAAGAATGGCGTGTACGCCTTCATTTTTTCCATTAACAATTAGTTGTGCAAAAACGGATGCCATTTTAGAATCTAAAGCATTACCTATATATTCTTTATTGTCATTTTTGCCAGGGGTATGAATAACAATAGTATCTGTTTTACTATTATATGTAGCAGTTGTTTTTATGCCTCTAACATTAGATCCATGTCCTGTTTCTGTCATTGCAAAACAACCTAGTAAGTTTGTCTCTCCTGTTTTATTTAAATATTTATCATGATGAGGTTTTGTGCCAAGCTTTTGTATGCTCCCTCCAAAAAGCCCAAACTGAACACCGAATTTTATAGCAAGACTACCATCGACAAACATTATGTTTTCAAAAATAAAAGCATAGCCAGGCATATCGTTAGTGCCTCCATATGCTTCAGGGTAGGCCATTGCGCCATATTTTTTACTTGCAAGATGTTGTACTTGAGCTAAAACTCTGCTTCTGAAATCTTCTTTTTTTCTATGAATGTCCCAGTCAAATACGGGGTCTTTCAAAACGTCATGTAAATTAGATACTATTTCTGAAAATTCTCCTTTTACAATAGTATCAATTTCTTTAGCATTATAATAGTCTGAAGTAGTTTCTTGTTTAACTTCTACATCAAATAAATGCTTGTAGTGGTTAGGTTGTATCCCTAAATTTAGCTCAATATGTTCTAGACTTTTGTTGACTGGAGTTTCTGAAAAATAAAACGTAGTCATTCTTTGGCTCAAACCACTCAAAGGATAGTTTTCACTTTCTATTAACCTTACCTCAGAGTTAGAAACGGTATGTTGCCATGATTTTATCTCAGAATTAAGAGGAGGTTTATCTGTGTTTAGCCAACTATTTAGTAGTGTAATATCTTTTTTGTCTAAGCTTTCATCACGTTCAATAGCGGACTGAACTACATTTATTTCAGAAGCAGATAATAAATCATCAGACCAAATGACATAAAAGAATGGGATATATTGTAAAACGCCTAAAGTGTAATCATTATTTTTCATAGTATGAAAATACAATTTTCTATTCTTAATAAATAGAATTAGTTGCAGAAGAAGTATCTTTATTTTGCCCTATCTTTGTTACGTATGAATGAAAATTTAGATCCAACCGGCCAAAACTTCTCTTCAGAAGAAGTTGATATAGATAGAGCATTAAGGCCTATAAGTTTTGGTGATTTTGCAGGTCAAGATCAAATATTAGAGAATCTAAAAGTTTTTGTTGAAGCAGCAAATTTACGTGAAGAAGCTCTAGATCATACACTTTTTCATGGCCCTCCAGGTTTAGGAAAAACGACATTAGCTCATATTTTAGCAAATGAATTAGGCGTAGGTATAAAAATTACCTCAGGTCCAGTTTTGGATAAGCCAGGAGATTTGGCAGGACTTTTAACAAACCTGTCTGAACGCGATGTTTTGTTTATTGATGAAATTCATCGTTTAAGTCCGATTGTAGAAGAGTATTTGTATTCTGCAATGGAAGATTACAAAATAGATATTATGATTGAAACAGGGCCGAATGCACGCTCTGTTCAAATAAATTTAAATCCGTTTACTTTAATTGGTGCGACTACACGTTCAGGTTTACTAACATCTCCTATGCGTGCTCGTTTTGGAATTCAAAGTAGGCTGCAATACTACTCAACTGAACTATTGTCGACAATTGTAGAGCGTAGTTCGGAAATATTGAAAATGCCTATAACACAAGAGGCAGCTATTGAAATAGCAGGAAGAAGTAGAGGGACGCCTCGTATTTGTAATGCTCTATTACGTAGAGTTCGAGATTTTGCTCAGATAAAAGGTAATGGTAAAATCGATATTGAAATTGCTCGTTTTGCTTTAAAAGCTTTAAATGTAGATGCACATGGTTTAGATGAAATGGATAATAAAATACTAATCACTTTAATAGATAAATTTAAAGGAGGTCCAGTGGGTATTACTACTATTGCAACTGCAGTTTCTGAAAGTGCAGAGACAATTGAAGAAGTATACGAGCCTTTTTTAATACAACAAGGTTTTATTATGCGAACTCCACGTGGTCGAGAGGTAACAGATTTGGCATATAAACATTTAGGCAGAATAAAAGGGAACGTACAAGGAGGTTTGTTTTAATGAGAAACTTGCCTATAATATCGCGTTTAACAGTTGTGAAGAATAGTAGGCGTATTCTTAAAAATCCTTTGCCTTTTCATTATGAAAATTTTGAAAAATTTGGAGATATTTTTAGAATAAAAGCAGGTAATTCTGACGAGATTGTTTTTACGCGTAGCCCAAAGTTAATTAAGCATATTCTTCAAAAGAAACATAAAAAATATTACAAGTCGTCATTGCAAACAAAAGACCTTGCTAAATATATAGGGCATGGTATTTTAACTTCAAATGGTGAGCACTGGCGTACGCATAGGCGAATGGTGCAGCCAGCATTTCACAAGCAAAAACTTCATAATTTAATGAGTACTGTTCGTTCAGTAATAGTGTCAGAATTAAAAGAAGTTAAAGTGGGTAAAACTATAGATGTTTATCCGTTGATGAGCAACCTTGCTTTTCAAGTAGTAGCAAAATCTCTTTTTAGTAGCGAAGATATTCAAGATCAGATGCATAAACTTCAACATATTACTGAGGTAAATCAGCGAATGTTGATCAAAGAAATGCGACAGCCTTATTTAAAATGGTGGTTTCAGCTAAATGGGAGTATCAAGAAGCACTTGCAATTGGCAAAAAATGCGCAGCTATTACTTAGTAATATTATTGACGAAAGAAGAAACACTAAACAAGAGAAAGATGATTTGCTAGATATGTTGTTACAGGCAAGGTATGAAGACGGCAAGCCAATGCCTCAAGAGCAGCTTATTGATGAAGTTTTAATATTGTTTACAGCAGGGCATGAAACTACAGCTAATGCATTAAGTTTTTTATTCTTCTTACTAGCTAAGCATCCTGAGAAACAAGAAAAGGTGTATCAAGAAATTAAGAATGTCAATTTAGAGGGTGATAATGTTTTGTCAGTAATTGTTGAATTAAAATACACACAAAGTTGCATTGAAGAAGCAATGCGAATGTACCCGCCTGCATATATAATAGATAGAGTTGCTATTGAAGATGATGAGTTTGAGGGAAAGCATATTCCAAAAGATATGGTTTTGCTTATGAGTATTTATGAGCTGCATAGGTACAAAGGGTATTGGAAAGAACCTGACGCGTTTATTCCAGAGCGCTTTCAAGAGTTAGATAAAAAAGAATATCAAGATTATTATTACCCTTTCGGAGCAGGACCTAGAATGTGTGTAGGTAATAATTTTGCAATGTTTGAAATGATTTTAGCAGTTGCTGAAGTGTTAAAAAAACATATAATTTCTACAGAATTAAGTGAAGTAGATATTAATCCATTAATTTCTTTAAAACCAGTAGCTGTCCCTTTGAAATTTCAGGTCAGATAGCTTTAAGTTTTGATTTCTATATTATTTACCTTTAAATTTTTATGATAGGAAAAGAGAAATACACAAAGATGATTAAAGATGAAGCTAAAAGGCTTGGCTTTATGTCTTGTGGTATTTCTAAGGCAGGTTTCTTAGAGGAAGAAGCGCCAAGATTAGAAAAGTGGTTGAAAAATAATCGAAATGGTGAAATGCAATACATGGAGAATCATTTTGACAAGAGGTTAGATCCAAGGTTGTTAGTAGATGATTCAAAATCTGTAGTTTCTTTATTATTAAATTATTATCCGGAAGAGCAACAGGTTGGTGATTCTTTTAAAATTTCAAAATACGCATATGGGCAAGATTATCATCATGTAATTAAAACTAAGTTAAGGCAACTTCAAGAATTTATCTCAGAAGAGATAGGAGAAGTTGGTGGTAGAGCTTTTGTTGATTCAGCACCTGTAATGGATAAGGCATGGGCTGCAAAAAGTGGTTTAGGTTGGATAGGGAAACATAGTAATTTACTAACCCAAAAAGTAGGTTCGTTTTATTTTATAGCAGAATTAATTATTGATTTAGAGTTGGAATATGACCATGCGGTAACAGACCATTGTGGTACATGTACAGCTTGCATAGATTCTTGCCCAACACAAGCTATCGTAGATCCTCATATTGTAGATGGTAGTAAATGTATTTCATACTTTACAATCGAATTAAAAAATGAAATTCCAGCAGCGTTTCAAGGTAAATTTGATGATTGGGCTTTTGGTTGTGATGTTTGTCAAGATGTTTGCCCTTGGAATAGATTTTCTAAACCACATAAAGAGCCACTTTTTAATCCTAATCCAGATTTGCTTTCGATGACAAAAAAAGATTGGAAAGAAATTACCGAAGATGTGTTTAGAAAAGTGTTCCAGAAATCACCAGTAAAACGAACTAAATTTTCTGGACTTCAAAGAAATATTAAATTTTTAGATGATTGATAGACGGTTTTTTAGCAACACTTTTTAATTTAAAGGTAATTTTTGATGAAATTTAATTTTCATCAAATTGTGATAAATAAAGGCTTTCAATTTAATTTTAAAACTTTTTTTATAAGAAAATGGTATTCTACTTAGCGAGAATACTTGTAAATTTGTTATTCAATTTATAGAATATGAGTAAAGAATCAAAACGCAGAGAAGCATTAGTTTATCATGCAAAACCTCAGCCAGGTAAAATTAAAATAGTACCAACAAAACCTTATGCAACACAGCGTGATTTGGCTCTTGCTTATTCTCCAGGAGTTGCAGAACCTTGTTTAGAGATAGCAAAAGATAAAGATAATGCATACAAGTATACTTCAAAAGGTAACTTGGTAGCTGTAATTTCAAATGGTACTGCAGTATTAGGTTTAGGGAATATAGGCCCTGAAGCATCAAAACCTGTAATGGAAGGTAAAGGTCTTCTTTTTAAGATTTTTGCAGATATTGACGGGATGGATATTGAGGTAGATACTGAAGATGTCGATAAATTTATTGAAACAGTAAAAATGATTGCACCAACATTTGGTGGAATTAACTTAGAAGATATTAAGGCTCCAGAAGCTTTTGAAATAGAAAGAAGATTAAAAGAGGAGTTAGATATTCCTGTAATGCATGATGATCAGCATGGAACTGCGATTATTTCTGCAGCGGCACTTTTAAATGCTTTAGAAATATCAGAGAAAAAAATAGAAGATGTACGTATCGTAATTAGTGGAGCGGGAGCTGCTGCTGTTTCTTGTACAAGATTGTATAAAGCCTTTGGAGCGAGAGACGAGAATATCGTTATGATCGATAGTAAGGGGGTAATTAGAAAAGATAGAGATAATCTGTCAAAAGAAAAATTAGAATTTGCATCTGACCGTAAAATTGACACATTGCATGAAGCAATGGTTGACGCTAACGTATTTGTAGGTTTATCAATTGCAGATGTTGTTACTCCAGATATGTTGTTAGCTATGGCAGACAATCCTATCGTTTTTGCAATGGCTAATCCTGATCCAGAAATTGCTTATGATTTAGCAATAAAAACAAGAAAAGATATTATAATGGCTACAGGCCGTTCTGATCATCCTAATCAGGTGAATAATGTATTAGGTTTTCCATTTATTTTTAGAGGTGCTTTAGATGTTAGAGCAACTAAAATAAACGAAGAAATGAAAATGGCAGCTGTAGTTGCACTAGCTGATTTGGCTAAGCAACCAGTGCCAGAGCAAGTGAATATTGCTTACGGAGAAACAAGACTTACTTTCGGAAAAGAATATATTATTCCTAAGCCATTTGATCCTAGGCTTATTGCTGAAATTCCTCCTGCAGTTGCTAAAGCAGCTATGGAGAGTGGTGTAGCTAAAAACCCAATAGAAGATTGGGATAAGTATAAGGAAGAGTTGTTACAGCGTTTAGGTAATGATAATAAAATTGTTCGCTTGCTGCATAACAGAGCGAAAATGAACCCGAAAAAGATTGTTTTTGCAGAAGCTGAACATCTTGATGTTTTAAAAGCAGCTCAAATAGCTTACGAAGAGGGAATTGCAATTCCGATTTTATTAGGTAATAAAGAAGTTATTTTAGAGCTTAAAAAAGAATTAGATTTTGATGCAGACCTTACTATTTTAGATCCTAAGGATAAAGAATCTGTAGAAAAAAGAGATCGCTACGCAACGAAATACTGGGAAACTAGAAAAAGAAGCGGAGTAACATTATATGGTGCTAAATCTAAAATGCGCGAGCGTAATTATTTCGGAGCAATGATGGTTGTAGAAGGTGATGCAGACGGAATGATTTCTGGTTATTCAAGAGCATACCCAACTGTAGTGAAGCCGATTTTTGAAGTTGTAGGTCGTGCAGCTAATGTTAAAAAAGTAGCTACAGTAAACATTATGATAACAGAAAGAGGCCCGATGTTTTTGGCAGATACGTCTATCAATATTGATCCAACTGCTGCTGAGATTGCCGAAATTGCAAAAATGACGGCTAATGTTGCTACTACTTTTGGTTTTGACCCTGTTATGGCATTATTATCTTATGCAAATTTTGGTTCGTCAAGTCACCCTAATGCAACTAAAGTAAGAGAAGCTGCTAGAATTTTGCATGAAACAAATCCTGATTTGGTTGTAGATGGTGAAATTCAAATGGATTTTGCATTGAATAAAGAATTACATGATGGTAAGTTTCCTTTTTCTAAACTGGCAGGTAAAAAAGTTAATACTTTAATTTTTCCAAATTTAGAGTCTGCTAACATTACTTATAAATTATTGAAAGAGTTGAATAAAGCAGAAAGTATTGGTCCGATTATGTTAGGGCTTAAAAAATCTGTTCACATTTTGCAACTAGGTGCAGGTGTTGATGAAATGGTTAATATGGCTGCAATAGCCGTTATTGATGTTCAACAAAGAGAGAAGCGTAAAAAAGCAAAATAATTTTTTTTAATTATATATTGATGATATCATAAGTGTAAATTTTTTATGCTTATGATATTATTTTTTAAATTAACCAATAAATAGCACAAGTATGATACATCATTTAAAAGGAAAATTAGTAGAAAAAAATCCTACAAATGTAGTTATCGAGTGCAATGGTGTAGGGTATTTTGTAAATATATCATTACATACTTTTTCAAAGATTACTGATACTGAAAATATTCAGTTATTTACGCATCTTCAGGTAAAAGAAGATTCACATACGTTATTTGGTTTTTCAGAAAAATCAGAAAGAGAAATTTTCAGGTTATTACTTTCTGTTTCAGGAATCGGATCTAGCACAGCTAGAACAATGTTATCATCAATGTCTCCTATTCAAGTAAGAGATGCAATTGCTGTAGGAGATGTTCCTGCAATACAATCGATTAAAGGTATTGGAGCAAAAACAGCACAGCGAGTTATTTTAGATTTGAAAGACAAAGTTTTAAAAATCTATGATATTGATGAAGTTTCCGCTATTTCAAACAATACAAATAAAGATGAAGCGTTATCTGCTTTAGAGGTTCTTGGTTTTATACGTAAGCAATCAGAAAAAATTGTAGACAAAGTTTTAAGCCAAGACGCTTCCCTTAGCGTGGAAGACATCATTAAGCTTTCGCTTAAAAATTTGTAATAAAGTTTGAAAAATAGGGCAAAACCAACTCTTAAGTCTGTAAGATTTAAGCTACTAATCGTATTCGTTATTTTATTCGGAGTTTCGCAAAGTTCTTTTGCACAAGAAACTAACGAGCAAGAAACCGATTCTGTGCAAACAGGAATAGCACTTGGTAGAATAAATTTAAAAAATCCAGAAAGTATAGTTTCTAAATATACGTACGACCCTAAGTTAGATAGGTACATATATTCTGAGTCAGTAGGTAAGTTTGATATTAGTTACCCTATTATATTAACTCCAGAACAATATATGGAGTTGGTTCGAAAAGAAAATATGAAATCTTATTTTAAAAATAAGATTGATGCCTACTCAGGTAAAAAAGAAGGTAGCGAAGAAGCTAGAAAAAATTTACTTCCCAATTTTTACGTTAATAATAACTTTTTCGAATCTGTATTTGGTGGAAATACTATAGAAGTAATTCCGCAAGGTTCTGTTGCTATGGATTTAGGTGTTATTTGGCAAAAGAATGATAACCCTTCTTTATCACCTCGAAATAGAACAAATTTATCTTTCGATTTTGATCAGCGTATTAGCTTAAGTATGCTAGGTAAAATCGGAGAAAGATTAGAGGTAACCGCAAATTATGATACAGAAGCAACTTTCGATTTTCAGAATATTGTAAAATTAGATTACACGCCTACAGAAGACGATATAATT